>CP102060.1:0-311367 GCA_024579835.1 Clostridiaceae bacterium HFYG-1003
GCCTCGTGCTTCAGGCCTACTGCTGGTCATGCTGCTTTGCCTTTCCGCCTTCTCGGTCCCGGCTTATGCCAAGACCGACGAATCCAAGGCGATCACGGCAAGCTCTGATCCGATCGAGGAAGCTGTGGTGCCGACTGCCGAGCCCGCACCCTCAGAACCCGTCAAAGAAACAGAACCGGAAGCTGCTGTACCCCTGACTCCGGAAGGCAATCTGACCATTGTGGATGACCTGGAAGGCGAACAGATCGAGGACAAGCAGTTCATTACGGTCAAAACCAAAGCGGGCAACACCTTCTATCTGATCATCGACCGGGCCGGCAAGGAAAATAACGTCTACTTCCTGAACCTGGTGGATGAAGCAGACCTCCGAGCCCTGATGGAGGAAGACGGCACACTGGAGCCACTGCCGGGTGAAGGTGCGGTCCCAACCGTTCCTGAGCCGGAACCCGAACCTACACCGGAGCCAGAAACGGAAGTGGAGGAACCCGTACCAGCGGAAAGCATGAATCCTACACCGATCATCCTTGTAATCCTGATTCTTCTGGGCGGCGGCGGACTGTGGTACTTCAAGCTGAGAAAGCCCAAGCCCAGCGTCAATGGAAAAACCAATCTTGATGAGTACAGCTTTGATGACGATGACGACTATGAAGAAAAACTGCTGGTTGAAGAGGATCAGGAAGCTTTCGAAGCGGAGCGTGATGACGAATGACGCATTTTACGGACAGTCCCTTTGAACGGCTGATGAAGCAAAAGCCCAGGCAGCGGCAGGAGAAGCTCTCTCCTGTCCTGCCCAAGACCCATCCCTGCCATGGCTGCAGCTACCTTCAAGGCAACTGCTGCACCGGTGTCTGCTACCGTGAGCTGATCCTCCCCCACAAGAAAAGGAAGGTGGACAAATGAGACTGGTGATCGCAGAAAAGCCCAGTGTAGCCCAGTCCATTGCCGCTGTGCTGGGGGCAAACAGCCGAAAGGACGGCTATCTGGAAGGAACGGATGTCCTGGTTTCCTGGTGTGTTGGACATCTTGTGGAGCTCTCTCCGGCGGATGTCTACGACGAGCGCTATGGCAAATGGCGCTTCGAGGATCTGCCGATCCTTCCGAATCCATGGAAATACCAGGTGCCCAAGGACAAGCAAAAGCAATTTAAGATCCTGAAAAGCCTGCTGGGTGAATCCCGAGTGACGGAGATCGTCTGTGCCACGGATGCAGGGCGTGAAGGAGAACTGATCTTCCGTTTGGTCTATCGCCAGGCGGGCTGTCAGAAGCCGGTGAAGCGCCTATGGATCAGTTCCATGGAGGACCAAGCCATCAGCGAAGGCTTCAGGAAACTAAAGCCCAGCCAGGAATACGATTCGCTCTATCAATCTGCCCTCTGTCGGTCACAGGCGGATTGGCTGGTCGGTATCAACGCAACGAGGCTCTTTTCAGTTTTGTATCGTCAGACCCTTAATGTTGGACGCGTCATGTCTCCTACGCTGTCCATGATCGTGGACCGCTGGTCTGCCATTCAGGATTTCAGGTCCGAACCATTCTACACCGTTGTGCTGAAGCTACCCGGCTTTGAAGCAGCCGGTGAAAAGCTGAAGATCAAGGCCGAGGCTGAAAAACTTTTAAATCAATGCCAGGGAAAATCTGCCACAATCACTGGGATCCGGACTCAGGAAAAGACGGAAACCCCCCCCAAGCTTTATGATCTGACCACCCTGCAGCGGGAAGCCAACCGACTTCTTGGCTACACAGCCCAGCAAACGCTGGATTATGCCCAAAGCCTCTATGAAAAAAAGCTCATCACCTATCCCCGAACCGACAGCCGCTACCTGACGACTGACATGGCACAGTCCACTGCAGGCGTCCTTCAGTCAGCGTTTTCCCTTTTGCCAGAGAATTTGACGAAGGGATATTCGACGGATCCAAAGCAATTGCTGGATGATTCCAAGGTCAGTGATCACCACGCCATCATTCCGACCTTTGCTCTTAAGGGAAATATCCTGGAGAGTCTGCCCAAGGGCGAGCAGGAGCTCTTAAAGCTACTGGCTATCCGCCTCATCACAGCTGCTGGAGAAGCTCATCGGTATTCTGAAACGACGGTTGCGCTGGACTGCTCTGGCCAACAATTCACCGCCAAGGGAAAGATGGTTCTGCAATCTGGCTGGAAGTCAGTGGATGAATATTTTCGCGGCACGATTACCACTCGAAAAATGGAGAAGAAAATAGAAGCCCCGCTGCCCAGACTGGAAAAAGACCAGCGTTTTGATTCGGTCACCGTAAGGTTGGAGGAAGGGAAAACTACACCGCCTAAGCTGTTCACCGAGGATACCCTGCTCTCTGCTATGGAGAATGCTGGCCTGGAGGATCTGCCTGAGGATGCGGAACGAAAAGGTCTGGGGACTCCGGCCACACGGGCAGGCATCCTGGAAAAGCTGATCAAGACTGAGCTGGTGGAGCGCCGAGGCGACAAAAAGCTCAAGACTCTGCAGCCAACTCATAAGGGAGTTGCTCTGGCCACGATCCTGCCGGAGCAGATCAAATCCCCTCAGATGACGGCGGAATGGGAGGAAAAGCTGAAGCGCATTGAAAAGGGACAGCTCTCTCCTGAGCTTTTCATGACGGAGATATCTCAGCACCTGAAGGATCTGGTCAGAACCTATAGGGCGGTCTCTGAAGCCCCCGGCGAGCTGGCCTTAAATCCGGAAAGCATCGGTTCCTGCCCCCGTTGCGGAGATCAGGTGCTGGAAGGGGAACGTCGCTTTTTCTGCCAGAACAAAACCTGTACATTCGCTCTGTGGAAGGATAACCGTTTCTTCAAGGACAAGAAAACGGTCCTGACTCGCGAGGTAGCTGCTGCTCTTCTGCAGGATGGCAATATTCAAATGAAAAACCTGTATTCGCCCAAGACGCAAAAGACCTACGATGCCCGGATCATCATGGAGGATACCGGCGGCAAGTACGTCAATTTCAGGCTGGAATTCACGTCTGGTGAAACCAAGGATAAGGACAAAACATCGACAAAATCTAAAGAAAGGATGGAAAAATCATGAATGTCAAAGAACGGATCAAGGCTCTTCTCGGTATTGAGGTGAGCACGGATAATCTGCTGGAGCTCTGGGAGAATCCGGAAGAATATGTTTCAACACCGGAAGATGCTGACAAACTGGGAGATCTGTTTCTCTTAGTTGAGATGATGGCCGAGCTGGAGGTGGATAGCGATGAATAACACGGATGAACTTCGCTATGTCCAGGCCTTTGCCCACATCATCGGCGTCAAGGAGGATGAGGCGCTGGAATACGCCCAGAGAAAAGGCATCGGCGCTTTGGTGGAGAATGCCACACAGCTTTTAAGCACGCCAGCTCAGCGGGAAAAGCATCAGGCCTTTCTGGATCTTTACCGGATGAGCAGCGGCATCAACACGAAAAACCCGGTCATCAATTCACCGGATACGGCAGCGGACTTTTTTCGCTCGGTGATGGATCAGGTCCATGACAAGGAAGCCTTTGTTGTGGCCTTCCTCAATACCAAGAACCGTGTCATCGATCATGAGGTCGTATCCCTTGGGACCATCAATAGCTCCATCGTCCACCCCAGGGAAGTCTTCCGAAATGCCATCGTCAATAAGGCCAATGCCGTTATCCTTTGTCACAATCACCCATCCGGTGATCTGACGCCAAGCTCCGAAGACCTCACCGTGACAAAAAGGCTGAAGGAAACGGGCAATCTTCTGGGCATCCAGGTGCTGGATCACGTGATCATCAATGGGATCAATCAGCAGGATCACTACTCCTTCCAAGCCCACGGCGTGCTGGAAGCGCCTGCTGCTTACGGACAAAAGGAAACGGTCAGAGAATCGTCGGCTCAGGCGGCACCTGGTAAAAACATCAAGGATGGCCTCAAGGAAATCACGGACAAGCTGGAACAAGGCATCCGTGATTTTTTCAGCGGCGAAAAATATCAGGACTACCTGCGCACCATGTCGAGGTTCCATCATTATTCCCTGAACAACACGATCCTGATCGCCATGCAAAAGCCGGATGCCACACTGGTGGCGGGATACAACCGCTGGCAGCATCAGTTCCAGCGCAATGTACTGAAGGGTGAAAAAGGCATCCGCATCATTGCCCCGGCCCCTGTCAAAACGAAAAAGGAAGTTGAAAAGCTTGATCCTGTGACCCAGAAGCCCCTGCGGGATGTCGCTGGCAAGACACTGACAGAAGAAGTGGAGATCAAGATCCCAAGGTTTCGGGTCGTCTCTGTCTTTGATGTCTCCCAGACGGACGGGAAGCCCCTTCCCCAGCTGGCAAGTACCCTGACCGGTGACGTCAAGCAATATGATGTCTTCATGGAGGCTCTGAAGCGATCCTCCCCGGTTCCCATCTCCTTCGAAGCCATGCCCGCCAGCACCGACGGCTATTTCAGCCAGGGCAGACAAAAAATCGCCATTCGGGAAGACATGAGTGAGATCCAGACGGTCTCTGCAGCCATCCATGAGATCGCCCACGCCAAGCTTCATAATCTGAAGCCTGACCAGGAAAAGGATCTCGGAGAAGATGAGAAAGCACCGGTAAACCCCAAGGATCGAAGAACCGAAGAAGTGGAGGCAGAAAGTGTTTCCTTTGCGGTATGCGCCTATTATGGCATCGCCACTGACGAGAACAGCTTTGGTTACATCGCTGCCTGGAGCAAGGACAAGGATCTGCCTGAACTGAAGGCTTCGCTTGAAACCATCAGCAAGACTTCAGCTGAACTCATTGATGACATCGACCGCCATTTTAAGGAAATCACCCAGGAGCGCGGGATTTCTGCAGCAGACATAGAAAAGCAAAACGAAAAGACGGGGACTGATGATAATCCATCTCCTCGCCTGCAGGAGGTGGAATTCCTCACAGGTCCGGATGACACCTACGCCATCTATCAGCTGAGAAACGATGAGAATCTGCGAAACCACCGGTTCGAGAGTCTGCATCACCTGCAAAAGCTCGGCCTTACTGTGGACTATAAGAATTATGATCTGACCTACACCGGACATTTTGAGACAGCAGCTGACACTAATGGGACGCTGAACGTCATCTATGAAAAATTCAATGAGGATCGGCCCAAGGACTTTACTGGACATAGCTTATCCATGAGCGATGTCATCGTCTTGAAACAAAACGGTGAGCACACGGCTCATTATGTGGATGCCATCGGCTTCAAGGAAGTGCCGGAGTTCATCAAACCCATCAATCCTTTGCGCAGCATCGAGGATACGGTGGAGCAAAATGACAATCAATTTGATGGACTAATCAATAACGTTCCTACAAAAGATGTGGATAAGACAAGAAAGGCTGTCGAAGGACATGAAGAGAAAAATCCGCAGAAAGAATCCGTTAAGCAGCGGCTGAAAAAGTCTGCTGAGAAACCAGAGCTCAGCAAAGTGCTGTCACATAAAACTGCAGAAATGGAGAGATGATGATGGATAGATTCAGTATTGAAGAGCTTAATCTCATGTGTATTTATGATACCGGCACCCGGTCCGGACTGATCGCAGGACTTGAGAAAATCTCCACAGAGCTTGCTCCTGAAGACGCAGAGCTCTCCCAGCTTATTCAAAGTGCTTTGAGGAAGCTGGCAGCCATGAGTGATCAGGAATACGGAGAGTTGATCCTGGTGCCCGATTATAAGGAAGAAGACGATTAAATAGGAGCATCTGAAGCAGAAAGGTGGTGGAAACTTGAGGAGGTGATGATATGGCAAATAGAAAGCGTCAGGTCCCCATAATAATCATGGTCACTGAGCGTGAAAAAGCGCTGATCGAAGAAAAGATGCGCCAGTTGGGGACCAAGAATATGGGGGCTTACATCAGGAAGATGGCCATTGACGGCTATGTAGTCCGCCTGGACCTCTCCGATATTTCTGAACTGGTATCGCTCCTTCGAAGAAGCAGCAACAATCTGAATCAATATGCCAAGCGGGCGCATGAGACCGGACGCATCTATGAAGCCGATATTGAGGATATTCAGAGCAGCCTAAAGAGTGTATGGGAAAAGGCGGATCAGATCATGACCCGCCTTTCCACCATAGACTAAAATTTTTTATCGACAACATGGACGACATTTGGATTCCTTGCTACGATCAGGGCAGAAGAAAATTTTCGGATGAATGGAGGTGTGCAGCATGAGATTTCTCATCAAGCTGTTCTTATTCCCAATTACACTGGCTTTAACGATCCTTGTTGCAGCCTGCCGTTTGCTGTGTCAGCTGTCCACCATGGTGCTGGGGATCGTGGCTTTTGTCTGCTTTGCCATCGCACTGGGAACCATGGTCCTGCTGCAGGATGTTCCGGAAGGTCTGAGATTAATGGGCTTGGCCTGGTTGATCAGTCCCTTCGGACTGCCGCTGATCGCAGCCTTCCTGGTTGAGCTGCTTGGTGTATTCAATGATTCTCTGAAAGCGATCTGAGAAAGCGAAAAATGATCCTGTGACGGGCGCGGTGGAGCAATCTGCTGCGCCTTTTTCTTTTGGAAGGAGGTGTCCGCTGTGGCAACCACGAGATTAATCCCCATGCATGTCATCAAAGGTCAAACCGTGGCCCACACGGTACATGAGCGCCTTTCCTATGCCATCAATCCTGAAAAAACCAACAGCGGACAGCTCATCAAAGCCTATGGCTGTGAACCGGAAACCGCTGCTGGAGAGATGCTGCTTTGCAAAAAAGAATATGAGACTTATATTGGACGCAGTGAAGAGAAGAAGAGCGACATCGTGCTCTATCAGATCCGGCAGTCCTTTAAGCCGGGAGAGGTCACCCCGGAAAAGGCACAGGAGATCGGGTATGAGCTAGCCCTGAGTTTCACCAAGGGAAAGTATCAATTTGTTGTCGCCACGCATACGGATCATGCCCATATTCACAACCACATCATATGCAATTCCACATCCATCGACCACACACAGAAATTCAGGAATTTCCTTGGCTCCAGTGAAGCGATCCGGAAAATCAGCGACAAACTCTGCCTAGAGAACGGACTCTCGATCATAGAAGCTCCAAAGCAAGGACCATCTGATTACGGCAAGTGGCTGGGCGACAAAAAACCGCTATCCTGGCAGGAGAAGCTGAGACAAACCATCGATGCTGTCATGGCGCAAAAGCCAGCAGATTTTGATGCTTTCCTGAAGTTATTGACTCGCTAAATAAACCTTGCGTTTCTTGATGATTTTTGATATAATAATCGTATGAATAATGATTTAAAAACCCAAGCAGTACGGCTTAGTCCGGAAGAACAATATCAGATTCGCAAGAACATCATCCGACTATCAGAAAAAGGTAAAACGAATGAGGAAATAGCAGAAATCTTAGATGTAAGCTTGCGGCACGTCCAGAACACTAAGAAACAATACAAGGAAGGCGGGATCGCAGGGATCAAGCCCCAAAAGCGTGGTCGCCGAGAGGGTGCGAAACGAACCCTTACTCCTGCCCAGGAAAAGGAAATACAGCAAATCCTGGTTGATAAGACACCGGATCAATTGAAGTTCAAAGACTGCATGTGGAGCAGAAAAACCATTGCAGAGCTCATTTATGAAAAGTATAAAATCAGCCTGCCCGTATCTACTTTAGGGGTCTACTTGGCGCGGTGGGGATTCTCAGTCCAGCGGCCGATGAAACGCGCCTACAAGCAAGACACAGAGAAGGTGCAGCACTGGGTCGAAACTGAGTTTCCTGGCATTACTGAACGAGCAGAGGCTGAGAATGCAGAGATTTTCTTTGGAGATGAAACCGGATTGCAAAACCAGTCAACTTGCTTGCGTGGGTATGCGCCAATCGGACAAACGCCGGTGGTTCGAACCGAAGCAAAGCATATCAAGATCAACATGCTTTCAGCAATTTCCAATCGAGGAAAATTGCGCTTTGTCCTCTATAAAGACAACATGAATGCCGACAAACTGATTGATTTTATGCGGCGGTTAGTGCATGACAGCAACAAGAAAGTATTCCTGGTGCTCGATAATCTGCGGGTTCATCACGCTAAAAAAGTCATGGCGTGGGTAGAAAAGCATAAGGAAGAAATTGAGCTATTCTACCTGCCACCGTATGCCCCAGAGTACAATCCTGATGAATTGCTCAACAGCGATCTCAAACGTGGCATAAGTAAAAAACCAAGTCCCAGGAGTGATGATGAGCTTGAACATAATGTTCGATCTCATTTAAAAACGGTGCAATTGCGTCCTAATAAAATCAGGGGGTTCTTCCATTCAAAAACCACAAAATATGCCTCTTAATATGCGCAAGGTTTAATTAGGGGAGCAATAATGGCGGAGAATGGTTATGAAGTGAAGCAGGGGCAGCATCTAGCCTTCAAAGCAAATGGTCAGCAAAAATTTACAAGATTGCGGTCCCTCGGAGAAGGATATTCTGAAGAAGAGTTGAGATCCGCGATTCTTGGAAAGACGATCCACACACCAAAAGCCAAAAGACCTTATCGAAAAAATCCGGACAAGATCAACCTTCTGGTGGACATTCAGGCCAAAATTCAAGCCGGAAAAGGCCCTGGTTACGAGCGCTGGGCGAAGGTTTTCAATCTGAAGCAGATGGCTCAGACCATCAATTTTCTGACGGAGAATAACATCACCGACTATGAGACCCTGGTTGAAAAAACAAAAGCTGCAACGGATCGTTATCACGAGCTGTCACAGCATATTAAGCAAATTGAAAAACGGATGACTGAAATTACTGATTTGAAGAAGCATATCATTAACTATGCGAAAACAAAGGAAGTGTATAGCGCTTACAGTCAAGCCGGATTTTCAGCAAAATACTATGAGGCGAACACTGAAAACATTCTGCTTCACCAATCCGCTAAGCAAGGTTTTGACTCGATTTCATTAAGAAAAATACCTTCAATGAGAGACCTTCAACAGGAATTCAACTCATGCCTAGATTCTAAAAAAGTCATTTTAAAGGACTATGTAAAACAAAAAAATCTAATGAAAGAATCACTGACGGTACAATCAAACGTCGATCATTTATTTTCTCAAAGCCCAGCAGACAAACAAAAAAAAGAACGCTAAGGGAATTGTGCGGAAAATAGTCATGATGAGCAATCATCCCGTGAAATGTTCATGCAGGTGCAGGAAGAACTCATCCATCGCCGGATGGTATATTCCAAGCCAGAGCTAAAAAGAAATCATCCTCACCAACTATCCTCGATGAATACAATGGGCTATCGGTTCAAGAACACAATAGCTGAAAAATCTGATTTTCTATGCAAATGAAGAACCTTCTAAGTGAGGGTTCTCATGCAATTTACAGTTGCTTAATTTTTCTAATGAGTTCTCGGTTTGTATCTTTTGCAATCTCTTCATATTTGTTTCTTTTTCCAAAATACAATTTGTCTGGTATAAGTGGACTTGATGCTCTATTGTCAAAAATCATATCTTGCAAGCACCTTGAGTCATTGATTAATTGTTCATTTGGATAAGAATCAGAATTCTCAGCTCTTAAAATGATTTCATCAAGCTTCCCCTTCATTTGATTCAGATTTTCTATTGCCTTGCTATTATGCTTCTTTGTTTTATATACCAGTATGAAAGCTGGCAATATCGGAGACAAAACAGAATTTATAAATACAGAAACTGTTATTCCTTTAATGATTGCTAATAACAGCAATATCGCAAAAATACACGAGAGTGAAATTGACAAAATAAACGAATACCATTTTCTTAGATTCTGATTCCACCAACAATTAGTAGCTTGGCAAACCAGCCTATAAAACCGATTGTCTTCCTCATCAATTCCGGGATACCAATTAATCAGAGCACTATAATTGATATTTTTCAAAGAATATTTCTTCGATTTCTCCTGTATTGTCTCCATCATTAAATGGTTTCCAATCTTAATCTTATTCTGCGGTATTTCCAATACATCACAATCGAATTCTTCCTGAATTCTAGCAGCATCTTCTTTAACGTTGTCGATTCTCTTTGATAATAGAAACTCATCAATTATAGATACCGCGATTGCTGCAAACGCTGTAAACGCCAAATATTTTTCATCGATTATATTTGACAAAATGGCAAGCGCCACAATAAAAACCCCACTTAGAATGAATTGAATGCCCATCAAAGTCTTTGCTTCTGAATACAACTGCCTTTGAGCTGCAAGTCTTTTTAGGTTCCATTCACTGTTCTGCTTTTCATTAATAGACAATTGCTTACCCCCTAATCATATTTGGGGAATTCACTCCCAAATACTTCACCCCATTTAGCGATTGAAGATTTCATATCCTTGTTTTGTTCAAATTCTCTTGCAGCTTTTGCAACATGGTAGTCTATCGCTGTTTTATTCATAATTTTAGTCCTTTCGTCATAAGTCAAACTGTTAATGTTTCCTTGAATCCCCTTTGGATCATCAACGGTCCCCATTATGTTATTGTAGATATAGGCCACTACATTCGGAAATTCAATATCTACAAATTGGCCAGCCTTTGTGCTTTGCCCCTCATAATAGTTTAATATCATTGTCTCAAGTAAATATGATGACATAGTCGGCATTGTTGATCTTCTGTTCCAATATTTTAGAATCCTAATTATTGGGAGAATGTTTCCATCATGATTTTGATTTATCCGAGTCGTTCTTTCCTTATCAATCCTCGGATCTGTTTTCTTCCAATAACCGTTACCGTCAGGTATTAGGTAATAACTCTTCCCGTGATTATCTTCAGATGTAATGAAGCACGGTACAATATCAAAGTTCCAGGGATAAGAACTCAAATTCAATACTGCTGCTTCTTGATTTCGCTTTATTTCGGCACTGCTATATTGAGGAACATTTGAGCAAGCGGAGACAAATTTGTTGATAACCCTTTTTGAGTTAAGCGATGTAGAATTTGCATGACACAACTTTGATAAATCTGCCGCTTCACTGGATACAGTAATTTCAATTCTATCTGAATAAGTCATGTAAGTGGACCCTTGACCACTAAGACCTATCATCATATCAATATCATCAAGTTCTCTTATTTTTGTTTTCCTTGCGAATGAACCAAAAACAATATTTATATCTTCATAAGATGTTGGGAAATCGCTATCTTTCGATTTAAAATTTGCAATCTGACTAATTAACCAGTCTCGGCTACTATTTGCTCTTTTTGTAACTTCGGAATCCAAATTAACTGTATCTTTCATAAATTCATTAAATGCTTGTATAACGGTTGACGCCATTTTTTACCCCTTTCATCTCTGAACTCTTTATTGTAATCAACTTTTTCTGATACAAATCCTCTCCGGCTATCTGTATATTGCAGTAATAACTTCAAAGGCTCTTCATTGATATCTATTTGAGCTATCATAGAAGAATGGGGATGGGACCCATTCTAAAATTTCGCAAGTGTATAAACACTTGCATTGCTTGCCAATCTTACTTCTCTTTCCGTCCAATTAAAGATTCAAGTATATTTCTTTTTCTTGCATAGACTTGATCGTAGCATTGCTCGAACTGCTTTCTATTAAGCATCTCAACAAATTTTGATTCTCTATTAGAATCCAGGAAGTTTATCTTTCCATCTAAGTCCAATAAGGTCCCAAAATAAAGATCTGGATGATAAGCAGCAATCACAATTTTGGGCGTTAATGGGAAGAAGACTACCGTAGAGTGATGAGCTAGTCCATTCTTAAATGGTGTGGCATTTAGAGAGAACGCATCTACAAACATAACTGGATTATCACTCGTGATGTAATCCAAGTCTCCAATGATTTTGAAAACAACAAAAGACCGTTGTAGAAGAACATTGATAAATTTTTCATACCTTTCAATGTTGAGCGTTGCTTCCATCGCCGCCAACTTAAAGTACTCTTCATTATTACCATATGCTTCAAGAATCTTCTCTTTTTCCTCATCTAACGGACCAAAGAGATTACGAGCATTTTCTATTACACCAGGTAGCGCACCCTGATAAACCTTTTTTTCAAACTCTCTGCTATGTTTTCCACGTAAAAACTGAAACATCATTACTGTAGCAATTCGAATCTTTAACTCAGATGTGATAATGGTAGCCTTATCTTTCAATAAAATGCAGTTGCTTTTACATGAAATTTCCGAAATAACATCATTCATTAATGGTTCAATGTTCTTAGCGTAATAATTTTCCCATATGTAGTTATCTTGATGCTTTCTTACTGTATAGAAATGGCTGTTACTGCTATTGTTCCTTGTCCAGAAGTTGATGGTATTTCTTGTCCGGGAATTGCTGGAAAGAATGGCAAGTTGAGAGAAATTTCAACTTGCCATTTTGTTTAGCTCAGTTCGCCATTGATGACCAGTTTGACCATGTGGTCGTCAATGATTCGCTTTCCACTTTGGTAACCAAAAATCAGGGTGCTGGTACACACTTGGTTGACTAGCCTGGCGGATCCACCGGAATATCGATAGATTGCCTCAGTAGCCTCATCTGAGAAGAGCTCATGGTCGATCCCGGCATATTCCAGGTGGCGTTTCATGTATCCCTTCACCTGTGAGTGGTCCATCAATTGCATTTTGCACTGGATGTCGATCCGTTGCCGGATCGCCGTATAGGACTGCATCTGGAGTTTCTCCCATAGCTCGACCTGGCCCACCAGAACCAGTGCCATGGGACTGACGGCATCCATCCGGAAGTTGAGGAGAAAACGTACCTCTTCAAGCATTTCTCGATCCAGCAGATGCGCCTCATCGACAACGACCACCGGACGCTTATTGTGGAGTCCTTTCATCAACTCGATCTCTTTATGCAGCTGGCGTTTGGCATCCCCTCGATAGAATCTTGATTCGGCCCCTAACTGATCCAGCATCCCTTTGTAGAAATTTCTCGGCGTCATTTTCGAGTCTGCCAGATAGATCAGGGTGTATCTGGTGTCATCCAGTTGATCGCGGAATCGGCGAATGGTGGTCGTCTTACCAGTGCCGCACTCTCCGGTGAGTACACAGAAGAGTTGCCGTTCGGCGACATAGGATAATCTGCTTAGGGACTCCTCCAGCGTATTGGAAGGGAATAGTTCCGTAGTCGGCAGATCCCGACAGAATGGAGTTTTCTTGAAGCCATAAAACGCTTCAAACATCACTGCCACCCCCTTTTCTTATGTCTTTGAAAGAGATGGCCGTAGACTGCTGTTTGTCTTTTCGCTTCTGATTCTGCTTTTGGGCACCATCGAGTAACCTGGAAGAGGTTGGCTTGACTGGAGTCAGGAACTCCGGCAGCTGAGGCTTGGGCTCCACACGCTCCCCAATGACCAGCTTTCTCACCACAAAGGGTTTGTCATCCTGATACTCAATGCTCAGTTCCTCGGTGTTACTGGGGTCATAGACCACTTCCACGCTGCGAGCCACATAGGGTAGCCCAACTTCATACTTCGCGCCGCCAAAGCTGATGCAGCCACTCTTATCGACTTTTCTGGTCTCAGCGTGCAAAAAGGCGTTGGCGACCTTCTCCGCTGGCAGATATTTCAAGGGCCTGGGATCCAGATTATACGCCTGATGCGGGGTCGTTCCATTGAGTGCGGTATGCGGTTTGTTCTGGTAGCATTCTTCCAACCAGATCCAGAACCGCTCATTCATAACCTCGAGGGATCGTTCCGAGTTATCGAATTTATACTCATCGAGAAACCGATCGATATTCTGATTGAATTTTTCTATTTTTCCGGTGCCTTCCGGAGAGTAGGGCTTTGCGAAGATCAGCCGGATGCCAAGCTTTGCGCAGGCTCTGGACATCCACTTATTTTTAAACTGGCGGCCGTTATCGAAGTATGCCTGCTCTGGAATTCCCCACTTGAGGATGGCTTTGCGGAAGCAATCCTCAACGATGCTCTGCTCCAGGTTCGAGTAGAACTGGGCATGGAGGATCATCCGGGTAGCGTCGTCCAAAAACGCCACCAGATAGACCTGCTGCGGCTTGTTTCCAGGACCGATCGGCAGGTAACAGCCATACTTGATATCCGAATGCCACAGTTTGTTGCGGGTGCGTTTTTGAAATCGGCGGGTAGCTACCCCGCCAGCGGCATAGATGGCCATATGCTTCCCGCTGTAGCCCTTCTCCTGCAATTTCTCCTGCAGGCTGCTTCGCTTGATCGAGCCAGCTTCGGTGAGGCCTTCCCATTCCATGATTCGAATGATCTCAGCCACACTTCTGGACGGGATCTCTTTGCGCAGCCGCACGGCTTCGTCCAACACCAGCGCCGGGATGGCTCTTGAATCCTGCGATACCCTCGCCTGCGGTATCAGTCCGGAAAATCCCTTCTGCTGATAACTATTCAGATATCGCCGTAAGGTCCGCTCGGAAATCCCAGCCTCGCGGCAGATCTGCTCCTTAAGCACCCGGATCTGCCCCTTGTCCAAGTCATGGGAAAGAAGGGGCGCCAGTAGAATCGCCCGTTGCGTCGCTATTTCCTGTGCTTTTTCCTTGTCCTTCATGTCATGCCTCCATTCAATTTCGAGTGATGACATGATTTTAGAGGACTCCTCGGTGGACACCTATGCCAACTGGGTATGTGGCCATCGGTGATTGTTGACTAAAATCCGGACAACCTTTTTCAGCCAGCCCGCAGGCTCGCCTACAAAGAAGAAAATCCTCTCGAGTATGGACTGAGGCAGATCGGAAAAGTCGACCCCATAGTCCTGAGTGACTGTAGCATATGTACTGAGCAGAGCACCGACTAAAGCGTGGGCTCTGGAGTTGAACCAGGCTCGGACCCGCCGAATGGTCGAATTCTCAACGGGCACCGCTTCATGTTGACCGGTGATGATCTGCTCCAGGATCGTTGTGGTCTGCCGCTTATAGGGAGTTAAGAGATCCGGAAGTTCGTGATGGATCTTCCCGCAACCGGGGTTGGTACAGCGCAGGCGACGAAGCACCAGGATCATGACATCCCCATTCTCGTTGATCACTAATCTCCTGCGGGAGCCAATGACCTTAAGCGACTGATGACAGATGGGACATATGCTTTTCTCCATACTCCGAACAAAAAACACGCTGATCGGGATTCCATTCTAAAACGTATTTTGATATACTGATCATGCTAATAACTTAGTAAGGATCCTCCCTGATGACTCGGCGCTAACCATAGAGTCAGGGAGGATCTCTTTTTGTCCTCCAAAATATATTTATGGACATTATATCCGTCTATTTACGGACAGGCAAGGCTGGCTACTATAGGACGATTGGTTCCGGCATAAACAAATGGCGTTCTGCTGCAGTATCTCTAATATTTACCGAAAAAATATTCTTCTTGTTTTTATATAGCACAAAAAATTGGTAGGGCGAATTATTGTTGTATGAAAAATTCTTCAGGTACGTTTGTGGCACATAATGCTGCTTTATTGGTGCACTCATTATCTACCCCACATCCTTGAAACAAACTTCATGGCTCATTACTCCACCCCTAAAGCTTTGAACACAGCATCTTCAGGTGACTGATAGAATATCAAATTGAACTTGCCCATCAGTTCTGGTGGGACACTAGCCATATCAGCTGCGGAAGTAATCGGTAATAAAACCTTCTTAGCTCCACTATCCAAACAAACCTGAAGAACATTAGCCAGTTCCTCAACCTTAATAATTGTTCCGCTGATACTCAGGTTACCCAGAACAGCCAGACTACTGATCACTGGTTTATGCAGCGCAGCTGAACATAGCGCAATGAAGGCAGTCAATGACAACTGATTGGTGATGCCGATGCCGTTTAAGTCCTGAAGATGCATTAGATAGTCTTTGGTTGAAGTACTGATGGTACCACTGACATTTTTACTGTTGGCTTTCAAATACCGATACGCAGTGTCGATAGACTCTTTGGCTTCGCGATCAGATCCAATACCTGTTCTTTCAAACTTACCGGAGCCGGTGACCATTTCCGTTTCGAGTTTGAAGACACCCAGCATCCCGGATTTTCCGCGCGCGACCGTATAGACCTGGCCAGGTTTGTGAAGCCCCTCAGGAATGAGCTTACCACCACCTTGCTCTGGTACTGGAACGAATTCCTCAGTGAAGTCTTCATTGTCGATATACGAAAAATTCACATCATAAAACTCCATGCCGCCAATCTTCTTCAGCTGTTCTTTCACACGGCGACGGCTTTCCAGAGCGAACCGAAGGATCTCTTCGACATCTTTTTTCTCAAATTTCCCATTGGGATAAATCAGCTTGATCAAGCCCGAAACCATTTTGCGAACGGCAATCACGTCACGCTGGTTCAAGTTATTACCCAGCTTATAGAACTGATCCAATACATCAGCATAGGATGTCTTTCGAAGTTCCCTTAAAAACTCAGAGAGATAATCAGTGATAAAGCCATATTCATTGGTGAAGAAGTCCGGTCTATATTTAGGGATCTCCCAGCCTGGAAGATAGCAGTGCATACGGTCGAAGAATGCGCTGTCATAGGCCATGGCTTCTGGGAACGGATCAAATAGATGTGATGTCTTTAGCAGCACGTCAACGCTTTGATTGATGTTGCCTACAAATACCATGGATGCTGAAGCATTCTTTTCCTCTTTCCCTCTGGAAAAGGAGCCAGATGCCATGTAGTCTTTCATGATTTGGATGCCGTCTTTATCTTTAAAAGTGATTCCGGCCACTTCATCAAAAGCGACGCAGTCCCACATTCCGACAAGACCGACTGTCTTATTGGACATGTTGTAGAACAGATTTGCTACTGTGGTTTGTCCGCCGGAAACTAGGATACTGTTCGGGGAGATTTCTTTGTAAACATGAGATTTACCGGTGCCCCGAGGACCCAGCTCGCAGAAGTTGAAGTTGTTTTCCACAAGGGGAATCATTCTGGCAAGCAGTAGCATCTTCACTCTAGGTGTAAATCTTGACGGTTCCATGCCGATGGATCTTAGGATGACATCGATCCACTCATCCTTGGTGAACTGAGCTCTGCCACCTAACACTTCACTCATGTCCAGGTTCGGCATCTGAATCGGGGTTAATTTGGAGATAATGAAGGGAATTCGGCTCTTATCTGCTTCATCGTAAAAATACTCCAACTGTACGATGCACCAAATGCCTCCGCTGAGAAGGCGTTCGAAGTCAGAAGGATATCTCTCTGAAATCGGCACATTTTTGATTCCCAGGTTGGAAAACTCCGCTTCATAGATATCCTGACGATAGTTGAGTTTAACCGCCACTTTATCGATGACAGTGTAGCTGCCACGTTCCCTTAACTTTGAAATGATCTTTTGAGCCTCATCGGGCCGGACAAAATTTTCCGCCAGGATGCTCTTTACGTTGCGAACGCCATCTGCAATGGCTTCTTCTTCAGTCGTGGCACAGTACATCCCAAGGAGATACTCCAGAACATAAACGGGGACGTTCGCACCTTCTTTGATTTTCTTGGTCAGATCTTTGCGGACGATTTTGCCCGCAAAGACCTCGTTGAGCTTATCGTTGAGATGGTTATTGGAACTGACTACAGTTTCAACAACCTGCTCAGTATCTTCCTGGATATCAAAATCATCCTCGAATTGCTCTATTTCGATTGCATTATGGTTTCTTTCAAGTTCGCTCACAGGCTCACACCCCCTTATAAACTAAAGCCAAAGTCATCCGCGAAGGCTATATCCATAACGACGCCATGACGCAAGACTTCTATATCGTTTTTCTCATCATAGGCTACCAAATAGTACTGTTTTGATTTGTCATACTGCTTGTTTTTGAAGTTGAACTTCAATCTGAAAATCCGCTTACTAGGATCATTATCCTTTTTGTCTGCAATATATATGCACTCATTGGAGATTTTTTCATTATCTTCAGAAATGAAGTACACCTTATAGCTGGTCTCTTTGATCACATCACTAACTGGCTCAGACTGGATGAAGTCCAGAGAAGAAATCAGGTTCGTGATCTTTTGGACCATGCTGACCAGCACAATCTGTGCCGGTCGCGTTTCTGCGTGACCTTTTTCAACTTTGACATCAATAACCGGAACAAGCATCTCCTGAGGAGAAGAACCGCCATGAACATAGTTCTGGCCGCCACCAGTGACCTTGAATACATTGGAGCTCACTGGAACAGAAACCCACTTGGTGTCTTTGTTCCCAAGGATCTTATCCATGGAGTAAGATGTGATTCCGTCGTCTTCCAGCGCGTCTTGTGCAACGATAAAGCGACGATTGATAAAGGCGTCTTTGTCGGCCACATGGATGATCTTGTCGGTTTCCTGCAGCTTGTCTCGTTTGTATATGAATCCATGATCTGAAGTAACGATGAAGTGCAGGGTGTTGGCATTGGTTGAGATGCGCTTGATCATGGTAAAGACTTCATCAACGGCTTCGTAGCAGGCAGTGAAGACCTCATTTTCCGTGCTCAGTTTATCCCCACGGGCATCAATCTGGTTGTGATAGACATAGACCACGTCCATCCCTGTAAAGACTTCCCGTAGTTCCATCTTCTTCATCAGTTTCAGATCATCAAATTGGATACATCTGCTATTAGGCGTATAGGAATTGAGTATTACCTCTCTCTGCTTGAGAGAATCGCATGGCATGCCATCAACCAGGACCTTGTTCTCCTGAGTCAACTCCAGGCTCTTATGTGGCAGCAGAGCACCCATACCAAGTCGTGTATAGGAAGGGAGAATGCTCATCATTGACTCCAGCTTTGGTGTGCATTTCTCGTCATCTTCTAGTTTGTCAAATAATGACTGCCCAACTTCATAACGCATCGCATCAGAGATGATCACCACCACGCGATCCTTGCTGGATTGAATGTATTTGCTGTAAAAATTCCGTTGAAGAAGCATGGAAGAGGAAGGGTCTGCTTTCTTGAGACCCACATTCCAGTTATAGACGCTCTTAGCTAGGAACTCATTGGTGTAGATATTCTCCACAAGATCCCGAATTTTTTCTAAATGGCTGTTCTCGTTCAGCTGATCGTAGTTATAGTAAAACTTCCGATACTGCTGATCGATCTGATAGTCGTTAGTAGTGTATTGCTTGACGATGTCTTTTAGGTCATCTCGGCTTTGATAACTTGCTGCCGCTATAACATAAGAAGCGCTTTCAAGCATGTGGTATTCGGACCGATACCGATCTCCAAAATGTCTTTTGCGGCGATCCTTACAGATCTCAGAAATAGACTTACCTGAAAGCTTAGCTCCAAGATCTTCATTCAGAAGGCGCTCGGTGATCCATTTAATGAATACAAGATCAATGGCTTTAAAAGTGTCGCATTGAATCAATAATTCTGGATTGTAGGACTCCAGTGTAGTCTTAGCCTGAAGATTTCTGGCCACATAATCGGACAATTCATCATACCGCTCTCGGTATAAGACGTTGTTCATCAGGTTATCTAAAAATGCGATAATATTGCCGGATTTGTAGGAGACAAAGCTTTTCCATGCAGGGGGAAGTTCACCCTGAAGATATCTTTGGGTATAGGTTACGAACATGGTTAACACAAGCTTTTCCAACGTTGGCTTAACATCGGTATAGCCGAACTGTTCTTCACAAAGGCGCCAAAAGGCGTCCAGGAGGCCATATTTATCAAATTCCTCCAGAAATTTATTCTCTTCAAGGTCTCCATCGGTCAAAACGACACGGACAACCTCATCGAAAAACGCAATTCTCGTCTTGCAAAGAACGCTCATGAGAGCCACTTCGATACTTTCCTTGGTAAAATTCTCAAGTTCGAGATCGTAGAACTTTTGAGTCCGATCCTTCGCGCCGAAGAACTTGATATATTTCTGAATGACCGGCTTATACTTCTGGTCAATCCCAAGATCCACAGTCAGAAGTGACGCTCTATCAGCAAAGAATTGTCTCGAGTAGAGGAGGATGTCTTCCAAATGGTTGTCCCTTACCTGAGGACGCGGAAAGGGGGCATAGATCAAGTAATTGTTTGTTCTATCAATCCGTTCTAAAAAGTGTTTGGTATAAAACTGGTTGTCTTTTTCGAGATGATAGATCTTGGCGTTCGATAACTCCAATGAATCTACATCTTCAACAAATTCAGCCTTGTCATCGTACCAGAAGACAAGCTTTCGAGTGTTTCCAACAAACTCATGATTGAGCTTATCCGTTATTTGTTTTAAATTTAGTTCCGCCATCCCAGACCCTCCTTTCGTCAGATTTTTGCCAACACATCAAGCTTCTTGCCATCTCGATCGGTCTGAACTTTTTCGTAGTTGATTTTCACACCATCATCTAAATCAATCGATGTCCGCGCTAAAGCAAGATGAGCAATTTTCTCATCGTATTCTTTAGTCTCCTGAAGTTGCTTAATCAGTTTCTCTTTACGTTTTGTTGCTGCAGCTACTTCCCGGGCATCTTTACTAATTTCGATGGCGTCCTGCATCCTTGCAATTTCATTTTCATAAATTCGTTGCACCCTATGAAGATAATCAATTCGAAGATTACCAATTGTATTTTCATCGTATCGATGCATATAAACTAGGCCCTTAAAACCATTCTGCTTGCCACTATCAAATAGCCAGTAGATTGGTCTTTTCTGATATATCTTGCAATGATCCTTAAAAAACTCTTTAACAAAATAATTTCTAATGACTTCACGAGAACTGTTTCCATTATTATCTAAGGCAGTGGCGATAAAATTGAGGTTATTTTCTAGCGTATCTTCGCCAAAAACTTTTTTTACAAACTTAATAAATAATCCAATTATATCATCCTTAAAATATTCCTCATCGGTAATCGGGAGTATATTGTCTTTGTCTGGAATAAAAGAATAATATTTACTGTCATCCCACTCTCCACCGGCATATGCTAATCCGTCAGTATCTAGACTATATCTTCCAAACAAACAACCGACTGCATATGAAATAAATGATCTGACATCTCTCTTTAAATCAGCACGTCGTACTGTAACATCATCTTCGCATACATCTGAAGTCACCTCATCATGTAATCCATATAAGTTAATAAAAAGGCTGTTCAGTTCTTCTTCATTTTCTTTCATCTTAATAAATCGATGATAACTTTCATTTTTCCAATTCTCATATGCAGAGTATATAGTTAATCCATTTACTAGTGGATGTTTTCTAAAATCCCAGCTAATTTCAAAGCTGTCCCAATCACTTTTAGAAAGCTCTATGTTTAAATCAACAATTTCACGTACCTTATCAACCAACACAGGATCAATTTTAATAGGCAAGTCAGCAACATTACCCTTTTGAAAATTCATTGTCGGATTTAAGGCCGAGAGATAATGAAATGCAGTATTTGAATTCAGAAATCCTAAGTAAAATTTGACGTATTTTGTGTTAGTTATAGATGCAAAACTACCACCTGCATCATATAAGAATCCTTTTTGAGTATATCTAGCTGAAAACCGATATGAGGATAAGGAATTCCAGCATATATTCTCCTTGAATATGTATTCTAAATTGAAAGCATGTGCAGGGATTTTCCCATTTTCATCCTTGTATGTACGCATAAATTCTCCATCATTATGCCAATTAACAACACAATCATTATTTCCATACCATCGTCTGAATTCTCCCCCTTTACTATATGGAAACCAAGTCGCTGAGGTCATAACTGCTTCTTCTCTTGAAGCACAACTAAATGCTGATTTATTATTAGCAACTTCATGCCATAGCCTAACAAAAATTTCATTATTGCCAGTTATCATACCTGCTCGTGTTGTATTTATATCTCCGAATTTTTTGGAAGTATCGTAAATTCTGGATGCTTTCTCCGATAGCCAGTAAGACAACGGTGTTCCTGGTATAACTTCGAAGTTCTTTTTTGTTGAATAAAAGATATCCCGTTTATTTAAATAAGCAGTTTCTTTTTCAGATTGGCTTCCATAACTTAATAGTTTGCAAAATGTTGAAATATAATTCTTTGTCAGTGCCTTTCTTAGTATAAATGAAGTTGTTTGAACAACCTCACCTCCAATTTCTTCAAATGCTCTTGCTCCTAAATGAGCCATGTTCATAATGTCATTTCGCAGAGTCTTTAATCTTAAATTCTCCAAACTGGATAAAAACATCCACGAATGCTGTGTTATCATAGATTGAAAACAATTCGGTTTTGTAAATGCATTACATCGTTCTATAAATACAGCGAATAAATCAACTTTTGAGTCTTTGTAGTTATTCTGTATATACTCAGATAACTGTTTACTCATACCCTTATTGCTCATATAAGGGGGATTGGTTACAACTATGTCATACTTGCGAGCCAAGACTTCACCAATTTCAATTAACAAACGTAATTGTTCTCTTGTTACTTCAATACCTATCGTATCTAGCGACATTTGTCCTTCTGCGTCAATTATTTTAATAAAATTTCGTAGAAGCTGCCAATTGAAGTTTTCAACGCTAATGATAGATCCGAATTCCTTCGCATCCGTTAAACAATCTAGAAGACTCCGCATCTGAAGTAAGGCGGTGTTTTTTTCTATGGTACTCAAACCAGCCCCAAAGTACTTCAGCTGGCTTCTGTCTATGTCATTACTCTCTTTTATGGCATATAAATGGCAGATCGTTTCTCCATTTAGGATCCTTCTGTTATATTGTCGTGCTTTCATCATTACTGCAAAATAAGCTAGCTGATAGGCGCGATTATCAATATCTAAACCATAAAGATTTTTTTCTATAATGTTTTTAGCAGCATCACGTTGGCTATATCCGTGACTTTCATATATTTGCATCAGAACATCAAATGCGTATACCAAAATATGCCCACTACCCATTGCTGGATCAATGACCTTAATGTCTTCGGGTTTTATGGCCTTATATTCTTCTCTAATTTTATCTAACTCGTTTTGAACATCGTCTTCCTGTTCGGCTTCATCCATGAAATATTTCCAAATTGCTTTCAACTCATCGTTGGGATGGCCTTCAAGCCATAAGCGTCCAAGACTATTCTCAACCATGTAGCGAACAATCCAATCAGGTGTAAATAGCTGTGTTGCTGCAGGAATTCGCTCTTTCGTTATTTTGACATTCTTCTTTAATAGAGCAAAAGTTTCATCCTTGGGCTCAGTATTGTAATATTGATAAAGCCATCCTATAATTTCAACCTGTCCCTCTTTGGATACATTGAAATCACCTTCATCGATATCATTAACCAGGTGATATATAACGCCTTCTTTGTCTGTGAATGAGACATTAAGAAGCAATTCAGTATAGTCACTTGTTTTTTCAAACAGCTCAGGCAGATTAGCATTTAGAGCATTGCATTGTTTAATGAAAAGCATTCGAAAGAGTTCATCCAGCTTGTTTTCATGTTTCAGCTGAATGATTCTATCTTTTTCATAAGCAGAATAATCAAGACTTGCTTCCAAAGCAAGGGTAACTAGATCCGGCTCCGCCTTTCCGTTGCTTTCAGAAGAAAGGACACGAATACGTGTTGGTAAATAGTCATTTACTTCCATAAAGCGGATGGCTATTAATCGATTGAACCAAGTATAGGCGACTTCTTCAATGACATTCTTATATGCTGTGGCATAATCACTTTGCGTGGCTTTCCTTTCTATTTCCTCAACCAATTTCTTACGTTGCTGGATTTCTATGCCAGTTATAGAGCTTGGCTCTTTGGTTCCAATATCAAAAAACTGAACCGTCTGAGTAGACTGCGGAAGCGGACTTTTAATCCCTTTTTCTGTAATCCCCAAAAGACCCGCTTTATAGCTGATGTCAGCAATGAGCTTATTTCTCGCCCATATCGCAAAATTCTTGATCGCTGTCTTATTCATGTGTATCCCCCTTAGAACTCAATGTTAATGATAGTATCTTGTTCGAGCTCTTTCATGATTTGTTCTCGTAGTTCGCTGATGTATTTATCAAGATCCTGCGCGGATTCTATCTGCCAAGATGAAGTCAAGCTAACATTCTTTATGCTGATGCTCTTCTGTTTTTTGACTGGCTTTGGATCACCACCATCATTACCATAAGGCGGCGAATCTTCAGCAATCTTTTCATCTTTCTTAGCCATCTCATTAAGTAGCCGCACTTTAAGCGCATCCGCTTCAATCTTTACATTCTGAAGTGTTGCCACATTATTGCAGGTGGTCGCTTTATCATGGATCTCTCTAAAAAGCTTGAAGTATCTATCATTCAATTCATCTTTGTATTTCTTGGTATTTAAGACTTCAAATACTCGAACCTTAGCATCCTCAATTGACTTGAGTATTGGAGCCTCCATTTGAGTCAATACTGCCATGTAGGCATCTCTGAATTGACTTAATAGATCGGGCAGTTTTGGAATATCGCTGTAGGGCATATCCTTTTTCAGAATTGCCTTGATTTCCCGGACTGTTTCCTCAACCTTATCGTCTACAATGAAGGTCTTGCTGTCATCGTAGATTTTCATCATCTTTAAGGCATCTTCAAAGATTTTCTTTTGCTCACCCGTAAAGAATGCTTTGACTGGTTCAAAATCCTCAGCAAAATCCAAGAAGTCGTCACGGTCTGAATAAATCTTCTTGAAGAATTCAGATGGGGATTGGATCTGGATGATTGCTCTTAAAAGTCCTTTGCCAGAAACGACAGTTTTCTTCCCCGGGAAGCTATGGTTGTTAAACATGATTTCAATCTTTTCCAACTCGGTTTCAAGGCTGTTGCTGTAGCTTTGGAAAGACTGCATCATGGAATCATCATCATCATTGACGCTGGAAACCCCGAAGAGTTCTTTCATGACTTCACGGACGGCCTTCTTTTCTTCGATGCCAGCCTGCTGACGTCTCTCTGTCAGAAGTTTTTCTACATATTCCTTCTTGGTGATGTAGCGGATGATTTCATCTTCGGACTTATTAAGAAGGGTAACTGCCGCGCCATTGACAGTCAGTGCGATGTCTCCATTTTTAAACAGTTTCGCTACGAGCCATTCCACATCATCTTCCACAAATCCATATGGAGCTTTCATGAACCGGTCCATCAGACTCTTCATTGAAGTCTTGGTGTGCATAGAGGAATTCGTTGCGATAAAGCTCAATACATCATGGATCGCATGAGCATTTGCTTCCTTGCCGCCTTCCAGGGCAAAGGACTGCTGATTAGATGTTTTGAAAAGCGCTCGAATATTAGCTTCGTTCATGGCAACATCAATGTATGAAAGCTTATGATAGACGGTGGAGACCAGTCGCCCCAACGCATCATTGATACGGGCGGAAACCTCTTTCGCGCTAATTTGAGCCCGATCGCCGTTGACGTAGATCGCTGCATTCTTCATAGATTCCTGCAAGAATAATTTGGCATTTCCATTTCTCTCGCGCATTTCAATCCGCTTGGCTTCTTTGATCTGCTCAAATTTTGCCAGCTTATTGGATGTTGTCAGTCTTAAGTACTTCTCTATCTTAAGAGCACTTCTAAGCTCATTAAGGAACGCTGAATCATTTGGGAGTACTACCAATACTTCCTTGCCCTGGCCGGACATCATACGAAGTGTTACATCATCATCCCCATACTCAGAGCTTGGCGTCAGAATGCGAACACCAATGTCATTGTTCTGATTGGACTTATAAGGACGATCATCTACGATCTGATTAAAGGCAAAATTATAGCGACCATTGTGTTCCGGATATCGATATTTCTTGTCGCTAAAGATGTCCTCAAATATGATCTCTGAGGCTTTGCTGATTACTTCAGCCATTTCAACATTCTGGTTTTCGATTTCGCGATTGATTTCCTGCTCTTCGTCAGTGAGGAAGACATAGTTGTCCCCATTCTTCTGGACAAGCATCTGACGAACCAGTATCTTCAATGCTTCTTCGACGCGCTTCTTCAAGGCAATACGATCTGTATCGATATCGGAGATCATCAAACTGGTAATGTTATCGACATTTGCGGTGATCTCTTTGACGTACTTGATCATAAAGAGTGTCTTCAGAACATTGACATTAAAATTGTCTTCTTCGTTGTCGGGGTTGATATAGCTGTTATCAGCTGCCCTAGAAATAACGCCTTTGTGGCTGTGGTCCAGGAACTGATGGAGTGCATCATAGAAAACGTTGAAGGGAATCAGCGCACCATGCTCACGATCCATGAGCTTCATGGCAGATTCCTTGAACAAAGCGATCATGGAACGCTCGCCTTCGGACAAGTGTTTACCGGAAGCACCATGGGTACGGATTGAAGTTAGTACACTGGCTAATAAATTGAACTGATAGGGTACGAAGGGATAGACCAAGGCAAAATCATGTTCGTTGGCATAGAGCTTTTTCTCCACACCATCATTAAAAACGATCAGGTTCTTAATGATGGTGGATTTCTGCTCGTAAAGCAGCCGCAGTGTCTGCTCGGCAGTGGTTGACTTGTCCAGGATTCTTTTCTTGATGACTTCGTCTACATTGGCAGACGACAAGGAGAGACGTGTGTCAAAACGCCCCTGGATTTTCGAAAAATCTTTGCCCTTCACTTCAGTTATAGAGTCAATATCCTGCTGACTAGTTACAACAACCCACACTTTTCCATGGCAATAGGTTCCCAAGTCCTCTGTGACAGTTTGTAAATTTAGCATAAGTTCACTGTCATTACCTATATACTGTCCAATTTCATCAACCAAGAATACTAAATGTTGGTTTTGACCATTGTTGTCCAAATGCTCTTTGACCATTTTCGCAAAGTCTTCGATACTAATTTGGTATGGCTCTATGGCTTTTTCGCACCAGTTGCGAGCAGCAGCTTCGCTCATGAATCCCATGTCTTCCAGAACGTCGACAATGGTATCCTGGATGAAATCAAACTTGTTTCTGGAATCGATCCAGGGCTTGCCAAACTCATCTTCAAATTTCTCTTTGAATTCGTCATAATGACCTTGCTCCGTGAGCTGTCGTTCCAGATCTGCCAGGGCAGGAATCGATCCGCAGAAGCCCTGCATTTCGTTGAACACTTTAAGAAACACCGATACAATAGCATCCTTCGATTTTTTACCTACCACTTCACTCTTGGAGTCAATGTTGAAAAGCACTACATCTGTTGGTACACTCGCCGCCAGTTTCATGTCCGCGAGGACCATGGGATCAATAATCTTCTTGTCATCTATGAAATAGTCAATGGCTTTCTTGCCGTTGACTTCCTTGTTTTCAAGTAAGTAAGATAAAATCTTTAAGAAGTGGGATTTACCGCTTCCAAAGAAGCCGGAGATCCAGACACCCATTTTGTCAGTGTGCCCGTTGATTCCTTTTTTGTAACTGGCGAAGAAATCCGTAAAGTGCTTTTGCAGCTCTCTGGTGACCACATATTCTTCCAACTCTTGTTTGATATTCTCATCATCCGCCTGACCAACTTTGATGACACCTTTGATATCACGGTCAATGGGCTTTGCAAACATATCTTTGATAAACATTTTCATCCCCCTAATCTACCAGCTTGAAAGCTCTATAGTAGTTATCGTCTTTTATTGTTGAGAAAAGGACCAGTTCCTGGCCATCATATTTTCCTGGATAAAACAGCACCACCGGTACACGATCCAGTGTCTGGTGCAGGTTATTCAGAACCTTATGGGACCGCAGGATCGGATAGCACTTACCGATTCCCACAAGAAACACCACTGCATCCTCGGGTGTATGTTCCTGGATGTGCTTTACGATCAGGCTATCCGCATCATTGATTTTCAGAAGGTTTCCCACAGATTTAATGATCCGGTCGAATCCTTTTTTCTTTTCAAACTGATAGACCTGCTCCAGAAAACCTTCCTTTTCCAGGATATCGATGATGATGTCGTAAAGGTCGAACACTACCAGCTCGAATCCATCCGTACCCCGGGAGTTCTTGTTTTTCATATAAGCAACACGTTCTCTGACAATAAGCTCTTTTTCTGCCGGGTAATCAAAGACGTAATAACCGACTTCGTTGCCTAAGCCCTTGTTTTGCCGGAAGCTTTCGCTTTTGATCAAGCGTTCGGCTATATCCAAACGTTCTTCCAAACTTGCCATCATCTCACCCCCGTCAACGCACGGAGTGTCATTTCCATGCCGCAGTCTTTGAGCTTTTGTTCCAGTGTACGATCGAGAATGGGCTTATTAATCTTTCTCGATCCAGTGGATCGCTCTAAAATGCCTGATTCCATCAAGACCGTTCGATAAATTGTCCCCAATCGCTTCAGGGTATAATCCGTCCACTTGGCAACGCGCTCATTCTGGACCTGCTTATCTTTAAAGAATATGCTGATGTCGCTGTCTGAGATTTCATCGATCCCAATGATCAGTTTTTCACGGTAGACTTCATACATGAAGTCAAAAAACAGCGAATCACTCTCCATGATCGCGATCAGAGCGATAAGCTTCTGGTTTGAAACATCACATTGTTCAAACAAACCATAGAAGCCTTGATCCAAGGCTTTAACCCGCGAGGACACAGTATTGAAAATCTGGATGGCTCTGGCTTCAGTGGGAGCCGAGAAAATATTTTCTTTTAGATTCAGTTTTTTTATTTCAGGTAAGGTTTTGCCTGCATTCAAAAGGCTGATCATTTTTTTATATTCTGAAAACCAAAATGGCAGTTTCACCATTCCGGCACTATATTCCTTTCTTGGCATTCCTGCGCCTCCTGACAACAAAATTTTGCTAAAGTAATAGCCTACTTTTGGGTAGGCACAATTTCCATAATATCCCCAAAATCACAATCAAGCACTCGACAGATCTTAATGAGCACTTCCATGGAAACATATTCATTATTCGAAAGTTTAGTGAGGGTGTTTGGACTGATTCCTGTAGCAAGTCGAAGATCCGTTTTTTTCATGCTTTTATCGATCAGAAGTTTAAATAGTTTGTTGTAGCTGACATCCATAAATTCACACCTCGTTTATAAGGATTATAATACATTGCCTAACCATTCGATTATATCATTTTGACTTCCCAAAGGGCAGAAAAATGTATAGATATTTGCGATATCCTCTTTAAAAATCGTTTTTTCTATATAGCATTATGATTATAAATGCGAATATCCATTGACAAGACATTAAAAAAGCCGATGAGAAAGACTTCTGCCATCATGATTGGTTTCTCATGAGAGGCTATTATCTTCGGCACATTAACCATCGTCAAAGGTTTATTCCGCATATCTTGAACTTCGCTCAAAGAAAACTCGGATGACCATTGATTTGGACCGTATACCGGTCACGATGGTCGCCTGATTTCTGCGATTGAATCTTGTCATTGAAACACATTCGCCTCGCAAATGGATAAAAAGCAGAGGCATTCCTTGCAGTAAGGAATGCCTCTGCTTGATGGCGGAAGCGGTGGGATTCGAACCCACGGAACCCATGAGGTTCAACTGATTTCGAGTCAGTCCCGTTATGACCACTTCGATACGCTTCCGTATTTAGTTTTCATCTCCCTGGAAAGGGGAGATGAGATGGACGGGTGAATGATCTTGCACCAGCGTCAAGATTTATTATAATGGCAAAGTGGGTGGGGGGCAAATATTATTTCTGATTTTTCGCCAAATGGCGGGTTTTCCTGGTTTTTGGGATGGGTTTGAATGGATCTTCGAAGGTTGAAGTTCCTTCTTGGATATTTACAACGGTTTCAGTACAGGGTAGTATGGAATGGAAATCAACCGAAGGGGGGTCTGACATGAAAAAAATACTGGCTGCCGCATTGCTGAGTCTGGTATTGCCGTTTACGGCACAGGCCTCCGTGCTGCCTCAGGACTATGGCCCGAATCAGGGCGGCATGGTTCAGTGGGAGAGTGATCTGTATTTCTTCCGGCTCGATCAGCCGGTCTGGGAGGATCTGCTGACCAAGAACCGTTCCTACTGGGAAACGAATGAACGGGACCTGGAACAGGCAGTTCGTGACCTGGATCAATCCATCACGTCAGCCGCAGCCGAGGCGAAGGGTCAGCTGGAATCTGAGAAGGCAGAGAAACAGTCAGAGCTCCGACGTGCCCGCGAAGCCGTTCTGCTCTACCTGTCAGAAGAAGCCAAGACAAAGAACGATCTGGTGCTGCTGACGGAACGCCCTGATAAGAATTTTCTGGATCCCCTGATTTTTCCGGCCGGTGAATACCAGACCGAAGCTCAGAAGCTTCTGGAAGAAACCTACAGTCTGCCCTGTGCCGGGAAGGAAACCAGTCCCTTTGGCTGGCGCATTCATCCCGTAACCGGAATTCGAACCCTGCATGAAGGCATCGACCTGGCCAACGGGGAAGGAACTCCGATTCATGCGGCCAAATCCGGCATCGTCACGTTTGCCGGTTTCAACGAAATTTCCGGCAACAACGTCCTGATCCGGCATTATGACGGTCAGCAGACCTCGTACTATCATATGTGGAAGCTCAAAGTGAAGCGCGGCCAATATGTGCACCAGGGCGATGTGATCGGCCTCATGGGCACCACCGGCCGATCCACCGGCAACCATCTCCACTTTGAGATTCGGATTAACGGCGCTAAAGTGGACCCCGCTCCCTATATCTATCAGGGCACCCGCTGGGAATGGCGCTGACGCGTTCTCTCTCTACATTCGACGATCCATGAACCAGGCCGCAGAACCCGGAACCTCCGGGATCTGCGGCCTGTATTTGTGCTGAGTGCTTTGTATTCCTTTTTTTCTTTTTTTTGTCAGTCAAGCCTTTGCTCAACCTTCCAGTATCAGGCCCAGAATCCGGAGGTAAAGCTCAATGCCGCGCAGAAGGACGGCCTCGTCAAAGTCAAACAACGGGCTGTGCAATGGATGAGTGAAGCCTTTCTCGGGGGATCCTGTGCCAAGGAACAGGAAGACCCCGGGGAACTCCTGCTGATAAAACGAAAAATCCTCCGCCAGCATCAACGGCTGGAGCATTTCATAATCCGGTGGCGCCAGCAGACTAATCAGTTCATCCACCAGCGCGGTATCATTGCGCACTTCCGGATAGAAATCCCGGATGGCCAGATCGGCTTTGACTCCGAAGCTCTGGGCGATGCCCAGGGTTTTGGCTTCCAGCTGCTGCTTGATCCGCTCATAGGTCAAGCGGTCAAAGGCCCGGATGGTTCCCGTCAGAGCGGCTTCCTTCGCCACCGCGTTGCGCACCTCGCCGGCCTGGAATGTCCCGATGTTGAGAACGGCCGGGGACAGGGGGTCCAGCGATCGGGACGGAATGAGATGGATCTGGCTGACCAGGGCCGCCCCGGCCGCCAGGGCATCGATGCCCTGATGCGGCTGCCCGGCATGGGCACCCTGCCCCGTGAGCTGTATGTCGAACTCCCCGTTGCGGGCCATAAAGGGGCCGCGGGCCAGACCGAATTTCCCTTCCGTCAGACCGGGATAGAGATGGATGCCGTAGATTCGCCGGACCTGAAGTTCCTGCAGAATCCCTGATTCCACGATCAAACGGGCACCCCCCGGGCCTTCCTCCGCCGGCTGGAAAATCAGCACCACAGTCGAATCCGGCACAGGGCCTTCCTTCAGCACCCGGGCAAAACCCATAAGCAGAGCCATATGGCCGTCGTGACCGCAGGCATGCATCCGTCCCGGATGCAGCGACGGGAACCCCCGGTCCGTCCCCTCCGCCACCGCCAGAGCATCCATGTCTGCCCGGAATGCTACCGCTTGTGCCGACTTGCCAGGCAGTACCGCGATCCAGCCGGATCGGGCCGCCGGGATCGGCTCATAACCCAGTCGAATCAGTTCGGCATGAATCCAGCGTGAGGTCTTGGGCAGATCGAATCCCAGCTCAGGAATCCGATGCAGTGTCTGTCGGGTCTGCCGAACATATTCCAGTAACCCTTCCATGGCATCTCCTTTCAGCAGGGTTTCACCCGGCTGGCTGCTTTATTTCTTAGCTTCATTCTGATATCTTCTGCCGTTCTAGCGCAGATCCTCCAGGATCTTCGTCTTCTCCGCGGTCTGCTCGTCCTTCTGCTTGATGACCTTGGCCGGCGCTCCGGCGACGACGGCATCGGGCGGGACATCCCGGGTCACGACGGATCCGGCGGCAACCACCGCGTTGGCGCCGACGCGGACACCTTCCAAGATCACCGCGTTGGCTCCGACCAGCACCCCGTCTTCAATAATCACCGGGGTGCTGGAAGGGGGCTCCAGCACCCCGGCCACGACGGCACCCGCGCCGATGTGGCAGTTGCGGCCGATGGTGCCCCTGGCACCCACCACCGCGTTCATATCCACCATGGTGCCTTCTCCGATGACGGCGCCAATGTTCAGGACCGCGCCCATCATGATGACGGCCCCTTTGCCGATCTGGACGAATTCCCGGATATGGGCGCCCGGCTCAATGCGCGCGTCCACTGCCCGCAGATCCAGCAGGGGAATGGCGGAATTGCGCCGATCGCATTCCACGACCTGATCCTTGATCCGGTCCCGGTTCGCTTCCAGAAACCGGCCAACGGCTTCCGCTTCTCCAAAGAGGGTGTAGGACGGTCCTTCGCCGAACACCCGCAGACCGGTGAAGTCGGCTTCGGCCAGGTCGCCTTTGACGTAGAGCTTGACCGGCGTCTGGCGAACCGCGTTTTTAATGTAAGCCGCAATGGCGTAGGCATCGCTTAAAAATTCATTCATGACTCATCCTCCGGGCGGAACAGATCCGCCATGCCGTAAAGTCCGGGTGCCTGGTGCAGGATAAAGCTCGCGGCTTTCATTGCGCCGCGGGCGAACAGCGCCCGGGATTCTCCCCGGTGGGTCAGTTCGATGGTTTCCCCGTTCAGCGCGAACAGCACCGTGTGCTCTCCGACAATGGTGCCGCCGCGAACGGCGTGGATTCCAATCTCTCCCGGCGTACGCGGCGCCTGACCGCTTCGGCCATGGACGACTTTGGGATCAACGCCCCGGGAGGCCTCCTCCAGCAGAAGCAGAGCCGTTCCGCTGGGGGCGTCCAGTTTGCGGCGGTGATGCCGCTCAATGATTTCAATGTCCGCATCCTCGCCGAGCAGACGGGCCGCTTCCCGGACCAGGGCGCGCAGAGCATGGATCCCCAGGCTCAGGTTCGCGCTCTGAAACAGGGGGAAGGAAGCCGCCGCTTCATGGATCTGAGTTACGGCCTCCGGGTCAAAACCCGTGGTGGCGAGCACCAGGGGCGTGCCATGGCTGCGGCAGTAATCCAGAACTTCCGGCAGGGCATCCCGGTGCGAAAAGTCAATGATGACATCCAGGGGCGGCCCCTCATGCTCCGCCAGCGGCCGGCCGGTATGGAATCCCAGAATATGGGTATCAGGCTCTTCGCTGGCATAAAGTTCGGCCATCACCCGGCCCATATGGCCGGTGCTGCCGTGGATTCCAAGGATCATCAGGCACCTCCCTGGGCCAGCAGCCCATAATGAGCCAGTGTCTCCGACAGGGTCTGGCGGTTATTCGGGGCCAGTTCCACCAGAGGCAGCCGGAAGCCGCCGACGGGTCGTCCCATCAGATTCAGCGCTTCCTTTACCGGCACGGGATTGGTCTCGATGAACAGATCCGCGATCAGCCGGTCGTACTCCGCCTGCAGAGCCCGGGAACGATCCACATCGCCTGCCAGATAGGCGGCCACGATGTCATGGGTCGCCCGGGGGGCCACGTTGGACAGTACGGAGATGACGCCGTGGCCGCCCTGTTCCATGAAGTCGAAGATTTCGTTGTCGTTTCCAGAGTAGACTTGGAAGCCTACCTTGGCCTGGGCCAGAATCTGGCCGCAACGTTCGGGGTGGCCGGAAGCTTCCTTCAGCGCAACGATATGGGGCACAAAGGACAGCTCAATGACCGTTTCCGGCAGCAGGTCCACGCTGGTCCGCCCCGGCACGTTGTAGAGAATGATCGGAATCGAAACCGCTTCGGCGATGGCCTTGTAATGGGCCAGGAGGCCTCTCTGGGAGGGCTTGTTGTAGTAGGGGGTGACCAGCAGCAGGCCGTCCACGCCCAGTTCCTGGGCCGCCACGGACAGCGCGATCGAGTCCTGGGTGTTGTTGGATCCGGTTCCGGCGATCACCGGAATCCGACCGTTCACCGTCCTCAGGGCGAAGGCGAACAGCTCCAGTTTTTCTTCCTTGGACAGGGTGGCCGATTCCCCGGTGGTTCCGGCGATGATGAAGGCATCGGTGCCCTCGGCGATCTGCCATTCCATCAGATCCGCCATTGCCGGATAATCAATGGTTCCATTCTGAAAGGGAGTTACGATGGCAACTCCGGCGCCATTCCATAAATTCATGATCTTGCCTCCATGCATTTCATTAAAATCTGTACCGCGTTGGTCGCGGCCCCCTTGCGGATGTTGTCCGCGACGGTCCAAAGGTGCAGGGTGTTGGGGAAACTGTCGTCGGGACGGATCCGTCCCACCAGGACCAGGTCCTGGCCGCTGGCCTGACGGGCCGTGGGGTAATTCTCCGGTTCGATCCGCAGCCCGATTCCCGGGGCGGCGGCCAGCGCTTCATGCAGCTGATCCAAATCGAAGGGCCGCTTTGTCGTGACATTGATGGCGACGCTGTGGCCGTTGCGGACCGGAACCCGGACGCAGGTGGCGCTGACGGCCATGGCGTCATCACCCAGAATCTTGCGGGTTTCGTCGATCATCTTCTGCTCTTCCTTGGTGTAGCCGCTGGGCAAAAACACATCAATCTCGGGCAGGCAGTTGTCGGCGATGGGGTGACGGTAGAAGGCGGGCTTCTCGCCGCGCTGGGTTCTGGCCAGATCGGCGGTGCCGCGGTAGCCGGATCCCGACACGGCCTGGTAGGTGGTATAGACAACCCGGCTGAGGCCGAACAGGTCATGCAGGACCTTCAGGGGCAGGACGCTCTGGATCGTGCTGCAGTTGGGATTGGCGATGAGATGGTCCTGGGGGCCAATGGCATCGAAATTGACTTCGGGCACCACCAGGGGAACCGCCGGATCCATGCGCCAGGCACTGGAGTTGTCGATGACGGTGATGCCGGCTTTGGCGGCCAGCGGGGCATATTCAGTACTGACGGAACCGCCGGCTGAGAACAGGGCGTACTGGAACCGGGCGGGATCCAGCGCCTGCGGGGTCAGAAGCTCCACCGTATAGTCGCGTCCCTTGAAGCTAACGGTCTGACCGGCCGTACGCTGCGAGGCCAGCAGCACCAGTTCGCCTACGGGTACATCCAGATCCTCCAGGACCTGCAGAAAGGTCTGGCCGACCATTCCGGTCGCACCGACAATTGCTAAATTAACACGTTTCATTTTCCATCTCTCCTTTTCCAATTCGTACGGCCGGTCCGGTGAGCCAGAAGCGTTCACCGGTCTCTACGGTGAGGCTGCCGCCCGGAACGTTAACCTGGGCGGTGCCTTCGATCAGACCGCGGCGGCTGGCCACGGCGACTGCGGCGCAGACGCCGGTGCCGCAGGACCAGGTGTAGCCGACGCCTCGTTCGTAGGTCCTCACCGTCAGGTGGGTCCGATCCTTAACCTGAACAAAATTCACATTGATTCGCCGGGGGAAGAACGGGTGGTGGCACAAGGCATCGGCCTCCGCCTCCGGAATGTCGCTGCAGGTGAATGCAACGGCGTGGAGTGTGCCCATGACCAGGATCTCCAGTTCATAACGCCGGCTTCCGGCCTCCAGCTCCAGCACTTCGCCCGATGGCACCGGGCGGATCGTATCCGGCGGCTCCACCGCAAAGACCGGGGTGCCGATTTCTACCCGAATTTCCTCATAGCCGGCGCTGACATCGACGGTCAGGATCCCGGCCCCGGTTTCCACGGTGAACTCCGTTTTTCTGACCAGGCCGGTTTCATGCACGTGCCGGGCAAAGCAGCGCAGGCCGTTGCCGCACATCGGAGCGGGCGTCCCGTCCTGGTTGAAGTACAGCATCCGGATTTCAGCCTGCTCGGACGCCGTCGGGACCAGGAGCCCGTCGGCGCCGAAGCCGAACTGACGGTGGCAGAGTCGGCGGGCCAGAGCTGGGAGCTCTCCGGCTGGCACCGGATCTAGCGGGACGATGAAATCATTGCCTGTCCCATGGTATTTGACAAACCGCATGGCGTTCCCTCCCATTACAAATCGAAGGCGCTGGCGATCGCCGCAACGGCCGGTTCCTTGTACTTCTCGGCCATGGTGTAGGAGATGGAGATCTCCGAGGTGGATACCTGGCGGAAGGGGATTTTATGGTCGGACAGGATCTGGAACAGCCGGGCGGCTACGCCGCTCTGGGTACGCATGCCGGAGCCCACCACCGATACCTTGATCAGGCCGGTTTCGATGTCCATGGATACGCCGGGCAGTGTCTGAAGCAGGTCCCGGAGCAGTGCTTCCACTGCCGCGCGGTCCAGCGCCGGAGCGGTGAAGGAGAGGCTGACGGTGCCGTCGGCCATGGGGATCTGGGAGATCATGTCGATGTTGATCTCTTCTCCGGCCAGTCGGGTAAAGACTTCGGCGACCTGGTCGGAATCCATCGGAAGGTTCCGAAGGGTGACCATCATGATGTGTTCGAGAACGGATAAACCGGTGATGCTGCGATGTTCCATGGATTTTCCTGCCTTTCTGATATAGGTGCCGGCGATGTTCTCGTGGGCCGATGCCACATAGATTTCAACGCCGAAGTGCTGTGCGATGTCAACGGAGCGGGGTTCCATGACCTTGGATCCCAGAAACGCCATTTCTTTCATTTCTTCCCAGGTGATTTCCTCCAGCTGGCGGGCTGGGGGAAAGAGGCGGGGATCGACCCCGTAGATTCCGCTGACGTCGGTGTAGATCTCGCAGCCGCAGCCCAGCTTGGCCGCCAGGGCCACGGCCGTGGTATCGGAGCCGCCGCGGCCCAGGGTGGTAATATCACCGGCTTCGTTGTAGCCCTGGAAGCCGGCCACCACGACCACGTTGCCGGAGGCGAGCTGCCGTTCCACGGCCGTGGTATCAATGTCCAGAATCTTGGTTTTGGTATGCAGGCCTTCCGTCAGGATTCCGGCCTGAAAGCCCGTCAGCGAGATGGCCGGTGTGCCCAGTTCCTGGAGGATCATGGCTAACAGGGCGATGGAAACCTGTTCTCCGGTGGAGAGCATGACGTCCACTTCCCGCTTGGAGGGCGCCTGGGAGGCTTCGCCGATCATGGCCAGCAGCTGGTTGGTGGTCTTGCCCATGGCGGATACTACCACCACCAGTTCTTCGCCCTGGAGCGCCCGGTCCCGGACATTTTGGGCCACATTCCTCATCTTATCCAGATCCGCCAGCGAGGATCCGCCAAATTTCAGTACTTTTCTCATTCGTGATATGCCTCCTCGACATCGTTTCGGATCAGGTCTTCATAGCTTTCACGCCGCACCGCCAGCCGGCTTTTTCCCTCGTGCACCAGCACAACGGCGGGGCGGGGGAGGCGATTGTAGTTGGATGCCATGGAGTAATGGTAGGCACCGGTGCTGAAAACCGCCAGGAGTTCGCCGGCAGCCGGTTGAGGGAGGGGGATGCCGCGGATCAGGATGTCGCCGGATTCGCAGGCCTTGCCCGTTACCGTATAGACGGATTCTGCCGGGGCCTCAACCCGCTGGGCCAGGACGGCCTCGTAGCTGGCCCCGTACAGGGCGGTTCGGATATGGTCGGCCATGGAGCCGTCGACGAAGACGTAGCGGGTGCCGCCATAGGTGGCTTTGGTGCCGCCGACAGTGTAGAGGGTGACACCGGCTTCGGCGACGATGGAGCGTCCCGGCTCGATGAGGATCCGGACCGGCGGGAGACCGCGGGCTTCCAGACCATCGGCGATGAGCTCCAGCAGCTGGGGCAGAAAGGCTTCGGGTTCCAGGGGTTCGTCGCCGCTGACGTAGCGGACGCCGAAGCCGCCGCCCAGATCCAGAACCTTGAGGGAAAGTCCCGCCCGGGACAGGTCAGCCAGATAGTTCAGCATGACCTCGGCGGCGGAGGCAAAGGAATTTGCTTCAAAGATCTGAGAGCCGATGTGGCAGTGCAGTCCTTCCAGTTCCAGGGAGGGCTGATTCGCCAGTTCCCGCAGAAACCGGGCGGTGTCAGGCTGGAACATGCTTAATCCGAATTTGGAATCATTCCGGGTCGTGCTGATGTATTCGTGGGTATGAGCTTCGATGCCCGGATTGATCCGGACCAGCACCCGCTGGCGTCGTCCGGTGCCTTCCAGGAGGTGGATCAGTCGGCTGGCCTCGGTTTCATTGTCGAGAATGATGCAGCCCACCCCTGCGTCCAGCGCCTGAGCCAGCTCCGCCTCTGACTTGTTGTTGCCGTGAAAGTAGATCCGAGAGGCATCGAAGCCGGCGGACAGTGCTGTATAGAGCTCTCCGCCGGAGACGACATCCAGCGACAGGCCTTCCGCTTCCAGGATCCGGACCATGGCCTGGCACAGGAATGCCTTGGAGGCATATAGTACTTCGCCCTCCAGCCGGGATCCGGTCATGGCCTGGCGGTATGCCTGCATTTTGCTACGCATCCGGCCTTCGTCCATGACATAGAGCGGCGTGCCGTAGGTCCGCGCCAGCTTGCCGGCTTCCACCCCGCCCAGCACCAGTTCTCCATTGTGTTGTTCCCATCGCTGTGTCCAGTCCATTGGTTTGCCTCCTCTAAAAAATCGGTAGATTGTCGATCTCATTCTGGTGGTTCAAGATCCCGGAAATATAGAAAAACCGTGAGCGAATGCCCACGGTTATCCAATAACACCATGCAATCGCCCGACCTCGTGGAAGCGCTTCTCCGGACCATTGGGCAACGATCCGGAAACAGTGACATGCTTGTTCAGCATGCCCCCAGCACTGATGCTTCGGCGCCAGCCCCTTTCCCTTCCGGTACTCTTAACATGGCGCAACCTCTTCTCACAAAGCGAATTCTTAAATTGGCACAAGTTTACGTTTTTACTGGAATTGTGTCAATAGGTTTTCCTTGAATTGGTTGAATAATTATGAATATTGCAATTTCCGGGGAGAAGAGACTGCGTGTAATCGATGTTCAGATTCAGGAAATATGCAGGTTGATTAATCCGAAGATTACGAGGAATGTCAATAGGTATTCAGCTCCGAAGATGGATATTTGACTCAAAGACAAAAATGCAGCCCGCCAATCGGAGAATGGTTCCGAATGATGGGTTGCATTTTATTAGGATTAATATCATAATTATTCAGTGTGACGGACTCAAATTAAGGAAGGACGATCTGCAGACGAACCGAGTCATACGGCCAATCAATCTGCAGTCATAACCCCAGTCATTCTTCCAGATAACCTGCCGGAGGGATTAGCTCATCAGCGGAACTGTTCCGTGGGTCAGGTAGAAGTTGCAGAAGAAGGCGGCGATTCCGATGATGAAGAGGACCAGGACATAGAAAAAGAAGTTGGGGACAATCCGTTTCTTTTTCAATGTGGAGGCCCGTTTGCGGAAATGATCATTGAGGTCCGCGACGAAGGCTTCGTCATAATGAATATGGTTGTCGATCTCGATCCACTTGTCGGCGTCCCGGATGATCAGGGCATTGCGGTAGTTGTTGATCTCCACTGTGCGGCTCAGCTCACTGCTGGGGAAGATTCGGTAGCTGCGGCCGGATTCCTTCAAATATTCATCCAGTTCGCGGGTCACGTCATCCAGATCCGCTCCCATCAGAATGATCTTGTCATAGGTCAGGATATAGATGTAGACCCCGAGGAAGATCAGCAGCATGGTCAGACCGATGGGTGTCATGCCTTCGCCGGAGATGGCGATGGTGAACAGGACAAAGGAGAGCAGGAAGGGAACGACATACAAATTAACATGACTCTGATTGGTCATGTAGATGGTTTTTTTGGTTCGGTAAAAATAATAGTCGACGGCCAGAACGGCCAGCAGGACCAGAAAACTGATCAGAAGCAGGACGATGGTATGAGTCATTTCGGCACTCCAATCGTTGATGGTTTTTCTGTCCTCATTATACAACAGGAAAAGATTGGTTCCAATGATTCGAAAATTCGCAGTTTCAGGGAATTCAGGTTATTTGAGTAATTCAGGTTATTAGGAGAATCCAGGAATCCAGGAATCCAGGAATTCAGGAATCGGGAATCGGGAATTCAGACATTCGGGATTATGGGAATTCGGATTTCCTGGAATAGGAGGGATTTGGAAAATCTGGGAAAAGTTAATATCCGGATAGGGAGATACTCTGAATTGGGAAATTTCTGGATTTGCCGGATTTCATTTGGCAAGACCCAGGCTCACCGGTTCCGACTGGTGGTATGATGATTAATAGAACGAAAGAGGTCAGGACATTGGCCGGAAACGGAGTCCGGCCGGGGGGTAGATGATGAAGCAGCGCAGCTTAAGTTTGAGGGATTTTTTACTGATTTTGATTGTGGTGATTTTATGGGGCTGTAATTTTGTGGCGATCAAGATCGGCCTGTCCGGTTTTCCTCCGCTATTTCTGGTCGGAGTTCGGTTTCTGCTGGTCTTCTTTCCGGCCTGCCTGTGGATTAAACGACCCAATCTGCCGTGGCAGTATCTTTTCAGGTATGGTTTCTTTATGGGCATTGCGCAGTTTGGCTTCCTGTTTTACGCCATACAGATCGGGATGCCGGCCGGCATTGCTTCGGTACTGATTCAGGCTCAGGTCATGTTTGGACTGCCCCTGGCAGCGCTCCTGCTTCATGAGAAAATCACCCGGATCCAGATCGGGGGAATCCTCTTGTCAGTGTTCGGCGTCCTCTATCTGGGCGGCGTGTTCCAGAGCGACCGGACTCTGCCGCTGCTGCCGTTTTTCCTGGTGATCCTGGCTGCGGCCAGCTTCGGTGTGTCGAATGTGGTCTATCGCCAGATCGCCGAGTACAACATCAAACAGGGCAAACGCACCAGTTCTCTGGAAGTTCTGGTGTGGTCCTCGCTCTTCATTCCGCTTCCCATGTTCGCTTTGTCAGCTGTCCTGGAAACTCCGCAGGTGGTCTTCAACGCCGTGATGCAGCTGAAAGCACCCGCTCTCCTGTCCCTGGCCTACATGGTGATCCTGTCCACTTTCATAGCCTATGGCCTCTGGGCCAGCCTCATTGGGAAATATTCTGCTTCCCTCGTGTCGCCCTTCTCCCTGCTGGTTCCGCTGGTCGGAGTCCTGGCCTCCGTCACGCTGCTCCACGAAACGCTGGACACCAGACAGATCACCGGAATGGTCATCACCATCGCCGGCCTTGCCCTGGCCAATCTGGGCACTCGCCTGGTCAGCCTCTGGTCCAGCCACTCTCAGAAGGAACACCCCGCCCATTAATCTCATGCCTGTAAGATATAAATACTGATCTTGTGATAAAAGCGCCTGAAGCGGTTGTAAACTGCTCCAGGCGCTTTTTCTGCGATTCAGTGTGCCAGTGCGCTGGCAAACAAGCCGCATAGAATGAATCGGTTCAAAAAAGTTAGGAATAGATATTAATTCAGCATTTTGGGGACCGTAATGGGGTTAATAATTATTATAATTAAAGGTTCTTTTTTAAGAAAAATGTCCATATAATAACATACAATTGAGCTGTAGAAAGAAGTGAATATATGGTGCGAAAAGTTGAAATGATCACAGTTCATTAAATGGCAGAGGAGCGAGTGAAATGACATTAGCAGGTATTAATCAAATGGGGCGCAGGAACAGGTATCGAGGCGAAGCAATCGTACCGCCGGTTATCGAAGACATTCTGCGAAGGCTTAATGACAGGATATCGGAAGGATTGGAAGGTTGTGTCCGAAAAAATCCAGTTATCGATGATGCTCGGATGTCGGACGGATTGGATGAGGCTGATCCGGATCGTATCGTCGATGATGTTTGGACTGAAACGGACCAAATCCATCGTCAGGGCAATGGATCCCCTTCCGTTGATGGATTCAATATGATTCCATCTTCATCCAATCGGCGGGGATGCACCGAGCTCCTTGTCACCTTCTGCTTTCAGAATGACAGCTTTGAAAAACGACTGCTTGAAAGCCTTGATCATGTTTCCAAGCACTGCAGGAATACGAAAGATATCTATTTCATCACCACGAAATGGAACTCAGCGATTTTTGAAAAATATGACGGCTATCTGGAAATGGTGAGGGATACCCCGTTGAACATCGTATTCATATACGTAGGTAAAGAAGGCTTTGTGTGGATGCCCGAATAGGCAATGTATCACTGAATGGATTCCCGGGATCGGTACTTGAACGGCAGCCGCTCCCATGATTTTGTGGAATATTAGTAATAGATACTACACCATGACAGGAGGGAAGGAGAATGACAGGAACCAGTCAACAGCCATCGGAATCAAACGGGATCGAAGAAGAAAATGTCTGGGATGATTCCAGCAGCTTTGCGGTGCAGGAGGATTGTCTGCCCGATGGCCGAAGCTTTCAGGCAGAAATGTGGGGAGAAGCGGGATATACCTTTCTGACCTACCGGTTCCCCGTTCAGGGTTTGGAACAGTACTCGAAAAGCCAGGTTGTCGATTATCTTGAAACACAGGGTGTCCCTATCGATCCTGAGAAATTCCCCGTAGACAACATTCAGCTGCTGCCGAATCATAAAAACAGCGATTTACTGGAATTGACCCTGACCATTGGTGAAAGCGATGACTGAGGCAGAGCTTAACCAGATGAAGCATCAGAAGGTATGTGAGTTAAGCCTGACGGGAACTCCAGAGCAGATCAACTCGCTCCTGGATGAGGGGTATGAGGTCACAGGCATCGTGCCGATTCATCAGACTTCCGGCGGCGCCATCTATACCAGAACCAGAGGCAATTATGTTCTGAAAGTACTGGTGCTCCTCTCGCCCTCTGATCGCCGGACCCGAATGGAATTTAAATTAGTCACCCGGAACAACGGATACACCAATGAGTTCAACAAGCTGCTGGAATCCCGGAACGAGCTAGGCTATTGGGCCCGATTTGTCCTGCCGCTGGATGTCTTCCTGGATCCGGAAGCCCGTGCCGGAATCGGGAAGGGGACGTATGGATTTGCCGTTTTTTTCATTAAGGACCAGGAAACCGAAGAGAGGGCCCAGACTGAGTCAGGGATGAGAGCACAAGGCCCGGAATGAAGAGCTGGACTGATGTGCCGGGTAATAATCAAAAAGAATCGAAGGGGGTAACTATGGATTATCGTGTGGATAATGAGACGCTGCTGCAATGGTTGGAAGAAGGGAAAGAAAAAGGTGCTTCTCACTGCCTGATCGTGTGCGATACATGGGACTATGCCGAGGGATTCGAAGACTTTCCGGTATACGTGATGCCCGATGAGAATGTCGATGTTATCAAAAAGAAATATCCTCGCGGCGGAATCGAAGTGTTCGTGGCACAATTCGATCTGACCCATAATCTGAAAGAACAGGCCGGCAGCTACGATCGAAATACAGGCTTCAAGTATGGAGACCGTTTGTTTGACATTTAGGTACTGAGTCGGAGAGAAAAGAGGGATTCAAGACACTACCAGGGAAGACGATCCCTGGTAGTATTGAACTGCGGAATAACCTGAAGCAAATGAACGTGTTTTGTGGATAGAATCTAATCAAATGTCAAATGGCTGAGGAGACAGAATGAACTACGATATTATCGGGGATGTGCATGGCAGGTATGATGACCTGGTGGAATTGTTGAAGAAGCTTGGGTACAGAGAATCAAGCAAGGGATGGCATAAGTCTGGGCATATGGCGATCTTTCTGGGGGATCTGGTCGATGGCGGTCTGCAACAGGTGAAGACCGTGAACTTAGTTCGAAGGATGGTCGAACATAATGATGCCCATTGCATCATGGGAAATCATGAATTCAATGCCATCGCCTGGGAAACCCCGGATCCGGAGGAACCAGGAGAATTTCTCAGAAAACACACTTCACAAAATCAAGAACAGCACCAAGCTTTTCTGAACGAGGTAGTGAACCAGCCAATCCATGGGGAGCTGATCCAGTGGTTCAAGACACTGCCACTTTGGATGGATTTTGGCCAGTTCCGGGTTATCCATGCCTGCTGGCATGAGCCCTCAATGACCAGGTTGAAGCAGAATAATATCTCTAAAGAAGGATGTCTGCATGGGGTGCAATGGATCAATAGCTCACGAAACGGTCATCCGGACTTCATTGCGGTTGAAATGCTCTGCAAAGGACCGGAAGTGAAACTGCCGGAAAATTATTCCATATTGGATCGGAAAAAGAATAAGCGGAAGCAGATGCGAATCAAATGGTGGGGGGATGACTTCAAATCCTACCGTGAGGCAGCCCTGATCCCCAGCCCGCAGATGGATAAGATTCCGGATGCTCCCCTGGTGAATCGACCGGATTTCATCCCATATATAGGACCACCAGTCTTTTTTGGCCATTATGGTCTCCTGGGTCAACCGGAGCTGTTCTCAGAGAAAATCGCCTGTGTAGATTTCAGCCATGAGGACAGAAAGCTTCTTACTGCCTACCAGTGGGGTGGGGAAGATACTCTAATACAAAACAACATCATATACATTGAACCGAACGAAAGTTATGAGTAATTCTCAGGAAGAATGATCGATCCAAAGAAAACATCGATTTATGATATGTTACACAGAAGATGATGATTTGTGACTATGGGCGAAATATCTTATCAAGTGTTGTATTTTTTAGGGGGATTTAAATGAAACGTTTATTCTCAGCAACGTGTATATTTTTTATAGCTTCATCACTATTTTCAGGGTGTTCAGCAGCACCGAAATCAACACAACAAACTCCAAGCGAGACGCCAGAACATCAGTTATATCTTGATATTGCCTTCGAGTCGAATCTTCTCATGAGCAAGTATGATGTAGATGTTTTTCTGGATGATACCCAAATAGGATCGATCAAACACGGTGAAAACTTTACTAAGACCTGTTCAGCAAAAGAGGGGGAGCATCAATTAATTTTCTATAAAGACGGCGATCAATCCATAAAAGGGTCAACCCCAATTTCGGTATCTGAAGAAGCGACCTTCAAATGCACCATACATGCCAGTGGATCAGAAATCAAAATTGATGCAATCCAGATGCTCGACTCAATAGTTGGTTCTTCTATCAAGATGGACAATGCCAGTGGATTGAACCTGCAGGAAGTGCTTGATATGTTGAGCGCCAAGGGTTTTGTGAATGTCCAGTCTAAGGCTGAGGACGGAGATTCAATCTGGGATAATTCAAATTGGACAGTCATTCATCAAAATGTGGAGCCAGGAAAAGAAATCGACAAGAATGAAGCGATTATACTGACCTGCATTAAGACAGAGGGCTATTTGAACAATATGTTTGCCGGAATGTCTATTGCGGAAGCCAGAGCCAAAGCGCAGGAACTGGGATATTCGAAGGTTACATTTGAAAATACAGATTCATATGCAGATGTTACATCCCAGGTGGAAACAATGTCCAAGGAGGATGCAAAGCACTGGTTGGTCGAAAAGGTCAAAGAATCCTCTTCGGATAAAAAAATAATTATTGTCTCAATAAAATCAGATCAGCAAACTGATCTCACTGTTCCTGAACCAGTCGTTGATAATCCGCAGGAACCGGCTACCCAACCCCAAACGGAAACGAATGCTTCCTCCCAATCCGGGGCGATTATAACGGTTAAGAACAATAAAGAGTTCAGCAAAATCATGAAGGGTGACGATTTAACCTTAAACCGGGCTTTTACAGAAAAATATATGGGAAGGACTATCGAGTTTGATGGTAACATAGCTTATCTATCTCTTCATGGCAGCTATAAAACAAGGTGGGATTTTTTGATCCATGCATGGGATTATAGTGAGGACTCAGTGACAGGAGCTCATTTTCAATTCAGAGATTGTGGAATTAATGATCTTCATATAACAGGTGATGATACTTCCAGGGATATCGAGATGGGTCAAAACATCCATGTCATTGCAAAAATTGTGGGTTATACAAACGGAGACCTGATTTTACTGGAACCAATCTCAATTTCATTTAGATAGACAATGGTGGAAATGGATCGAAAAGGGCAGTAACTTAGGAGTTAAGCAACCTAATTGCATCATTAATACCGGAGCAGTAACTTTCCCCGAACCTGATCAGATCGGAGGAGTTGCTGCTTCTTGTGATTTCATGACCCTCATGGATGCATAGAAGATCAGTCCATTGACAAAACGGGTGAGATCTGACATATTTAGGAGTGAATCAGGCATTGTGATTGAAGTGGAAAAGTACAGGGCGTGGGAACATCAGAGAGAGTCGGATGGTGAAAAGACTCGTTTGGATCCCCTGGAACCCGCCACGGAGCTTCATCCAGGGAATGGGATGACGTCCGGCCGCGTTAAGGCATTGAGCGGACAGCGGAATACGCTGTCAAACAGGGTGGTACCACCGGAGGATCCGGTCCCTTGATCAGGTGCTTTTTATTATTTTTTGGGAGGAAACGATTATGGCAGACAACAAGAAGAAAAAAGTTGAGCAGATCACCGATATGGAGGTGGATTTCGCTCAGTGGTATACCGATGTGGTGCGCAAAGCTGAACTGGCTGATTATTCCTCGGTCAGAGGCTGCATGATCATTCAGCCGTACGGCTACGCGCTGTGGGAAGGCATTCAGGCTTACCTGGACCGTCGCTTCAAGGAAACCGGACATGTCAATGTATCCATGCCCCTGTTCATTCCGGAGTCGCTGCTGCAGCGCGAAAAGGATCACGTGGAGGGCTTTGCCCCCGAAGTGGCCTGGGTTACCCATGGCGGCAGCGAGGAGCTGGCGGAGCGTCTCTGCGTCCGGCCGACTTCCGAGACGTTGTTCTGTGAGCACTATGCCAAGGTCGTTCAGTCCTACAATGACCTGCCCAAGCTCTACAACCAGTGGTGCAACGTGGTGCGCTGGGAAAAGACCACCCGGCCGTTCCTGAGAACTTCCGAGTTCCTCTGGAATGAAGGTCATACCGTGCATGCCACGCAGGAAGAAGCCGAGGCTGAGACCATCCAGATGCTGGATATCTACGCCGAGGTATATGAAAAAGTCCTGGCAATTCCGGTGATCCGCGGCATCAAGACCGACAAGGAAAAATTCGCCGGCGCCAAGGCCACCTATACCGTCGAATCCATGATGCATGACGGCAAGGCGCTGCAGTCCGGAACCAGCCACTACTTCGGTACCGGCTTTGCCGAAGCCTTCAACATGACCTTCCAGGATAAGGACGGACAGCTCAAGCATGTCCACCAGACCTCCTGGGGGCTGTCCACCCGCAGCATCGGCGCCCTGATCATGGTGCACGGTGACAATTCCGGTCTCGTCCTGTCTCCGAACATCGCTCCTCATCAGGTCATCATCGTCCCCATCGCCATGCATAAGGGCGGAGTCCGTGAAAAGGCCCTGGAACTGCAGAGCGAGCTCAAGGCCGCCGGCATCCGGGTCATCACCGATCTGACGGACAAATCCCCCGGCTGGAAATTTGCCGAGTCAGAAATGAAGGGAATTCCGGTCCGTCTCGAAGTCGGACCCAAGGATATCGAACAGGGTCAGGTTATCCTCGTACGCCGCGACACCGCGGAAAAGGAAATCGTCGCCATGGATCAGCTGTCTGCCCGCCTGCCCCAGCTGCTGCGCGAAATCCACGACAGCCTCTTCGCCAAGGCCAAGGCCCGGATGGAAGAGAAGACCTATGAGGCTCACACTATGGATGAGCTCAAGGAAATCGGTGAAACCAAGCCTGGCTTCATCAAAGCCATGTGGTGCGGCGAACTCGCCTGTGAAGAGAAGATCAAGGAAGACGCCGGACTGACCTCCCGCTGTATTCCCTTTGACGGCGAAAAGACCGGAGATACCTGCGTCTGCTGCGGCAAGCCCGCCGACAAGCTGGTGATCTGGGGCAAGGCCTACTAATGGACATCCGCTTCGGCCCCCTGGAAGTCACCGGCGATTTCACCCTGCGCAACATCAGGGAACTGGGCTTTGACCGGGATTTCATCCTGCTTCTGCCCCGTCCGGTGCTGGAGCTGAAGCTGGGTGAGGGCACCCTGCAGCTGGTTCGGTGCACCCGCCTGCTGCTTCGGGCCTCCCTGAACGTCCCTGAGGTCACCTGCCATTTTCTGGCCGAGGAGGATGTGCAGTCCGCCGTGGCCAACTATACGTTCCGCGCCGACCAGATGACCCTGGAACTGGAAGTAGCCGCCGGCAAGACCCGGCTGCGGCTGACGCCCCGATCCGGTGACCGGACGGATCAATAATCTATCGCCAGCCGGCCCCGCTGATCTTTTCGTGAACAATCACGGAATGCCTCAGAGGGCCGGTTGGTTGCTGTTATAATAAAGGAAGAAATCATTGGGAGAGGATAAGCTATGTCAACCCTCAGATACCGGCTGGCGCTCTATGGCGGCAAAGCCGCCCGGCTGGGACTCCAGCTCTTGAAGCGGCAGGGCACCTACCTGCCCGGCGTGGTCTCGGCCCGCATTGACCGCGACTACCTGAAGCACCTGCCAAAACCGAAGCGCATCATCGCCGTTACGGGCACCAACGGAAAAACCACCACCTCCAACATGATGCTGGACATACTGTCCATGCGCCATGACCGGATCGTTAACAACAGCATCGGATCCAATACGGACTCCGGCATCATCACGACACTGGCCGACAACCTGGACCTGGCCGGCCGCAAGAAGTCCGAACTGGCCATCCTGGAAGTGGATGAGCGCTGGACGCCCCGGATCTTCCGCCATGTGACCCCGGATCTTTTAATCATTACCAACCTGTATCAGGATTCCTATAAACGGAACGCCCACACGGACTTTATCAAGGCGACCATTGAAGAGGGCATTCCGGCTTCAACCAGACTGGTCCTCAACGCCGATGACCTGATCAGTTCTCAGATCGGCGCCGGCAACGAGCGGGTGTTTTTCTCCATCGCTCCCCTGGAAGGGGAAGAAGAGCGGCGGGATTCCCGCCTGAAGGACATCCGGTACTGCCCCCGCTGCGGCGCACCGCTGCATTGGGATTTTGTGCGGTATCACCACATCGGCCGGGCCCACTGCCCGGACTGCGGCTTTACCAATCCGACTCCGAAGTACGTTGTCACCGCCGTTGACTACACCGAGCGCAAGCTGTTCGTGGAGGAGGCCGGAGAAGCTGTGGAGCTCCCCCTGATCCTGGGCACGACGGAAGCGATCTACAACCAGCTGGCCGCCTACAGCGCACTGCGCGAATTCGGCCTGAGCCGGCAGGAGCTGGCCGAAGCCATGGGCCGGCTGCGTGTGGTCAGCTCCCGCTACAACGCCACCCGCGTCGGGGATCGCACGATCTATCTGTTCTGCGCCAAGCGCATGAACCCCATCGCCAACTCTCGCGTGTTCGATGCCATCAAGAAGCATGCCGGACCCAAGACCGTCATCATCGCCAACGATGATCATCAGGCCACCCGTTATGACGAAAACCTGGCCTGGTTCTATGATACCGACTTTGAATACCTGGCCGGCGAAGACCTCAACCGCCTCATCATCAACAGCTGGCGGTCCAACGACCTGGTGGTGCGTGCCCTCATGGCCGGCATCCCGGAGGCGAACATTCGCGCCCTGGATGACTACCAGCGGGTGCCCGAACTGGTCAGCCTGAATCAGCCGGGGGACATCTTTATCCTGCACGGCATCCATGTGCCCAGCCGGAAGGAAGCGGAATTCATCCGCGATGAGTTAGTCCGGCGACTGGAGGGACAGCAATGATCATCGAAATTCTATATCCCGGATTCATCCTGTATGGCGACCGGGGCAATGTCGAATACCTGGAAAAAACCTTTCCCGACGCGGAGTTTGCGTATACCGAGATCACCGAGCTACCCCACCTTGCCCGAGAGAAAGTAGACCTGGTCTACATGGGACCCATGACGGAGGCCAACCTGGCGGCGGTGACCCGCCATCTGACCCCGTACCGGGACCGCCTGCAGGAGCTGATCGAGGGGGGAACCTTCTTCCTCATTGTCAACAGCGCCCTGGAGATCTTCGGCAAGTCCATCGAACTGCCCGATGGCAGCAAGCTGCCCACCCTGGAGCTGCTGCCCTTTACCACCCGGCGCAATATGAAGGACCGCCACGACAGCACCGTTCTGGGCCGGTTCCTGGGTCAGCCCATCATGGGCTACGATGCCCGCTTTACTGAACAGTACGGCAATGACCGCATGCCCTTCCTGGTGGTTGAGCGCGGCCACGGGTTCAACCGCAAGAGCAAGCTGGAAGGCATCCACTACAAGAACTTCATCGGCACCAACCTGATGGGACCGATCCTGGTCATGAATCCGCCCCTGATCAAGTACATCAAGCGCGAGCTCACTGGCACCGAGGACATCCCCTACGAGGTCTACATGAAGGCCGGCTATGAAACCCGGCTGGAAAAATTTCTCCAGTCCCGCGAGATTCTCAACCAGCATAAATAGCTTTTTTCCGCTCAAATACCCAGACCGCGCCCTGCCGGCGCATCTGAGCCAGGCCTGTGTCAAACAGGCCTTTTTCCGCCGGATGGAACGGGAAAAAGTCATACAAAGTTCATGGGACGTTAAACCAGACTGACTTTACTAGGCAGATTTCAGGTGGTATATTTAGAACGTATGTTTATATTATGCAAAGGAGGAAGCGCGATGGAAGGGACCTTCAAGATCAATTCAAAGTTTCAGCCGACGGGGGATCAGCCCCAGGCCATCGATACCCTGGTGGATTCCATCAATGCCGGCAACCGGTTCCAGACCCTGATGGGCGTCACCGGCTCCGGCAAGACCTTCACCATGGCGAACATCATCGAACGGACCCAGCGGCCCACCCTGGTGCTTGCCCACAACAAAACCCTGGCGGCGCAGCTTTGCTCCGAGTTCCGGGATTTTTTCCCGGATTCCGCCGTGGAATACTTCGTTTCCTATTATGACTATTACCAGCCGGAAGCCTATGTGGCCTCCTCCGATACCTTCATCGAGAAGGATTCCTCCATCAACGATGAGATCGAAAAGCTCCGCCACTCCGCCACCAACTCCCTGTTCGAGCGCCGTGACGTCATCATCGTCGCTTCCGTTTCCTGCATCTACGGTCTGGGTAATCCCGACGAGTACCGCAACCTGTCCCTGTCTTTGCGGCCGGGCATGATGAAGGATCGGGACGACATCATCCGCAAGCTCATCGAGATGCAGTTCGAGCGCAACGATGTGGATTTTACCACTTCCACCTTCCGGGTCCGGGGCGATGTCCTGGACATCGTTCCGCCCTTTACCAGCGAGCGGGCCATCCGGGTGGAGTTCTTCGGCGATGAGGTCGAGCGGATCCGTGAATTTGACATCCTGACTGGTGAGATCCTCACGGATCTCAATCACGTCTTCATCCGTCCGGCGTCCCACTTTGCCACGTCGGAGCAAAAGCTTAAGCCCGCGCTGGATCAGATCGCGCTGGAGCTGGAAGTGCGGCTCAAGGAGCTGACTTCCCAGGACAAGCTGCTGGAAGCCCAGCGCCTCAAGCAGCGTACCCAGTTCGACATGGAGATGATCCAGGAAATGGGGTACTGCTCGGGCATCGAGAACTACTCCCGGATTCTGGACGGTCGGGCACCGGGCACGCCGCCTCACACCCTCATCGACTACTTCCCCGATGATTTCCTGCTCTTCATCGATGAGAGCCACGTCACGCTGCCTCAGGTAAGGGCCATGCAGTCGGGGGACCGCTCGCGCAAGCAGTCCCTGGTGGATTACGGCTTCCGCATCCCGGCCGCCTATGACAACCGGCCGCTGACCTTTGCCGAGTTTGAGGGCAAGATCGGGCAGTGCCTGTTCGTTTCGGCCACGCCGGGTCCCTACGAAAAGGAGCATTCTGCCGTCGTCGCCGAACAGGTCATCCGACCCACCGGCCTGCTGGATCCCGAGGTCATCGTGCGTCCCATCAAGGGCCAGATGGACGATCTCTACAACGAAATCAACCGGACCATCGAGAAGGGCTTCCGGGTTCTGGTCACCACCCTGACCAAGCGCATGGCCGAAGATCTGACCAAGTACTTCCAGGATCTGGGCCTTAAGGTCACCTACATGCATTCGGAAATTGACACCATTGAGCGGATGCGCATCATCCGCGATCTGCGGCTGGGCGAGGCCGATGTCCTCATCGGCATCAACCTTCTGCGTGAGGGTCTGGATATTCCGGAGGTGGCGCTGGTGGCGATTCTCGATGCCGACAAGGAAGGCTTCCTGCGTTCGGAAACCTCGCTGATTCAGACCATCGGCCGGGCAGCCCGAAACTCCGCAAGCAAAGTCATCATGTACGCCGACAACATGACCAACTCCATGACCCGGGCCATCGGAGAAACCAACCGGCGCCGGGCGATTCAGGAAGCGCATAACCAGGCGCACGGGATTGTGCCCCAGACCATCCTCAAGGGGATCCGGGATGTCATCGAGATCTCGAAGCTGGCGGAGGAGACCGTGGAATACAAGTCGCTGGAGGATGCCATGACCTATGACGTCAAACAGCTGGAACAGACGGTGAAAAAACTGGAAGCCGACATGAAGAGAGCTTCCAAGGATCTGCAGTTTGAGCAGGCAGCCTACCTTCGGGACGAGCTGTTCAAGCTGCGCAAGGAACTGACGAAAGTAAGGAGCGGTAAGTAGCAGCCATGAGAGATAAAATATCCATCCGGGGAGCCAAGGTCAACAATCTGAAGAACGTGAGCCTGGACATCCCCCGCGACCAGCTGGTGGTGTTCACCGGCCTGTCCGGTTCGGGCAAGACGTCCCTGGCCTTCGATACGCTGTATGCCGAAGGCCAGCGCCGCTACGTCGAATCGCTGTCGGCCTATGCCCGGCAGTTCCTGGGCAACATGGACAAGCCCGATGTGGAATCCATCGAGGGCCTGTCGCCGGCCATCTCCATCGACCAGAAGACCACCTCCCGCAACCCACGCTCCACGGTGGGAACGGTGACGGAGGTCTATGATTACCTGCGCCTGCTGTTTGCCCGCATCGGCATTCCGCACTGTCCGGTCTGCCACCGGGAAATCTCCCGCCAGACCGTCGATCAGATGGTGGATAAGATTCTGGAGCTGCCGGAGCGGTCCAAGATCCAGATCCTGGCACCCATGGTCCGCGGCCGCAAGGGCGAACACGAGAAGGTTATTGAATCCATCCGGCGCAACGGCTTCGTCCGGGCCCGGGTGGACGGCAGCCTGTATGACATCACCGAAGAGGAAATTGTCCTGGAGAAGAACCTGCGGCACAACATCGAGGCCGTCATCGACCGCCTCATCGTAAAGGAAGACATCCGCACCCGCCTGACCGGTTCCCTGGAACAGGCGCTGAAGCTGGGGGAGGGGACCGTCATCATCACCGTTGACGGCCAGGAGGATCTGCTCTTCTCCGAGCATTTCGCCTGCCCCGATCACCAGGTCGGCATTGCCGAGCTGGAGCCCCGCACCTTTTCCTTCAACTCCCCCTGGGGAAAATGCGATGTCTGCGACGGCATCGGCACCCTGATGGAGATCGACGAGGACCTGGTGGTGCCTGACCGTTCCAAGTCCCTTATGGAAGGGGCCTTCGCCTCCTGGGGCGATGGCCGGCTCAAGGAAAATTCCTGGACCATGGGCATCCTCAATGCTCTGGCCAAGCGCTACAAATTTGACCTGAGCACACCCTTCCAGGAACTGCCCCCGGAGATTCAGCAGATCCTGCTGTACGGCACGAACGGGGAAAAGCTCAAGGTCCACTACACCAAGAATTACACTCAGGGCGTCTACAGCCATGCCTATGAGGGGGAGATCAACAACCTGAAGCGCCGCTACATGGAGACGGGATCCGACTGGATGAAGCAGGAAGTCGAGCAGTTCATGAGCGACAATCCCTGCCCCAAGTGCCACGGTCAGCGGCTGAGCCAGGAAGCTCTGGCCGTGACCGTGGGCGGCAAGAACATCTCGGAATTCACCGCGCTGTCGGTGGGCGATGAACTGGCCTTCATCAAGGAACTGGTGCTGTCGGAAAAGGAAGCGGCCATTGCCGAGCAGATCCTGACGGAGATCAAAGCCAGGCTGTCCTTCCTGACCAATGTCGGGCTGGATTATCTGGACCTGGCCCGCCGGGCCGGCACCCTCTCGGGCGGAGAAGCCCAGCGCATCCGTCTGGCGACGCAGATCGGCTCGTCCCTGATGGGCGTGCTGTATATTCTGGATGAGCCCAGCATCGGGCTGCACCAGCGCGACAATGACAAGCTCATCGCGACCTTGAAGGCTCTGCGCGATGCCGGTAACACGCTGGTGGTGGTGGAGCATGATGAGGACACGATCCGCAACGCGGACTACATTGTGGACATCGGTCCCGGCGCCGGCGAGCACGGCGGCGAGGTCGTAGCGGCCGGCACCCTGGAAGAAGTCAAGCAGTCCCCCCGTTCCATTACGGCGGACTACCTGACGGGCCGCCGGCGCATCGAGGTGCCCGCGGTCCGCCGGCCGGGGTCCGGCGATCGTATCCGGGTGCTGGGTGCCAAAGAGAACAATCTCAAGGAGATCGACGTGGACTTCCCGCTGGGCGCTCTGGTGGCCGTCACCGGCGTATCCGGCTCGGGCAAGAGCACCCTGGTGAACGAAGTGCTCTACAAGGGCCTAAACCGCAAGATCAACAAGACCCGCACCATCCCCGGCAAGCACCGGGATATCCTGGGCGCGGAATTCATCGATAAGATCATTGACATAGATCAGAGCCCCATTGGCCGGACCCCCCGGTCCAATCCCGCCACCTACACCGGTGCCTTCGACCTGATCCGGGAACTGTACGCTTCCACGCCGGAAGCCAAGGCCCGGGGCTATAAGCTGGGCCGCTTCTCCTTCAATGTTAAGGGCGGGCGCTGCGAAGCCTGCAGCGGTGACGGTATCATCCGGATCGAAATGCAGTTCCTGTCCGATGTCTACGTGCCCTGCGAGGTCTGCGGCGGCAAGCGCTACAACCGCGAAACCCTGGAAGTCAAATACAAGGGCAAGAGCATCTGGCAGGTTCTGGACATGACGGTGGAGGAAGCCTATGAGTTCTTCGAGAACCAGTCCCGGATCCGCAACAAAATTCAGACCCTGATGGATGTCGGACTGGGCTATATCCGGCTGGGCCAGCCCTCCACGCTTCTTTCGGGCGGCGAGGCGCAGCGGGTCAAGCTGGCCTACGAGCTGTCCAAGCGCTCCACCGGCAAGACACTCTATATTCTGGATGAGCCGACCACCGGGCTCCACATTCACGATGTGGGCAAGCTCATCGACATCCTCCAGCGCCTGGTCGATGCCGGCAATACCGTCATCGTCATCGAACACAACCTGGATGTGATCAAATCCTGCGACCACATCATCGACCTCGGACCCGAAGGCGGTGACCGCGGCGGCACCATTCTGGCCACCGGCACCCCGGAGGAGATTGCGGCGCTGCCCATCTCCTATACCGGACAGTATCTCAAGCCCCAGCTGGAAGCAGCCCGGCAGATCCCGGTCAAAACCAAACCGGCCCGCCAGACCGCCGGCAAGGCAAAAAAAGCCGACGCGGAGCCGACGGACAAAACCGCGGATGCTCCAGCGGCGAAAAAACCAGGCCGTCCCCGCAAGAAAAAAGAATAGCCGAAGCATGTCCGGCCCGGCCTGCCCCAGACCCGGGGTGAGGTCGGGCCGGTTTGACCGGAGGATCGGTCCGGTTCGAATTTGAGCCATGGATCGGCTCGAACCGGTTTTTCCGGCAAACTATGAAAAAAAACTGTCAGGATCGACAGTTCGTGATAACATGAATATATATCGCATAAAATCGGAGGATACTATGACCAGAGAAATTGCCAAAAATATTACACTGCTCTCCATGAATGTGGAAGGGCTGCTTTTTGAGGGCATGTGGCATATGCCCCATGGTGTTACTCTCAACTCCTATATCGTCAAGGGCGAACGGACGGCCATCATCGATGGCTTCTGCGGCTGGGATGGAGTTCCGGAGACGCTCTACAAGCTGCTGGATGAAGCCAATGTGACGCTGGATTCCATCCGCTACCTCATCATCAACCATATGGAACCGGACCACTCCGGCTGGATTGAGGATTTTAAGAAACTGCATTCCAACTTTGAAATTTACTGCACCAAGGAATCCGCGGCGCTGCTGCGCGCTTTCTACGGCTTCGAAGGCGTGATCCATGAGATCACGGATGATGAAACCCTGGATCTGGGCAACGAGGTCCGTCTGCGCTTTAAGAAAACGCCGAACATCCACTGGCCCGATACGATGATGACCTTCGAGGAGCAGTCCGGCTGCCTGTTCAGCTGCGACGCCTTCGGATCCTTCGGAAAGCTGGAGCAGAATCTGGCCTCCGAGACCGACGAAGCCACGCTGGTTCACCTGGAGCAGGAGCAGCTGCGCTATTTCGGCGCTATCCTCAATACCTTCTCGCCCTTTGTCCTGCGGGGCATTACCAAGATTGAGAATCTGCCCATCCAGATGATCTGCCCAGGCCACGGACTGGTCTGGGATTCGCCGGAGCTGGCATCTCATGTCATTGCGGATTATCGGCGCTATGTCGAGTATGCCAAGGGCAATGCGGAACCGCAGGTTACGATTCTCTACGGCAGCATGTACGGCAATACCGAAAAGATGGCTCACATCGCCAAGGCTTACCTGGAAGAGAAGGAAGTGCCCGTGGTCATGCTGAAGGTTCCCGAAACGGATCTTGGCACCGTCCTGATGCACACCCTGGAATCCAAGGGCCTGGTGGTAGCAGCGCCCACCTATGAATACAAGATGTTCCCCCCCATGGCATCCACGCTGGATGAAATGGGCCGCAAGATGATCACTCATCGCAAGGCGGTCTACTTCGGCAGCTACGGCTGGAGCGGCGGCTGCCTCAAGGAGTACAACGAACTTCTGGAGGATCGGCGCATGAAGTACGAATCCTACGGCGAGACCGAATTCAACGGCGCTCCCACAGAGGAGACCATTGCCAAGGTCAAGTCCGACCTGGACAAGCTCATCGCCGCTCTCTAATTCGACGACTCGAGCAACGGCCGGTCCGATTTTGTATCGGGCCGGCCGTTCCTGATCCTTCCGGTGATTCACCGTCAACTTTTCTTCTATCAATACAGAAAGCCGGATTACTTCCCCTGATCTTTGAGCAAACACCAGAGACCGCTGCCTGCGAAAGGAGAACCGTGGATTCATCACATTCCATCCGACAACTGCTTCATCGTCGACTGGTCCTGCTGACCAGCGCGTTATTAGGTGCCTTGACCGCGCTGGCCGCCTTTCTGGCAGCCACGCCCTGGCTGAATCAGGTCAGTTCCGACCGGCTCCTGCCGGGACTGTTCCGGGTGTTGCTGCTGTGGGGGCTGATTGCTTTCATGCTGGCAACCGGAGCCGCACTTCTGGATCGCCTGCGCCAGCATCGGAATCTGCGCGGGCTTGACCTGAGCCAGACCAAAGCGGATCTTCTGGCTCAGGCCGAATCCGTCGGACTGAACGGAACCCTGGTTTTGAGCGGGCATCATCTGCTGAATCTGACCGATCTTTCCGGCGCAGACCTCAGGCAGGCGACCGCTCTGACTCTGTGGTTTCTTCCCGGAGACCGCGATGCCTGGCTATTCGCCCGCAAAGATCGAGCCCCCCTGGTTCCATTGCCATTCACCGGAGCATCACTCCGGGAAGACGGTTCGCGGGGGTCACTGGAACAGTTCATGGAGACCGTCAGGCGGCGCTATCCGCAGCTTCAATCGGAATCAGACCGGGCGGCACTTGGTCCGGATTCAGTCAGGGCGTTGAAATTCCTGAGCGGAAAGGGCAGTCTGTTTGCCCTGTATCTCAGCTCCTCGCTGCTGATGAAAAGTGGAATCGCCGCTCCCTGGCTCTTCGGAGTTCTGGCGGCCTTTCCGGTGTATTACTGGGTCCGCCGCATCCGGCTGTATGACCAGCTCTCGCGCCGAACCGCCGGATTGGTGGAACTGATCCTGTATCTGGCCCTGCTTGGGCTGCTGGTCTGGATCAGACCTTTCCTCAATGACGGCGAATTGAGCCTCATGATGCTTCCATACCTGGCATTTCTGATCGTGTGCAACCTGTGGCTGTATAATCAGAGACCTCGTCCTGTCAGAATCATGCCCGACATCTCCACCCGCCAGGATCACTGATCCCTTGACCACTGCGCTCCTGATCCCAAGGCAGCCCACTCTGCCCAGGATGTTCAATGCCTTAACTCAAACAGCTCCTGGTACGACTGAACTGCAACGACAGTTTCTGCTCGGTAGCGGATCTGCCTTTTCGAAGGATTCACTGCCTGCTCGGAAGGACATACTCTTTCATTCTTCAACAGCTTTCTTATCATGCCCAAAGCCGGCATGTTAGGAAAGCTGTTTGTTATCCGGCGGGCAGTCCGGTTCGACCGGTTCGTCTGGATGACAGGAGGATTTGCTGGGGGAAGGACTCGCTTCAAACATGGGGGAGTTATGAAGGACACGATGAATGGCGTTGCGAATGGGCTGATCGCTCTTTACCGGATTTTAACTTCTTATCCGGGGATTTTTGCTAGACTGAGGGTTAGGCATTGAAGCTTTGGAAAGATTAATTTTCTTTTCATGTCAATGCGATATCGTGTTATCAACCATTGAGTGAGAAAGGGGGGATTGGACATGGATCTGACGGGTATTATCGCCACGGGTTTTTCTGTGATCTTTATCCTGACATTATACTTTTTTATTTTTCGGGCCCTGCGTCTTATGAAGCGGGACGTGGATGCGGCGGACCGCCAGCCGCTGACGCCAACCCAGGTGCAGTGGGCGCTGGAGGTAGTTGAAAGCGGGGCCGATCCGAAGCTGCGCAAAGGCACGGTGATTCCGCTGCGCAGCGGCATGACGCTGGGGCGCAAGGACGACAATTCGGTGGTGCTCCATGATCCGTACGTTTCGTACCATCATCTGCGTTTTTTTGTGCATGAGGGGCGTTATGTCATTGAGGATCTGGATACCACCAACGGAACGAAACTGAATCAGCACCGGCTGGAACAGAAAACCTACCTGAGGGTCAACGACCTGATCACCCTGGGTTCGACCGTTCTGCGCGTCATCAACTAGGAGGACTTGCATATGAAGCCAAAACGCAACGGCCTGGCCGGGTCGGTTTATTTCCTGACCATGGCTCTGTTCGCCAATATCGCCATCGCGGCACGTCCCATGGACCCCGGAGCCCTGATCATCGGGCTGGTTCTGTGCGTGCTCATCTGGTACGCCCATCTGATCGTCCAGCGCTTTTTCAGCCAGGGCGACAAATACCTGGTATCCTTTGCCACCATGCTCTCGGTCATCGGCATCGCCATGATCTATCGGGTCAACTCGGCCTTGGCCATCCGTCAGGTGCTCTGGTTCATCCTGGGCGTCGCGCTGTACTGCGGCATTGTGATCGTCCTGCCCGACTTAAAGCGGTTTGCCCGCCTGCGCTACCTCTATCTGATCCTGACGCTGGTGTTTGTGTCCATGGCCATGCTGTTTGGTCGGGAAATCAACGGGGCGAAGAACTGGGTGTTTATCAAAGGCGTTTCCTTTCAGCCCAGTGAATTCGGCAAGATTTTCTTTGTTCTTTACATGGCCAGCGCCTTGCGCAAGTACCGGGATCTGCGCAGTCTGATCGAACCGACGATTGTCGTGGCGGTAACCCTGGGCTTCATGGTGCTGCAGAAGGATCTGGGCTCTGCCCTGATCTTTGCATCCATCGCCCTGACCATGCTTTATGTCGCCACCAATCGCCTGAAGTATGTGGCGGCCGCTTTAGGCATCGGCTCGGTGGGAGCGGTGGCCAGCTTCTATGTGTTTGACCACATCAAGGTCCGGGTGCGGATGTGGCTGGACCCGTTCAGTGACCGCAACGGCTACGGCTATCAGATCGTTCAGGGCCTGTATGCCATCGCTTCCGGCGGTCTGCTGGGCCGGGGGCTTTACCAGGGCAGCCCGTCCCTGATTCCGGTCCGCGAATCCGATTATATTTTCGCCATTCTGGCGGAGGAATTCGGCGTCATCTTCAGCATGGGCATTCTGATAATCTATTTCCTGATGTTTTACCGCAGCATCCGGGTAGCCCTGAATGTGCGCAGCATCTTTTCCTCGCTCCTGACCGTCGGCTTTTCCACCATGATCGCCATGCAGGCCATCGTCATCGTCGGCGGCGTGCTTAACGTCATTCCGCTGACCGGCATCACCATGCCCCTGATCAGCTATGGCGGAACATCAATGCTAACGGTATTTTTCGCCCTGGGCATCATCCAGAAAACATCAGAGGAGGCGGCCTAAATGTCATTCTTTCATCGCAATCGAAAATACAGTTCGCCGTCTGTCCCGAACCAGTCGACCGCTCCGCAGGACCTGACCCCGGAGACCTTTGTCTATCCCGGGCAGTCCGCCGGCTCGGCGGATCTCGATTCCTTCGTCTACGCACCGGATCAACCGGCTTCCAGGCAGGGAACGGCCAAAGGCGAATCGACTCCGCCGGCCGATCTGTCCGACCTGGATCTGGAAGCCCGCTATGAGGTCGATTTTGAGGCGCAGCGGCGCCTGCTGCACCGCAACATCAAGCGGGTAGCGGCCGTCATACTGGCCATGTTCATCGGCCTGATGTCCTACCTGGGATACTTCCAGGTCACCCGGGCCGAGAGTCTGCGCACCGATGCCGGCAACCGGCGCAATGCCGAGGCCCGCAACAAAGTGCTGCGCGGTTCCATCTTCGACCGCAGCGGCAAAGTCCTCTCCCGCAGCGTGCTGCACGAGGACGGTACCCAGACCCGGGAGTACCCGGGCGGCGAGCCCTACGGCAATATCCTGGGCTATGTCTCCGCCAAGTATTCCGTCACGGGCCTGGAATCCACCATGGATCAGATCCTGTCCAAGCAGCCTGGCGTGGATGAACTCCTGACCCTTGATTTTCTCTCATCCCTGCTGAATCCCGAAGAGGGCGTCACCAAGAAGCAGGTCGGCCAGTCCCTGCACCTGACCCTGGATTCCGGCCTGCAGAAGGCCGCCTACGAGGCCATGGACGGCCGCAAGGGTTCCGTGGTGGCATTGGATCCCAGAACCGGAGAAATTCTGGCCATGGTTTCGAGTCCCGGCTTCTCCGCCGCCCGACTGGACGAAGTCATGAAGAAAGTCAATTCGGACAAGGATTACGCCGCCACAGCGCCGCTGATCAACCGGGCGGTGAACTCGGTGTTCGCCCCGGGTTCCACCATGAAGACCATCACCCTGGCCGCCGGCCTGGAGTATCTGCCCGGACTCCGGGAACGCGTCTTTGAGGACAAAGGCTACATTGAGTTCCCGGATGGATCGCGCCTGAACAACTTCAACAACAACGTCTACGGGGAAATGAACCTGCAGTCCGCCTTCACCAATTCCTCCAACTACATCTTCGGCAGCCTCGGCATCGAGCTGACCAACGAGCAGCTGCGCCGGACGGCGGAAGCCCTGGGCTTCAATCAGCCCATTGAAATGCAGGGGCTGAAGGCCCGCAAGTCGGTGTTTCCGACCCTGGGCGAATACGCCAAGGGGGATAAGGCCCTCACCGCCATCGGTCAGGGAGCGGTTGCGGCAACCCCGCTGCAGATGGCCATGGTGGCCGCGGCAGTAGCCAATGACGGCCAGCTGGCTGCGCCAGCCTTGATTTCACAGATTACCGATAAGGACGGCAAGGTGGTGTCTCAGGCCGGCGAGCCGGTCCTGACGCAGGCCCTGTCCCAGGAAGTCGCCGCCACCGTCAAAGCCATGATGATCCAGAACGTCAAGTCCGGCGGCTCAAGCTACCGCTCCCTGGACCGCAATTCGGGAGCCGGCAAGACCGGCACTGCTCAGTTTGAAGTGTCCGATGGCACCCGGGTTCATGCCTGGTTCATCGGCTTTGCCCCGCAGAAGAATCCCCGCATCGCCTTTGCGGTGGTGATGGAGGATCTGGCGGACGTCAAGGAAAACACCGGTGCCCAGCAGGCCATTCCGGTGGTCAGGGATCTCCTGAACTACTGGAACAGCCGCTGAACGATTATTCTCGCAAGGAGTCCCGTCTATGTTTGATTTTGAACACCAGCTGAAAATCCTGCCCGACTCCCCCGGCGTTTATATTATGAAGGACGCCCGGGGCGAGATCATCTATATCGGCAAGGCCAAGATCCTGAAAAACCGGGTTCGCCAGTACTTCCGAAATTCCCAGCGGCTGGATACCAAAACCCGCCTCATGGTGTCCCATGTGGCGGAATTTGAATACATCGTCACCGACTCGGAAATTGAGTCGCTGATTCTCGAGCAGAACCTGATCAAGGAACATCTGCCCAAATACAACATCAACCTGAAGGACGACAAGCGCTTTCCCTTCATCAAAATCACCCTGAAGGAAGATTTCCCCAGGGTGTTCATGACGCGCCAGACGCCCAAGGACGGATCGCGCTACTTCGGTCCTTTCACCGACGTCAACTCCGTGTATGAGACGCTGGAGTCCATCAAGGCCATTTATCCCATCCGGACCTGCAGCCGGACCATCCTGGAGGGGGGACCCTATACCAGGCCCTGCCTCAACTACCACATGGGCCTGTGCAAGGCGCCCTGTGCCGGCTATATTTCCAAGGCGGAATACGGCGCCATGATCGAGGAAATCATGGAGCTGCTCAACGGCGGCGATCCCGGCATGAAAAAGCAGCTCAAGCGCGACATGGAGGCAGCTGCGGAAGCGTTGGACTTTGAGCGGGCCGCCCGGCTGCGCGACCAGTACCTGGCCATTGACAAGGTGCAGAAAAAGCAGAAAATCTACTTTGCCCAGAAGGAGTCTGACGAGGACTATGTGGCGCTTTTCCAGGACGAGACCGATACCTGCATTCAGGTCTTCTTCCAGCGCGACGGCAAGATTCAGGGGCGGGAGCACTTCATTGTGACCGATACCCTGGATCAGTCCCCCGAGTCTCTGATGGGCGAGTTCCTGGAATCCTTCTACGGCAAGACTGCCTATATCCCCCGGATCATCTATTCCCAGGAAGTGGAGGAGCCGGAGCTGATCGAGCAGTTCCTGACCCTGAAGAAGGGCACTCAGGTCCGGCTGGAAGTTCCCCGCCGGGGCGACAAGAAGCGTCTGGTGGAGCTGGTGCGGCGCAACGCCGAAGTCACGCTGTCCGCGTTCAAGGGCAAGATTCTCAAGGAAACCGCCCTGGGCGAGGAAGCCCTGGAATCCCTGGCCGCTTTGCTGGAACTCGAGGAATTCCCGCACCGCATTGAGTCCTTCGACATCTCCAACATCGCCGGTGTGGACAGCGTCGGCTCCATGGTGGTGTTTGAGGAGGGCAAGCCCAAGTCGTCCGACTACCGCCGCTTTAAGATCAAAACCGTTCAGGGACCCAATGACTACGACTCCCTGCGTGAAATCATGGTTCGGCGCTTCCAGCGCGGCCTGGAGGAAATTCAGCGAATGAAGGATTCCGAACTGGAAATCCGGCAGGGCAAGTTCTCCTTCTTCCCGGACCTGATCCTGATGGATGGGGGCAAGGGCCAGGTGTCCCTGGCGGAGGACGTGCTGCGCGGCCTGAACCTGGAAATCCCGGTGGCCGGACTGGTCAAGGATGACCGCCACCGTACCCGGGGGCTGATCTACCGCAATCAGGAAATAAATCTGAGCGGCTACAGCAATGTGCTGCATTTCATCACCCGGATTCAGGACGAGGTCCACCGCTTTGCCATTACCTACCACCGCTCCTTGCGCAAGCGGACTCAGATCCGGTCCGTGCTGGACGACATTCCGGGCATCGGCGAGCGCCGGCGCAAGAATCTGCTGCTGAAGTTTGGCAGCATTGAGGCCATCCGGGCCGCTTCCCTGGAGGAGCTGCAGTCCGTTCCGGCCATGGACAAACGCGCGGCTCTGGCGGTTCGGTCATTTTTCGATCCGCCGATACCAGAAGGCGACAGCAGTCAACGACTAACTGATCCGGCAGAGTCTCCGGAGAATCCGGCCGGGCCGGACCGGGATCTTCCGAAAAATGAAACGGACCGGATAGTGCCGGAGGCCGAACCGGAAGCAATAAACTGGGAGCAGTCGGAGTCCGGGGCTCAGCGGCCGGATCCGGAAACCTAGACCTCATCAGGCTTTCGAGCCTTCTTCAGGCAATTTGGACAAGACAGATCCGCCGGACTATTTCCGAAGCAGGTCACTCTGGTATATAATAGATTGAAGTGTTATGGCAGATTGCCGTAAGATATAACAGGATGCAGGGAACCCCTGATCCAAAGAAAACCCTGCACTGGGTGAGCGGACGGCCGGTCCCTCAGGGGCTGCCGCCTCCCCGGCTAGTATGAAAGTTGGAGTTAACATGAATCAATATTTAGAATTTGCCAAACGGCTGGAGGCTTGCCTTCCCCAGGAGAAAATCCTGATTGACGAGCCGATGAAAAACCACACGAATTTCAAGTTGGGCGGACCGGCCGATATTATGGTCCTGCCCTCTTCCCAGTCGGAACTGGAATGCATCCTGAGCCAGGCGCGTCAGGAGGACATTCCCTGTTTCATTATCGGCAACGGCTCCAACCTGGTGGTCCGCGACGGCGGAATCCGAGGACTGGTGATCAAGCTGGAACAGCTCAATCAGATCCGGGTAGAAGGGGACTGCATCATTGCCGATTCCGGCGCGGAGCTCAAAAAATTATCCGATCTGGCCCTGACTCATCACCTGTCCGGACTGGAGTTTGCCTGCGGCATCCCGGGAACCCTGGGCGGCGCCGTCTTTATGAACGCCGGTGCCTATGACGGGGAGATGAGCCATGTTCTGGAATCCGTCACCATCGTCACCCCGCAGGGGGAGAAGCAGGTGCTGACCCGGGATGAGCTGGAACTGGGCTACCGGACCTCCCGGGTGAAGACCCGCGGGGATATCGTCATTCAGGCCCGCATGAAGCTGACCCCGGGATCCTATGACTCGATCCAGGCCCGGATCGCCGACCTGACCAAAAAACGCGAGGACAAGCAGCCACTGGAATATCCATCCGCCGGGTCCACCTTTAAGCGGCCCGTTGGCCACTATGCCGGAAAACTGATTCAGGACGCCGGACTCAAAGGCTATGAACATAACGGCGCGGCAGTGTCCGACAAGCACTCCGGCTTCATCATCAACAAGAACAACGCCACCGCTCAGGATGTGCTGGAGCTTATCGCCTTCGTCCAGAAGACGGTACGGGACCTCTACGAGATCCAGCTGGATCCGGAAGTTCTGATCGTTGGCGAAGATCTCAAGCAGAACTGATCCGCTATCTTCTATGCCAGTCATCCAGCCCCCGGACTATCCACGATCTGGCGGATCATCAGGGTCTTTACGGATTATCATGGTTTTACGGACCATCCCGAGTCTTTGCGGACCAAATAGAGCCACTTAGCATTGCCCGCCGTTGAGCGGGCAATGCTGCGTTGGAATAAAAAATACAACCGGAAACCAGACCATCGGCACCAGCTCGGGCAATAGCCCTTGCGGGTGTCTTTTTTTAACAGTTCATGCCCCCGGAGATATCGATGGAACCGATCCAGCCTCTGACGGGATGGGTGAACAGCAGCCGGATGGAATCAGTCGGGGGCAGTGGAATCCGGACGGGACAGAGAGAAGTAAATGGGGACAGACGGGTACAGTCGGGTACAGTCTGGCACAGAGAGAAACAGGCGGAGACAGACAGGTTCAGACGAGACCAGACGGAAGCAGCGGCAGCGGAACCGTTCAGAAAGAAATGGAAATATCACTTGGAATGATTCAAAAAAACTTTGGCTGTTACCGAAAAGGTGATGAATTTACAAATAAAAAATGGTATAATGCTTATTCGAATAAACAAAAGTTAAAGGGGCGTTCGATTTGGAAACTGCAAATACATCTACGAAACAATACGAAGGCAATGACAGGCTGCTGCTGGGCATCGTCCTTGGCGTCATTACCTTCTGGCTTTTTGCCCAGACTACGCTTAACATTGCGCCTGCGATGCGGGAGGATCTGGCCATTGACGTGAGCAGCAGCAATCTGGCTGTCAGCATCACCGCGCTGTTTTCCGGGATTTTCATCGTTGTCTTCGGGGGCATCAGCGACCGTGTCGGCCGACTCCGGATTACCCGGATCGGTCTTGGACTGAGCATTCTGGGATCACTGCTGATTGCGCTGTCACCTTCCGGCGCTCCCTTGTTTCTCATTGCCGGACGGATTATTCAGGGCCTGTCCGCTGCCTGCATCATGCCGAGCACCCTGGCGCTGATTAAGAGCTATTACTCCGGAGCGGCACGCCAGCGCGCGGTCAGCTACTGGTCCATTGGTTCCTGGGGAGGATCGGGTCTGTGCTCTCTGTTCGGCGGCATTCTGGCTTCCACCATCGGCTGGCGCTGGATTTTCTGGATTTCGATTCTGGTCGCGGTGATGAGCTATGTCCTGCTGGCTGGTACTCCGGAAAGCCACAGCGAGGGTTCCCAGTCCGGGAAAGGTGTGGATCTCCCCGGCATTTTATCTTTTATGGTCGGCATGGTCGCCTGGAATGTTGTCATCGGCCAGGGTGCCCGGCTGGGCTGGGTGAGCCCGCTCACCCTGGGATTGGGGGTTCTGGCTCTGGCCGCCCTGGCAGTTTTCTTCCGGATCGAGAAGCTGTCCGCCGCTCCCTTCATCGATTTCAAACTGTTTGCCAACAAAACCTACACCGGGGCGACGCTGTCGAATTTTCTCCTGAACGGTGCCGCCGGCACGCTCATGGTTGCCCTGTCCCTGGTCCAGATCGCGGCCGGCATGTCATCGTTTCAGGCGGGTATGCTTACCATCGGCTATCTGATTGCGATCCTTCTGACCATCCGGGTAGGGGAGAAGCTCCTCCAGAAATGGGGGGCTCGCAAGCCGATGCTTCTGGGCAGCGCCATCACCGGTCTTGGCATTTTCCTCCTGTCCTTCACGTTCATTCTTGCCAGCCAGTATATCTTTCTGGCCGTCATCGGCTTCACCCTGTTCGGCATCGGTCTTGGCTTTTACGCCACACCGTCCACGGATGCGGCCCTGTCCACGGTGCCGGCGGAGAAAGCCGGTTCCGCCTCCGGGATCTACAAAATGGCATCCTCGCTGGGCGCGGCCTTTGGCGTTGCGATCTCCGCCGCGCTGTTTACCGTGCTGAGCAATGGCCACGTTGAATTTCTGGAAGGGCTGTTCTGGGGCCGGCAGGACAATATCGCCGTTCGCTACGCCGCTGCCATTGCGCTGCTGTTTAACCTCTTCATGGTCCTGGTTGCCATCATTTCCATCCTGGCGACGGTACCGCCTGCCAAAGCCAAAGCTTAGCAGCCATCCGTGCCAGATGGACCAGACGGCTGCCTGAACGGATCGGACTCTGATTCATCGCACCATTTGAAATCCAATCAAGAAAGATAGGGAGATGCACATGAAGCAAAATAAAACCTCAGCCCGGGAATACCGGGGCACGAATCAGCTGCTCATCGGAATCGTGCTGGCTGTTCTCACGTTTTCTCTGTTTGCTCAGACCACTCTGAACATTGCGCCCACGATGCGGGCCGACCTTGGCATCGATATGACCAGCAGCAACCTGGCGGTGAGCATCACCGCGCTGTTCTCCGGCATGTTTATCGTCGTCCTGGGCGGCATCAGTGATCGGATCGGCCGGGTCCGGATCATCCGGATCGGACTGACGCTGAGCATCATTGGATCGGCCCTCATCGCGCTGTCACCCACCGGAACCGCCGCTTTCCTCATTCTTGGCCGAGTCATTCAGGGACTGTCGGCTGCCTGCATCATGCCCAGCACGCTGGCTCTGATCAAGACTTACTACCAGGGAGCCGACCGGCAGCGAGCCATCAGCTACTTCTCCATGGGCTCCTGGGGCGGTTCCGGACTGACCTCGCTCTTTGGCGGTCTTCTGGCGACCACCATCGGCTGGCGCTGGATCTTCTGGATCTCCGTCGCGGCGGCCCTTTTGAGCCTGACACTGATCCAGGGCACTCCGGAAAGCAGGCAGGCGTCTTCCGGATCAGCCCGGGGATATGATGTGCCGGGGATTCTGACCTTCATGCTGGGGATGGTGGCACTGAACCTGGTCATCGGCCAGGGCGCCAGTCTGGGCTGGACCAGCACGGCAGTAATCGGACTGGCCGTGGTCGCCGTTGCTGCCCTGGGTGCGTTCTTCATCATCGAGCGCAAAGCATCGGTGCCCTTCATCGATTTTGGGCTGTTCCGCAACCGGATGTACCGGGGAGCAACCCTGTCCAATTTCCTGCTCAACTCCGCCGCCGGTACCCTCATGGTCACCCTGTCCCTCGTACAGATCGGAGCCGGAATGACTTCGTTCGAAGCGGGCCTTCTGACCATCGGCTATCTGATCGCGATTCTGATCACCATCCGAATCGGTGAGAAGCTGCTTCAGAAATGGGGACCCCGCCGTCCCATGCTCCTGGGCAGCGCCATCACCGGCCTGGGCATTCTGCTGCTGACCTTCACCTTTCTCCTGGCCAGTCAGTATCGGATCGTCGCCACCATCGGCTTCACCCTGTTCGGCACCGGTCTGGGTTTCTATGCCACCCCCTCGACGGATGCGGCGCTGTCCACCGTGCCGGCTGAGCAGGCTGGATCCGCAGCCGGAATCTATAAAATGTCTTCTTCCCTGGGCGCGGCGCTTGGCATCGCCATCTCCGCCGCTCTCTTTACCGGTCTGACCAATGGAGACATAGTTTTTGCCGAAGGACTCTTCCTCGGCCGGGTTGACAACATTGTAGTTCGATTTGCCGCCGCCATCGCGCTGCTGTTCAACCTGATCATGGTTCTGCTGGCCATCTCATCGATTCTTCTGACCATCCCGGCATCCGGAACAGCAGATGCAACGGAAGCGACGGCTCAGGTGAAAAAACAGTAAGCCCTCATCATAAACGGCATCTGGGAAAAACGCAGAGGCAGTCGATGCCCCTGAGAAATCCAGCACCTACGAAGTCCATGAAATCACCCAAGACCCGAAAGACCGGCGCTACATTGCGCCGGACTTCCGGGTCTTTTTCGGTTCGGACTGCTAAAATCCGGCGCAGACAACCCTGAACCCGATTCTGTCGGCCAGTGTTCAGCGCTCGACATGTGCTCTGTATTGTGGGTTATAATGATGTTGTATGAATGACAGCAATGACAGATCTGACAGTAATGACCTGAAAGACTGAGATGGTCTGATGGACGAAAAAAAGAGCAGTCGGGGAAACTGCTCTCAGGGGAAATGTACTAATCGTGTAAGGGGGAAATATGAAAATATCGGTTGTGCGAACTGCTATTTTCTGTACTTCTAATATACCATGGCCTGGATTTTATTGATAGTCATTATCATTAACGTGTCGTGAACAAAGCGTTAGAATTTCGTGACGAAAGAAGGAGAGAGCATGAAGGATATTACACAAGCTCGGCTGAAGTTGGCGAATCTGCCCACCCGGATCGATCCTCTGGAGAATACTTCCCAGTGGCTGGGGCGCAATCTGTGGATCAAACGGGATGATCAGACGGGGCTGGAGCTGTCCGGCAACAAGGTCCGCAAGCTGGAATTTGCCCTGGCCGAAGCACTGGCGCAAGGAGCCGATACCATTGTCACCACGGGCGGCATTCAGTCCAACCATGCCCGGGCAACAGCGGCAGCCTGCGTCCGACTGGGGCTGGAATGTCACTTGATCCTGGCAGCGGATGAGAAGCAGCCGCTGGATGGCAACTATCTGCTGGATGATCTTCTGGGAGCCAGGATTCGGTTTGTGTCCGCCAGGGACTACGCCGAGCGGCTGTCGGAGATCATGGAGCAGGCAAAGGCCGCTCTGATCGCGCAGGGCCGGACACCCTACCTGATTCCGGTCGGTGCGTCCAATGGCATCGGTACCTTTGGCTACTATGCTGCCTGGCAGGAAATTATGGAGCAGGAAAAAACCCTGGGCATTACCTTTGACCATGTGGTCTGCGCCGTCGGATCCGGCGGGACCTGTGCCGGACTGATGCTGGGGAATGCGGCACTGGGTTCAGGCCGGCAGGTGACCGGTATACCCATTGCCGGGGATGCGGCCTATTTCCGGGACCGGATTCTGGCCATCACCCAGGAATTTTCCGGGTATCAGGGACCCATTGATTTGCCGGCAGAACAGATCCGGCTCATTGACGGTTATGTCGGACGGGGTTATGCGCTGTCCACTGCCGAGGAGCTGGAGTTTCTCCGCACCTTCGGCCGGACAGAAGGCATTGTACTGGATCCGGTCTACACCGGAAAAGCCATGCGCGGCCTGCTGACCGAACTGGAGAAGGACAGCCACTGGTTCCAGGGAGCCGAAAACATTCTGTTCATCCATACCGGCGGACTGTTCGGACTCTTCCCCAAGCGCTTTCAGTTCTAGGACCCTGCTCCCGTTCCCTTGGCGGAGGACTTGCCGCCAGGAAGCTGCAAAAAACCGGACAGCCGATCCTGCGGGATCGGCTGTCCGGTTTTGCGCATTGAACATTTAACAGTGAATGTTGAGCGGTTGAGCAGCTGTGATCCCGAACCGCCGGTGATGGCACGACGGGCTTGTGGCCACAGGGTTCCGAGCCAGATGTGACTAATCCAGTGAGGAAAGCTTCAGGGTGCCCAGGAGCCGCTTGAACTCATCCTCTTCGATGCCGGAGGCGAACACGTGGATGAACCACTGACCTTCCAGGGTATAAGCTTCCCGTTCCTGGTCGGGATTGTATTCCGCCAGAATATAGAAGCTGCGGCCGACAATGGTGGTGTTATGGAAGTAAGTTTCCTGGATGTGTTCTTCCAGGAGAGAAGTGGGCTCTTCGGTAAAGAAACCATAGACCCGGATGGTACGCTTCGCCAGCTCATCCTGATATTCCACCAGGACTTCATCGGGATTGGCCCGATAGGCCGGCTTCAGTCCGTCGGGAACCGGGCTCAGGATCGGAACGGCATTGATTTCGCCCAGGTTGGGATCCTGATCCAGCCGGGCTTTTTTCATGGCCGGCAGGTTATCATAGGGAAACATGCCTTCAGGGACTGTGGATGTCCTCAGATTGGTGGCGATGGGAGCCGAGGTGTAGATCTGCGGCTTGAGTTCGGGCTTGCTCCGGCTGGCGCACCCTGTGAGGGTGAGCAGCAGCAGCGGTATAACAAGGAGTCGGTTTCGAAACATGGGAAGTCCTCCGAAGTCTTAACTTAAGTATTCCAGGCAATGTCTATTTCCTTTTCATTCTATAATGAAGCAGGAGTTTCTGCCAGTAGAAAGAAACTTGTGTAGCCAATTCATTCTGAGTTAGATCAGGTGATTCGCTAACTCGTTCACACCAATTAAAATAGTTTTATTTCGCTATCAATAATAATCTTTTCGGCTCAATCACTTTTTATGTGGGATTATGATTTTCCCTGTTTACACGGAGAGGTCGACGTGGTAGCCTGACTGGCCGACTAGCCCAGCATTTATGCAGCCTAGCGGCAAGGCTGGCGGAACCACGCCGACAGAGGCTCCATGTCAACTTGGGAAAATCCCACAGTTTTTGTGATTTACCCATCATTTCAGAGAAAAAACAATCTCGATATCTTATTGGGTGTGATAAAAAACTCTTAGATTTTAAGAAACTTCCTGTTCACGTAACCTAATTTAAACATTCTTGTGATTGGGAATAGAAAAGCAGCCGGATGCCATCGGGTCAAGCTGGAGCTCCAGTTGATGGTAACTAAGATGAAAACAAACTTGGAAGCTTACAAGTATAACAATCATACTGGTTATTTGGGCAGCTATTCTTACACTGGATATAAAATAATAATATTCCAACTCTATTAACGGAGTTGGAATATTATTTTGCATAAAATTTAGCGATTGTGATGTGATTTCAATTTTATACCTTTATAAACATTTCTCAAATGCAGCAAATGATTATTTGTACTAGTTACTTATTCGAATCTAAATCAATAATATTACCTTCTAGTTTTTTTAATTTTAAAATAACCAATAGTGAAATAGCTGAGTATACTACAACAGGAGCAAATCCTCCTTGCCATGCTGAAATTGCTATAAATATCGTTCCAATCGATAAATAGTTTTTTATAATTCTTGTGACTTTATATTTTTTAATAAGAATCCCCTCCCAATATTTTCAGAGTATGAGAACTTCCTAGAAGGGAGTTCTGCCACTTTATTATTTTACAGTCACTATGTCATAGTGCCAACCATCCAAGACAAAATTGATAGTGTCAACTTACTTTCGGTTCAAAAATTGAATAGGCCTGCCGTGCGGATTCCAGGTAGCCCGGGTTTTACGATTTATACCACCCAAAATGAGGCGTTGCATAGCTGATTGAACCTTGTTTTACTGGGTAGACCCGGCTCTTCTTCACGATCCGTTTTTCCAGCCTCAAAAGTCGGGCTTCCTTCTTCTTTTCTTTCTCTTTGGCAGCGAAGTAGCCCATGAGATCCCCGCCATTGAGGACGAAAACTCGCATGCGCGCTATATTCTCAGCACCTACTGTGCTCCACCCCATCGGGCGTGAAGATAACCGTGAGGAAAGCACATGACTGACATGCCCTTCCGCACTGCAGCCCTGATAGCCCGACTTGGCCGCGTTCTGGATCGATTCCCAGTTGGACACAAGATAGGTTTGCATCTCGCCTAACTTCTTTTCCTGGGTCTTTTTAAGCGGCAATCCCGCTGCTGATTCGAAGAATGTGTTGATGTCCTCAAGGGAGTCCATGCTGATGGCGTCTTTGAGGTACCAGTAATATTCATCCTTTGTCCCTTTGTAGGAATCAATCGGCGTTGCCGCCTGGCGCAGGGCCTTTTCCAGGTGGAACTTATCCAGATAGAGCTTGCATCGAGGCAGAATCTGGGCACCCATCTTGATCCAGGACGCCCCATCCCCTGATAAGGAGATTTCCTCGATCTTATCCACTTCATAAGCCGAGTTCAGGTAATCGAACACTTCGTACCACAGTTCATCCGAGTTGCCCTTGTAGAAGCCTGCAAATCGACGTACACCCATTAAGGCCTTGCGTCTCTTCCCGACACTCTGCTGCCCCTCATGGACGTAGATCAGCCGCATCTGCTGATTGGAACCGTCCTGCATAGCTACATGATCCTCATCGGCCTCAATATAGATCCGAGATGCCACTTTTTTCTGAGGCAGGGGTCCCTCAGAAGACTCAATGTTCCCCAGTCGATGGACCAGATTCATTACCGTAGTGCGGCTGGTAATTCCGCTGCTTGCATAGCGCTCCACCGTCCCCTGGTAAGAAATATCTTTAGCACTGGAGAGAAGACACGAGGCTAGTTCCCGGCTGATTCTCTGATGGGGCTCAAGGCCCAGAAGACGATCCACCAGACACACATGGTGATTGGTCTTTTTATCCCGAAAGTACGTCCGGCCAAAGACCACAGGTCCGGCTGTAGTAGCGATGGTTTTTGTTTGATAGCGCCGTTCGATGGTGTAGTCTTTTTTCCGTAACTGTGAGTTCCTCAGGCGCTCATCGAGTACCTGAACATAATCCTGGATCTGCTCACGGGCAATCCGATCCGTCAGCTCGTGAGTCTCCTGGACCACCTGATCCATGGTGAGGGTACCGCTTGCCATTCTTGAATCAAAACCTTGTCTGAGAGAGGTGAACATTGAGTTGAAATCTGTTAAGATAGGCATGAGAATAAGTCCTTTCGTGTAGTTTGTTTTTGGTTGTTACTAACATTCTAGCACTTGGGCTTATTCTCTTTCATTTTCGACCTACAGTAACTTTACACTAACGACAAAATTAAAGGTCCAGCTTCCACTTGGAGGCTTGGAGACGGCCAGAGATTGTATCCTACAACCACCAGCGTTCAACGTTCAGCCTGGAGATGGAAAAAACTGACAAAATCTGAATTTCAGAGTGTACCATGCCAGATCCTCAGGACTATTGCCGGATGCCCGCAAATCAGCGGTCTCTTCTTCTGATATAATGAAGGGAGAAAAATCATGGGAGGTAAACCGAATGAAAATCGTCATCATCACCGGAATGTCCGGTGCAGGAAAAAGCCAGGCTGTCAAGGTATTTGAGGACCTGGGCTATTATGTGGTGGACAACCTGCCTCCCAATCTGCTGGGAAAGTTCATCGATGTCCTGACTTCGGCTGAGGGTAAAATCACGGATGCGGCACTGGTGATGGACATCCGGTCCGGCCAGTTTTTCCATGGCATCGATGAATCCATCGATGATCTGGCAGCCAAGAACATCGCCTTTGAGATTCTGTTCCTGGACGCCGAAGATGAAGAGATCGTCACTCGCTTCAAGGAAACCCGGCGGGTGCACCCGCTCTCTTCCCGGGAGCGTCTGCTCAACGGCATTCAGAAGGAACGGGAAATTCTGCAGCCCATCAAGGACCGGGCGGATTTCATCATTGATACCACCGGCCTGCCCCTGCGCAAATTCCAGGAGAAGATCAAGAACCGCTATGTTATGCAGGAGGCTTCGGAAAGCCTCAATATCAACGTGGTATCCTTCGGCTTCAAGTACGGCGTGCCGGTGGATGCCGACCTGATCTTTGACGTGCGCTTTATCGAAAATCCATTTTACATTGATGAACTGCGTCCGCTGTCGGGACAGGATGAGCCCGTGCGCCAGTTTGTCCTGGGCAATGATGTGACAAAGGAATTCATGACCAAGGTGCTGGATATGCTGAAGTTCCTGATTCCCCATTATATTCTGGAAGGGAAGAAGCAGCTCATCGTGGGGATCGGCTGTACCGGTGGACGCCATCGCAGCGTCGCCATCACCGAAGAAATCACGCGCCAGCTGCGCTATCAGGGTTTCCATGCTGCCTCGTTCCATCGCGACTCGGAGGAAGACGTGGCCCGTAAACACCGGCTGTAAGAGGTGAACAACTTGATCATCAAAACATTGAAGGACCTGACCCGGTTCGGCATGGGGCTGAAGCGCTGGGTGCTGTTTGCCACCCTTGGCTTCCTGCTTGTGATTCTGGGGATCACGGAGATCCTGGACAACCGCTTTTTTTCCAGAAGCTACATGATCTACTTTGGCTTTCTGATTTTCTCGGGTCTTCTGATCATCTATATCAGCGTGAATGAGGGGATGAAAAACTTCGTCAAGCTGGTGCGGGAGGGCATGTTCCATGTCAATCTGGATTCCCGGGAAATCAACAACCTGTTCTATGAGAAGAAAATGCAGACGAAAGGTCCGAAGATTGTGGCCATTGGCGGGGGAACCGGCCTGTCCACAATGCTCCGCGGCCTGAAATACTATACCAGCAATCTGACCGCCATCGTCACCGTCGGCGACGACGGCGGGGGGTCGGGGACGCTGCGCACCGAAATGGGCATGCTGCCTCCGGGCGACATCCGCAACTGCCTGGTGGCGCTGGCCAACACCGACTCAGTCATGGAAGAACTGCTGCAGTACCGCTTCCAGGAAGGAACCCTGAAGGGGCAGAGCTTCGGCAACCTGTTTCTGGCAGCCATGAACGGCATGTCCGAGGACTTCGAGGACGCGGTCGGCAAGATGTCGGAGGTCCTGGCCATCACCGGCAAGGTGCTGCCGGTGACCTTGGAAGACCTGCGCCTGACTGCCCGCATGACGGACGGCACCATGATTGAGGGCGAATCCAATATCGGTCACGCGGTGACCGCGGACAATCCCATTGACCGTCTGTCCATCCACCCGGAAGATGCCAGGACTCCCCAGAGCGTAGTTTCCGCCATCCGGGAGGCGCAGGCCATCATTCTGGGACCCGGTTCGCTCTTTACCAGCGTCATGCCCAATCTGCTGATCCGGGAAGTGGCCCGGGCGATCCGGGAATCGGATGCCATTGTGTTCTATGTCAGCAACATCATGACACAGCCCGGAGAGACCGACGGACTGACGGTGGCAGATCACCTGAAGAAGATTCTGGAGCATTCCGACATCGGAACCATCGACTATGTGGTGGTCAACAATCAGCCCCTGTCAGATGCTGTTGCGATCAAAAACTATATGGACAGCGGCGCCAAGGAAGTTACCCTGAATCGCGGGGAAGTGGAGGCGTTGGGCGTTCAAATCGTAGAAGCCGATCTCCTCAAGGTGATTGGCCGTCAGATTCGGCATGATCCCCAAAAACTGGCCAATACCCTGTTCCACACCATCATGCAGGACAATGAGCTGAAGCATTCCCTCACGGCCCTGGGCTATCTGCTGGCCAATGAGAAGAAGCTCCTGGAAGAGGAAATGGTGAAAGCCGAAGCCCGCAAGATCGTCCGGCTGCAGAGTGATGATCATGCCGAATCCAGGGAATAGATTCGAACGTTAAATTGAATCAATCCACCGCAAAGGCAGGCCGCCCGGCTTGCCTTTGCTCTATTGGGGCACTGCTTTCTGATGTACAGGGATTCTGTGCCATTCTGTTTGTGCGCCAGCCATTGCCGGAGCAACGGCCTGAGCGGCAAGGCCGACGGGTGTACTATTTTCGGGCCGAACATGGAAAAATGAAGCCAGGGGCTGTGAATGCATCTGTTTTTTTGCGAAATGCTTGAAGTTTTTGTGACACAGCACCCGCATTATTTGCTAAAAAAAGCACAAAATCTGTTATAATTGTGGTGAGTCTGTATTATTCGGAATCAGCGCAAGCTGTAACAATTCCAAAGGAAGGAGAGAAGCGAATGTCCTATTCGGCGAAAGTCAAATCAGAAATCATCCAGCAGCTGGATATGGCCCGGCCGGAATTCATGGCCCTGTTGTCTGCCGTGATGAAAGTATCCGGCACGATGTCGCTTCTGCCGGGGAAGGGAATCGGTTTCCGCATTGCGACGGAGAATGCCGGTACTGCCCGGTTTTTAACCCGGCAGCTGAAAGTACTGGTGGATCCGGCCGTTCAGGTCATGGTCAGCCGGGGGGCGACCATGAAAAAGAAAAACCTCTATTTCATCAGCTTTGATGAGGTGAAGGATCTGAAGGAACTGCTGTTTGAAACCGGCATCCTGTCCACACAGGGCCAGCATTTGATGATCGATGATTCCATTCCGGCACGCTGGATCCGCACCGATACCCTGAAGCGGGCCTATTTGAGAGGCGCGTTCCTAGGTTCCGGTTCCATCTCCAATCCGGAGAAACAGTACCATCTGGAATTTGTCACCCATTCGGAGCACTACGGCAGTGAGCTGGTCCGCCTTCTGGCTTCCTATGACCTGACCGCCAAAGTGATCAGCCGCAAGGGCAGCTACGTGGTCTATCTCAAGGAAGGCGAACAGATCGTGGATCTGCTCAATGTCATGGGCGCCCATCAAGCGCTGCTGGAAACGGAGAACATCCGGATCATGAAGGGGATGCGCAACAACGTCAACCGTCTGGTGAACTGCGAGACAGCCAATCTGAGCAAGACGGTGAATGCCGCGGTGCGGCAGATGGATGCCATTCGGCTGATCCAGCGCACCATCGGACTGGACCGGCTGCCGGATATTCTGCGCCAGGTCGCGGAGCTGCGGGTCAATTATCCCGATGCCACATTGCAGGAACTGGGTGAAATGATGGAACCGCCGGTGGGGAAATCCGGCGTCAATCATCGCCTGAGAAAAATAGAAACCATCGCTCAAGAGATCGAAGGGTAAGAGGAAATCGAAAGGATAGGGGAAATCAATGGCAAAAGTTCATCTCGTGGTGAATCATATTAAGAACCTGGAGATCGGTCGAAAGATCTCGGTTCGTTCCATCGCTTCGGAGCTGGGGATCTCCGAAGGAACGGCCTACAAGGCCATCAAGGAATGCGAAGAGGAAGGCTACCTCAAGACCCTGCCCCGGGCGGGCACCGTCCGGGTGGAATCGCCCAAGGAAAAGAAGATCAAGAATCTGACCTACGAAGAAGTTCTCAAGATCGTGGACGGCGAGCTCCTGGGGGGAGAAGCCGGCATTGAAAAGCCGATCTATAAGTTCGTCATCGGAGCCATGGAGCTCGACGCGATGAAAAAATACATCACACCTGGTGGCATCCTGATTGTGGGTAACCGCGAAGCGGCGCAGAATATGGCCCTGAAGAACGAAAACGGTGTCCTGATCTCCGGCGGCTTCGGCTGCACCGAGAAGATCCGGGAAATGGCAGACCGTCTGTCCATTCCGGTCATTTCTTCCAGCTATGATACCTATACCATCGCCGCACTGATCAACAAGGCTCTGTCCCAGAACCTGATCCGGCAGCGCATTCTCTATGTGTCCGACATCATGAAGACCGCGCCGGTCTCCCTCAATGACTACGAGACAGTGAACGACTGGAAGCGCCGGGCGGAAGAAACCGGCTTTGACCGGTTCCCGGTGGTGGATGAAAAGGGCAAAGTGGTGGGAATGATTACTCCCCGCGATGTCCTGGGAAAGGACGGCGCGGAACCCCTGAGCAAGTACATGAAAAAGCCGGTTCAGGTCAATCCCAGAACGACGGTGGCCTATGCCGCCCATATCATGGAATGGGAAGATGTGGAACAGATTCCGGTCACCGAAGGGGACAAATTCCTGGGCATCATCTCCCGGGGCGACGTGCTCAAGGGGCTGAAGGAACGCTGGATGTCCCACAAGACCGTGGAATCCCTGGAGGACCGCATCATCGAGCACTTCAGCTATGAGGAAAAGAACGGCAAGTTCATCTTCTCCGGCCGGGTCACCGGCGAAATGCTGGATCCCCTGGGGACCCTGTCCCGCAGTCTGCTATCCATGATCATGGTCAAATGTTCCTCCATCATCCTGAAGAACCGCAATCTCTACACCGAGATCGACAACATCAGCATGAACATCATCAAACCAATTCAGCCTGAGCATTATTTCAGCGTCGAGCTGGAGCTGGTCTTTACCTCCAAAAGCCATTCCAAGGTGGAGGTCCGCGTCATGAACAGCGACAGTGAGTGCGTCGCCCTGGGCATGGTATCAGCCGTCCACTAAACCCTTGTCGAACCAAATCCATCCTGCAGGAGGAAATGCTATGTTTACTCATGTCGTCATGATGAATGTCAAGGACCGCCAGGATATCCCGCGCCTGGCTGAAATTCTGCGCTCCATGGAGGGCCGGATTCCGGAACTGCGGGACATTGAAGTCGGAATCAATGAAGTCGAATCCGACCGAAATTTCGATGTCATCCTCATCACCCGGTTTGATTCCCGGGAAGAAATGGAAGCCTACCAGATCTGTGACTATCACCAGAACCAGGTTCTGGCACACATCCGGCCCCTGCTGGCCAAATCAGCCGCTGCCGATTTTACCAGCTGATCGGAGATCAGCCCGCGTCCTTACCTGAGACAAAACAACAGGCATCCGTTGATCAATCGTGACCCAAAAACAGATACGCGAGGATTATTGAACTTTGTGGTGATTTGAGGAATTCGGTTGAAATTTCGATGTCATCCTCATAAAACAGCTCATTCAAAAAAGTCCCGGACAATGTCCAGGACTTTTCTTAATCTTCCCATTTCTCGGGGATCTGAATTGTCTGAGTGTCTTAGGAATCGTCTTTCTCAAACTTTCCGAGGATATGCGGCTTGCCCGCGTTAATTCCGATTTCACCCGCGATCATTTTCCTGCCCTTATTTTTCGACTCCTCGTGTGCGGCAATGAGCTTTCGTCCGCGTTGGGTGCACTTTGCCTGTGCCAGAGCCTTTTCAATGGGCTCCGTTTCGCTGAATCCGGAAATAAAGAGCTGATCCGACAGATAGCGGTAGCCCAGGACCACCTCGATTTCTGGATAACCGATCCGACGGACATTCACAGCGGCTCCGTCAGCCTGGAGCAGGATGCTCTCGAGCAGCAGCACCAGCCCGTGTCTGGTTAAAGGCGGTGCCGGCGCGTTCTGTGGAATGTCCCAGAACCTGCCTTTTTTCTCCGCGCTCGGAACAATGCCTTCCTGGCAGTACGTTCGAACGACCTTCTCGCTTCGTCCCCAGCGTCTGGCGGTATCTTTCACGTTCATTTTTTATCACCCCGGTCAATGAGATGGATTCGATGGTCTTCATTCTGCTTATTCTCAGATCATTCTCAAATCATTCGCAGATCATTTTCGGATCATACTCGGATCAATTTCGGATCATACTCGGATCATTCTTTTTCCGCTTAATATTAAGTTCAGAGGAAACAACAAGACATGCTTTGGGTACTTTTTTTCTTTGAATTCCATCGCCGCAGCGATTCCTGATATTCATATCTTACCATGTTGCGCAGACAGGAGGTACATTTGGGAATCCAGATTGGTCCTGGTGCAGGAGGATTTCAAACCGAGAATACAGACTTCAAGCTCTGGCATTCTCAAGGAGAGGTCGGGATCCGCAGTCGGGGGAGGAAAAGCTGGCGATACCTTCCAGGACGAGTCGTGTCTGCTGCTTTTCGGACTGAAATCGGAAGGTTTTCCCCTTGGGCGGGAATGATGGTAAAATAGTAGGACAAGACGTGACTTCCCCGTCCGACCACGCAACCGGGTTGCGAGAAAGAGACTGATATGACTGAGATTCTGAATAACCAACAACCAACTGAAAAACAATATCCCTTTGTGCATCTGCACGCCCATACCGAGTTTTCTTTGCTCGACGGCTCGGGAAAGATTCCGGAAATGGTGGCCCGGGCCAGGGAACTGGGCATGCCGGCGCTGGCCATCACCGACCATGGAACCATGTACGGTACGGTGGAGTTCTACAAGGCCTGTCAGCGGGAAGGCATCCGGCCCATCATCGGTTCGGAAATCTATGTCTGTTCAGGCAATATGGAGGATCGCACCCTGGCCAACAACACCATTCATCATCTGGTGCTTTTGGTCAAGAACGAAACGGGCTACCAGAATCTGATGCGCATTGTCAGTGAGGCCTCGATCCGGGGCTTCTACTATAAGCCCCGGGTGGACCACGCCTTTCTAGCCCGTCACAGTGAGGGCCTGATTGCCCTGTCTGCCTGCCTGGGCGGTGAGGTTCAGGAGAATCTGAATCACGGCTTCCCGGAGAAGGCCCGCGCCGCGGCAATCTTCTACCGGGATGCGTTCCGGGACGGCTTCTATCTGGAGCTGCAGGACCACGGCCTGGCCGAGCAGAAAAAGGTAAATGCCCTGAACATCGAACTGGCCCGCGAACTGGACATCCCGCTGGTGGCTACCAACGACGTGCACTATCTGGCCCGGGATGACCATCGCAGCCATGATGTCCTCTTGTGCATTCAGACCGCGGCCGCCGTGGATGAGTCGGACCGGATGAAGTATCCGTCGCCGGAGTTCTATCTCAAGAGTCCGCAGCAGATGTGGGAGCTGTTTGCCCATGTGCCCGAAGCGTTGGAAAATACGGTGAAGATCGCCCAGCAGTGTCAGTTTGACTACCAGTTCCATGTGTCCCGGCTTCCGGCCTTTGACCTGCCGGAGGGGACGGACCATGCCCGGTATCTCAAGCAGCGCTGCTATGAGGGCCTGACCCGCAAGTATCCGGTGTTTGCCGAGTTCCGGGATCTGCCGATGTCGGAAGCGGTCATGGCCCGGATGGATGCCCTGGATTCGGGCAACAGCCGGATTCTGATTGAGCGGCTGGCCTATGAGCTGGGGATTCTCGAGCGGATGGGCTATGTCGACTATTTCCTGATTGTCTGGGATTTCATCAAATTTGCCGATGACCACGGCATCGCCACCGGCGCCGGCCGGGGCTCGGCCGCCGCGTCCATCATCGCCTATACCCTGAATATTACCAAGATCGATCCGATCCGGTACAATCTCATCTTTGAACGCTTTCTGAACCCGGAGCGGATCTCCATGCCCGATATTGACTCGGACTTCTGCTATGAACGGCGCCAGGAAGTCATTGACTACGTGGTGGACAAGTACGGCAAGGACAACGTGGCCCAAATTATAACCTTTGGGACCATGGCGGCCCGGGCCTGCATCCGGGATGTCGGCCGCGCCATGATGTATCCCTACGGCGAGGTGGACCAGATTGCCAAGATGATCCCCACCGTTCTGGGCATTACCATTGAGAAGGCGCTGGAGATGAATCCGGAGCTTAAGAATGCCTATGAGACCGACCCCCGGGTGACGGAGCTGATCAACATTGCCCTGCGCCTGGAAGGCCTGCCGCGCCATTCCTCCACTCATGCCGCCGGCGTCGTGATTTCCGGCCGCCCCCTGGTGGAGTATGTCCCGCTGCAGCGCAACGAGGAAGCCATTGTCACCCAGTTCCCCATGGGCACCCTGGAGGAACTGGGACTGCTCAAGATGGACTTTCTGGGGCTGCGCACCCTCACCGTCATGCAGGATGCCGTGACCATGATCCGGCAAAACCGCGGCATCCAGGTCCAGGTCGATGCGCTGCCCTTTGACGATCCCAAGGTCTATGACATGATCGGGGAAGGTCGGACGGTCGGAGTATTCCAGCTGGAATCTGCCGGCATGACTTCCTTTATGAAAGAACTCAAGCCGGAGAGCCTGGAGGACATCATCGCCGGAATATCCCTGTACCGGCCGGGTCCGATGTCTGAAATTCCGCGCTACATCGAGAGCAAGAAGAATCCGGATAAGGTCAGCTACCTGACGCCGGAGCTGGAGCATATCCTCGATGTCACCTACGGCGTCATGGTCTACCAGGAACAGGTCATGCAGATCGTTCAGGATCTGGCCGGCTATTCGCTGGGCCGGGCGGATCTGGTGCGCCGGGCCATGAGCAAGAAGAAGCACGATGTTATGGAACAGGAGCGCAAGAACTTCATTGAGGGCATTGTGGAAGACGGCCGGGTGATTGTACCGGGAACCCGGCGCAACGGCATTTCCGACGAGGCCGCACAGAAGATCTTTGATCAGATGTCCTACTTCGCCTCCTATGCCTTCAACAAAGCTCATGCCGCCGCCTATGCCGTCATCGGCTACCAGACGGCCTACCTGATGCGCTACTACCCGGTGGAATTCATCGCCGCCATGCTCAATTCCTTCATCGGCTCGGCGGAAAAGGCCAGCTTCTATATCCGCTACGCCAAGTCCATCGGCATCGAGCTGCTGCCGCCGGACATCAACGAGTCCGGTGCCCGCTTCACCGTCAGCGGCAATAAAATCCGTTTCGGTCTGGCCGGAATCAAGAACCTTGGATTTTCCGTCATTGAGTCCATCATCCAGACCCGGGAGAAGAAGGGGCAGTTTACTTCCTTCCATGATTTTATGAGCAAGCTGGATGAAGCCGGCTTGAACAAGCGGGCCTGCGAGTGCATGATCAAAGCCGGGGCGTTCGATTCCATGGGAGTAGAGCGGTCCCGCCTGCTGGCCGTCTATGAGCGGATTCTGGAGAGCTTCTCCAGTGAGCGTCGGCGGCTGATCAAGGGCCAGATGTCCTTCTTCGGCTCCGAAGCCGGGGACGGCACCGAAGACATCGACGGCTTTGCCATCAACCTGCCTCAGATTGAGGAGTTCCCGCTCAAGGACCGGCTGTTCATGGAAAAGGAAATGACCGGTCTCTATCTGTCCGGTCATCCCCTGGATGAATACGCGGCGGAGCTGGATGCCCTGTGCACCATCTTCGTCCAGGACATCATCGCCAATGACCTCCTGGATGATGTCCGGGACGAGGCGGCGCTGCAGGCCGAGAGTCAGATGGCCTCGGACCGGGTGCTGCACGACGGTCAGCGCGTCACCATGGGCGGCATCCTGACTTCCATCACCCGCAAGATCACCCGGAACAATGCCATGATGGCCTTCGCCACCCTGGAGGATCCCACCGGCGAAGTCGAACTGATTGTCTTCCCCAAGACGTATGACCTGCTTAAGAGCTTCCTCCAGGAGGATCTGGTCATTGCCGTCTCCGGCCGGCTCCAGGTCCGGGAAGATGAGAATACTAAGGTCATTGCCGAGGAAATGAGCCTGATCGAGCAGGGCAAGCTGCCTCAGTTCAAGATGCGTCCGGATCTGGACCGGTTCGGCAACGGTCGCAGTCAGCGGCGCACGCCCCCCACGGAGAAACCGGGCAGCCGGCCTTCAGCCGGTTCTCGCCCGACCAATGGCAACTCAGCCAACGGCAGTCCAGGCAACGGCAGATCGGTCAATGAGGGTTCGGCAAAGGGAGAAAGGAGCACCAGCCAGCCGGTGAATGGCCAAGACTTGGCCTCACCGACAGCTTCCGGAGCGGATAGGGCTGGCGTTCAGCCGGGCCGGGTCCGGCCAAGCAAGAAGGAAGGGAAGGAGGGAGCTCAGGGCAAGCTCTATCTGCGCTTCCATGACTTAGCGGAAGCCAGGGCAATCCTGGCCGGATTATCCCCCCTGCTGACAGCCCATCAGGGCTCGACGCCGGTGATTATCTACGCCGCCAGTGAAAAGCAAAGCTATCAGCTGCCCGAGCGGCAGTGCCTGGACCTTGACACCAATATTCTGGAGCTGCTGGAGAAGAAAATCGGCAAGGACAATGTAGTCCTGAAGTAGGACTTACGATGATTATTTCCTGTATTCGAGTTCCCATACCGAAATCGGGCTGGGGACTCGATTTATGTTCAGTCGGTCAACTGAGTCAAAATTATCCTTCATGCTAAAAATATAGGCCTGAAATCAGTAGTCTCAATAACCAATCCCTTCAGGTTGACGTTGATTCCTGTTGCAGGTTGAAGATCATAATAAGCGGGATCGGAATGGCATTTGAACAATAGAAAAGCTCTGATTAACACCAGAGCATAGGGACACCTAAGGTATGATCGGCGGCGTTGGCCGCTTTATTCTTTTTGGAGGGGACAAGGACGAATTTTATTGCGTGATATTGGAAAGATCAAAAGAATATTTTTGCGTGATATGCCATGAAGACGTTTGCCCGCGGATTGTTAACACCTTTGCAGTTGAGATGGGGTCTTCGAATGCGATACAATAAACTTGATATGAGGTAATATCCGGCATAACCATTCAGGAACATCGGGGCGGGAAAACTGCCCGGTGCCGGGGGCCGCCGGCTGACAGAGGAAAGGAAAACGAATGAAGAAAATAGCGATTTTGACCTCCGGGGGCGATGCGCCCGGAATGAATGCTGCCATCCGCGCGGTGGTGCGGACCGCTTTGCACAACGGCATCGAGGTGATGGGCGTGGAGCGGGGCTTTTACGGACTGATCAATGGTGAGCTGAAGCCAATGGACCGGAACTCGGTTTCGGACATCGTGCACAAGGGCGGAACGATCCTGAAGACGGCTCGGCTGGAAACCTTCAAGGACCGGGCGGTCCAGGAAAAGGCTGCTCAGGTCCTGCGGATCTTCGGCATTGAAGGACTGGTAGTGATCGGCGGCGACGGCTCGTTCCACGGGGCGGCCAAGCTGTCGGAACTGGGCATCAATACCATCGGCATTCCGGGAACCATCGACAATGACCTGGCCTACACCGACTTTACCCTGGGCTTTGACACCGCCGTGGATACAGTGGTGGAAGCCATCAACAAGCTGAAGGATACCTCTGCCTCCCATGAGCGTTGTTCCATCGTAGAGGTCATGGGCCGGCACTGCGGCGACATCGCGCTTTATGCCGGCATTGCCGGCGGCGCCGAGCTGGTGGTCGTTCCGGAGAAGCCTTATTCGGTCAATGATGTCGTCAAGCTGATCCTGGAGGGGCGTTCCCGGGACAAGCACCACTACCTCATCGTCATGGCGGAGGGCGTAGGCGGAGCCAAGGAAATGGCGGAAGAAATCGAGGAAGTGACGGGTCTGGAGACCCGGATCACGGTACTGGGTCACATCCAGCGCGGCGGAGCGCCCTCTTCGGCGGACCGCATCCTGGCGGCCAAGTTCGGCCATCGGGCAGTGGAACTGCTGATGGAAGGGAAAACCAGCCGGGTCGTCGGAATTCGGGATAATCACATCATCGATATGGATATCCACGAAGCCCTTGATATGGAGAATGTCTTTGATGAGAAGCTTTTGACCATCGCCCAGGAAATATCTTAAGAAGCGAAGGAGAACCTATGTTAAGAAAAACCAAGATTGTCTGCACCATCGGACCGGCAACGGATTCCGAGGAAATGATCGGAAAATTGTTTGATTCGGGGATGAATGTTTCCCGCCATAACTTTTCCCATGGCAACCATGACTCCCATCGCGTCACCATGGAGCGGGTGCGCAAGGTAGCCGGGGAGAAGCATCTCAACTACGCCATCCTTCTCGACACCAAGGGACCGGAGATCCGGGCCCGGGACTTCAAGAACGGCAAGGTGATCCTGCAGGAAGGCACGGAAGTTACGGTAGTCGGCGGTGAGGATTTCCTCGGGGATGAAACCCGCTTTGCCGTCACCTACAAGGATCTGGCCAAAGTCATGGAACCGGGCAAGCATATTCTGCTCAATGACGGTCTGGTTGATCTGGAGGTTACTGCGATTTTCGGCAATGAGGTGAAAACCATTGTGCGCAACACCGGAGAGATCAGCAACCGTAAAAGCTCGAATCTGCCCGGTGTCAAAACCAATCTGCCGGCGCTGACCGAACAGGACAAGAAAGACCTGGCCTTTGGCGCGGAGTTTGGCGTGGACATTATCGCCGCTTCTTTTATCCGCAAGGGCTCCGATGTTCTGGAGATCCGCAAGGTGCTCCATGAGCTGAATGCTTCCCACATCCACATCTATTCCAAGATCGAGAATGAAGAAGGCGTGGAAAACGTTGATGAGATCATCAAGTACTCTGACGGCATCATGGTGGCACGTGGCGACATGGGGGTGGAAATTCCCATCGAGCGGGTGCCCATGATCCAGAAAATGATCATTGAAAAATGCAACGCGGCTGGAAAACCGGTGATCACGGCCACTCAGATGCTCGACTCCATGGTGCGGAATCCTCGTCCGACCCGGGCTGAGGTTTCAGACGTCGCCAACGCCATCATGGATGGCTCCGACGCCGTGATGCTCTCCGGCGAAACTGCCTCCGGCGAATGGCCGGTGGAAGCGGTTCAGACCATGACGGATATCGCCCTGGCCACTGAGTCTCAGATCAACTACAATAACCTGCTGACCCAGCTGCTGAAAAACCAGACCAATACAGTTCAGTCCGCCATTTCCGCCGCGGTCTGCACCACCGCCAACAAGCTGGAAACCAAGGCCATCATTACCGGAACCACCAGCGGTTCAACCGCCCGCAACATTGCCAAGTTCCGGCCCAAGTCCACCATCATTGCGGTAACCCCTGTGGAAGCAGTGGCCCGCAAGTTGGCTTGTACCTGGGGTGTTTATCCCATCGTATCCGAGACCTTTGAATCCACCGATGAACTGATCGAAAAGACGACAGCCGCAGCCAAAGCTCAGGGCTTTGTTCAGGACGGCGACCTGGTTGTCATTTCCGCCGGCATTCCGGTTAACTTCAAGGGCTCCACCAACATGATGAAGATCCACATCATCGGGGATGTCCTCCTGGAAGGCAAGGGGCTCGAGCCCATCAAGCGCCAGGTCTCCGGCATTGCCACCATCGTGCACTCTCCCCTGGAAGCGGAAAATCGCGTAGAAGCGGGTTCCATCCTGGTCGTCCATGATCTGATTCCAGACTACCTGCCCCATCTGCATGAAGCCGAAGGCGTCGTCGTGGAAGCGGAATCCATCAGCCCGGAAGTCACCATCGAAGTACTGAAGATGGAGATCCCGATTGTGTACGCTGCCCGCGAAGCCACCCATCGCCTCAAGGACGGCACCATGATCACCGTGGACGGCAAGGTGGGCATCGTCACCAGCGGCAAGAGCAGCGCTCATTCATAAAAAATTAACATTTGAACTGAAATCAAGAAAAAGTGAGTCGTAGCAACGATAAATCAAGATTAAATCCTATCGTTAACAAAAATATAACAAAATGTTATCAAAAGATTTACATTTACCTCTCGAATCTTTGTTCTCCATTTGTTATTCTGTTAGTACGAAGTCGAATCAATGGCAACTGATTCTATTCACCCTGAAAAAAGCACCCAACCCGGGTGCTTTTTTTATTTATCATCATTTTCCTGATTCACGGAACGAAGGATCTGGTTCACAGGGAACCGATTCGCGGAACGGAGGGACCGAATCATCGGGCGGAATTCTTATGGATGGAGGGGAGGGATGGAGGTTGGGGCATGCAATAGTATTCATGAGAGTGGGATGCTAAATTTTTAATAGGTTCTGAAAAAAACATTGACATAACTTATCAAATAAGGTCTTTTCGTTGAATTGAAGTTATGACAAATGTATAATTATACGTGAAAACAATATCATATTCGGTCGTGTTAAGGAGGAAAGAAGATGAATCTGAAAAAGCGAATGATGAGCCTGATGGTGGCTGGTCTGATGACCGCCGGTCTGGCGGCTTGTACGACAACACCACCTACCACCACACCGGCTGGAACAGCGGCACCGACTACCACAGCAGTGGCGACCACTACTCCCTCAACCACCCCGCCGGCAACGACCGCCCCAACCGGTGAGATTAAGTTCAAGCCGGGTACTTACAAGGGAGAAGCAGAAGGCTTCCACGGACCGATCAAGGTGGAAGTAACGCTGTCGGAGACGGCGATTACGGATATCAAGGTGGAGCAGACGGAGACGGAGGGTGTCGGCGATAAGGCCATTGAGAGCATCGTGGCGCTGATCAAGTCCGGCACAACCCTGAAAGTGGATGCGGTGTCCGGCGCGACTTACTCCAGCAAAGGAATCCTGGAAGCGGTAACGGCTGCCCTGACCAGTGCCGGCGCAGACATTGAAGCTCTCAAGAACAAGACGGCCGGACCCGGGGGGACAACCGGCGATGTTGAGAAGACGACGGATGTCGTGATCATTGGCGGCGGCGGCGCCGGCTTATCGGCGGCCATGTCAGCCCATGAAAACGGCGCGAAAGTCATTGTTCTGGAAAAGATGTCCCGACTGGGTGGAAACACCATCATTTCCGGAGCGGCCTACAATGCGGCGGATCCCAAGCGCCAGGCAGCTCTGACGATGACTGACCTGGAGAAAAAGACGGTGGAAGGCATTCTGGAAATGACCTTTGACGATGCCAAGGTCAAAACCTGGCAGGAAACCCTGAAGCAGGAATGGAAGGAATTCACGGATTCCAAGAAGACCACACTGTTTGACTCCCCCTCCATGCACAAGCTGCAGACTTATCTGGGCGGAGACAAAAAGGGCAATCCGGAGCTGATCGATGTCCTGTGTGAAAACACCTATCCCACCATCGAGTGGCTGGAAGCCAAGGGCATGCTGTTCAAAGACTATATCTTTACCGTTCTGGGCGGTCTGTGGAGCCGGGCGCACAAGCCAGAGAAACCGCTGGGAACCGGATTTGTCCAGACCTATGAGGACTACATCGAAAAGAACAAGGCCGACATCGAAGTGCTGCTGGATACCAAGGCCGAAGATCTGGTCATGGAAGGCGGCAAGATCGTTGGCGTCATCGCTCAGGGCAAGACCGGCAAGGTCACCGTCAGGGCTTCCAAGGGCGTCATCATCGCCACCGGCGGATTTGGTGCCAATGTGGAAATGCGCAACAAGTACAATACTTCCTTGTGGCCGGATCTGACGAACATCAAGACCACCAACCACACCGGAGCCACCGGCGACGGAATCGCCATGGCGGAAAAGGTCAATGCCGGCTTTACCGGAATGGAATACATTCAGCTTCTGCCCATGGGCGATCCGGAGACCGGATCCCTCAGCGGCAACATTGAGCAGGGCGTGCAGAACCGGATTTTCGTCAACAAGGAAGGCAAGCGGTTTGTGGATGAAGGGGCCCGGCGCGATGTCATGACCAAGGCGCTGATGGAACAGACGGACTCCTACATGTGGGTCATCGTCGACAAGAACTCCTATCCCACCGGCGACACCATCAACAACTTCAACGAATCCATTGATGATCTGGTCGCGGCCGGACGCGCCTTCAAGGGCGAAACCCTGGAAGAGCTGGCTGGAAAGATCGGCGTGGATCCCGCTGCCTTCGTGAAATCCGTTGAGGACTTCAACAAGGCCGTTGACGGCGCCAAGGATGAGTTCGGCCGGACGCTGTTCGACAAAAAGCTCGACACCGCTCCGTTCTATGCCGGAGCCCGTGTCCCGACCGTTCACCACACCATGGGCGGCATCACCATCGATGCTCAGGCTCATGTGCTCGATCAGGACGGCAAGGCCATCCCCGGTCTGTACGCAGCCGGAGAAGTCACGGGCGGCATTCACGGCACCAACCGTCTGGGCGGCAATGCCCTGGCTGATATCAACGTCTTCGGCCGAATCGCCGGACAGAACGCGGCAGGAGCCAAATAAGCCGACCGAATCACAGAACACAATTCAAACCGAAAGCCGGGGCCGATGGTCCCGGCTTTCGCTGGCTAGCATAGATCCGATTGGAGAGAAGTCTGATGAAACTGAAGATCCGATACAGAATGATCAGGACCTGATAAGCGGTTTGTTCAAAAAAAGACCTAAGAACAGGCAATGCTTTGGAGAATGGAAAACTTTAGCACTGCAGCACCCACCGTCCCTTGGGAGCAAATGGTGCCACAGTGCTTGAGCATCTATTGTTTCTAACATATTAAGGGCTATCTTGGAATAATCGATTGAACCGGATGGAATGCGCCCCCTTGAACCAGGCGATGTGGGTTTTGGATCCTTGAGAAGTGATGATCGGTTCAGCGAATGCAAGAATTGAAGTCTAACTAACGGGCGCATCAGGCTAAGGGTAATTCCGGATGAAAGGCTTGCCGTTCCGGGACTTCACGCAACAGAGAATGCAGGGCATGCCATTCGGAATCCTGCGGATAGTCGCTCAGAATCAGGCAACGAGGATGAGGGGGAGGTTCGGGGCAGGTGCTCAGCACAAGATCATAGGACATGCAATCATCTGGATTAAGGTGGAGTTTGCTGGGATTAGCATCTATGATGATTTCACTGGAGCGGTTTTTGAGCTGGAACCGAACCAGGGTCTCGAGAAACCGGGCATGTTTGTTGCCAAGATCATTCAGAAGCAGAATGCGCAGCGGAGGCGCTGCAGCAGTAATATCCGGATAGGTCAGACAAATCCAGAAAAGAACATCGGCGATGCGCAGCGGTAGGTCCAGATTCAGCCGGCAGGCAGCCAGTTCCAGATGATGGTGAGTGGTATCGTAAAGGAAAGGATTCTGTCGTTGGATGTTTTCGGAAAAATACCAGATTCGATCAAACAGTTCAGATGTTTTATAGGGACGCATTTTCAGGTTACACAGGATGCTGTGCATGATGAAGCTTAATCTGGTACGAATGGGTGGGGGTGGGGTGAGTCTCAGGTCACGAAGCAGGCCGGAGAGAAAAGTCTCGATAACGTCCTGGACATATGCTTGCTCTTTCGGATCGGGAAAGGCGTGAAAGAACGACCTCAGATGTTCATGGATCGGAGCCAGCTGAGCCGGTCGGACATCGGGAAAGAATTTGGCCAGGCAGTTCAGCTGCTGTGAGGTGAGTTCATTGACTGCCGGGTAGGTGGACGGGACATTGAAACCGGTTCGTTCCCGGACCAATGAAATCAGATAGAACATCATTTGATAAGCTAATACCACATCATCCTGAGCCAGGGTTTCGTGGTGCTGCGGGTCGGTATTGCGCTCCTGCAGGGAGCGTATAATGCTTTCAAGTACATCAAGATCCATGGAGACATCGAAGTTGGACAGGTCAAGACCGTTCAGTTCCAGCAGGAACGAGGCGGCAAAATCTCGGAGATTTTGCTCATTCGTTCCCTCGAACCAGTACTTCCCGTTTTCCTGAGCGATAGTCATTCCTTTTTGGCTAAGGACATTCTGAATTCTGGGCAGCAGTCGCCTGAGCGTTGAATTGCTCACAAATAGTCGTTTTTCATAGGTTTCCATTGTTTGTCTGGGATGGAACAGCAGTTCACGCAGCCAGCGCAATCCGACAGATTCGTTGAACAGGTCGCGGCACACGACTCCGATGGCAGAAATATTGTGATTATGCAGGCTAATCCCGTTTTTTCGGGTAACTTCCAGATGGAGCAGGTTACCCCAACGGTCCTGAAGCAGGTTCAAATCATCCGCCAGAGTTCTCTGACTGGCATTGAGTGTCAGGGCCAGACGGTCCAAAGTCATTGATCCATCTTCCTCCAGTAGGGTTTCCAATATTCGAATGATCCGCTGAGCGGAACCGTCTAAGAGTTCTCTCAAAAATCTCACCTCATAATCATTATACAATAACAAATTGATAGTAATGAAGGCGGGAACGTGATAAATCATTCCGACAGCTTCACAAACCGGTGAGAGGCTTGTTTAATGCAGGTCAGTTCTTTCCGATGGATCCGAAAAAAATGAAGAGATTCCCGTTAAGCCCTTGTGCTAATAATAGAATGGATAGAATGATTCTAAAATTATTCATGCCAAGAGTCTGCGGACTTGAGCAATTTCAGGAGGAAGAAAAGGTATTTTATGAGAAGAACAAGAAGATTTTTGAGTTTGAGTCTGATCGTGGCGTTCCTGATGGGACTGTTGATCACTCCCGGTACTGCCCAGGCTGCATCGGAGGAAGCGCTTCTAACGGATTTGACTGCGGTGGTTCGACAGAATGGCGATCTTGTGCCTCAGGGCGGAGAGCTGTCTGCCGATCAGCCGGTACGGGTGGATGTGTCATTTCAAATTCCTGTGGCGGGGGATGATCCTGTGCCGTCGAATCCTGTCGTTCAAGGGGATACAGCCCGTATTGAACTGAGTGACTCATTCCGGCTGTTGGCGGAAGAGACGATCCCTTTGAAAATGGGGGACATACTGGTAGGGCATGCCCGCATCGATACAGACGAAAACGGCATGGTCTACGCTCTGGTGACCTTTGACGGTGATCCGGAAGTCTTTGATGGTACATACAACACCGTCACTGCCCGGTTTGGTCTTGACCTGGAGTATGATAAAAGCGGCGACGCCGGAGCAGAGGGTTCCCATGACGTGCGAATCCTCGACAAGACCTACAAGGTGGTAGTTCTTCCTCAGGCAGTTGAATATAATGTAGTCAAATCCGGAGCGGTCAACCTGTCCGACCAGTCTGTGGAATGGACCATCAAGCTGACTGCGGACCAGGGAGGCCGTCCGGTGGACATCTCAGGCCATACCCTGACCGAGTTCCTGTCGAGTGTCGGCAGCTATCTCCCAGATAGTTTCCAAGTCAACGGCCAGGCTGCGGTTCCGCAGTGGGACGAGGATAAGCTGACGTACTTATTCCCCGTAGGGTCAACAAGCCCCATTACAGTCACATTGCGTACCAGGATTCCGGATGCAGCCTGGACCTCTTCCCGGGAGCAGACACTGCTGAACAAGGTGCAGCTGTCAGATGCTTTGGAGGAAATCGTTGGCAAGGGAGAAGCTCTGGTTCGATTTACACCCAAATGGATTGAAAAATCAGGAAAAGCCAGTGACGGACCAGTCAACGGGATCTATGACCCCACCAATCGGACCATTACCTGGTCCATTGTAGCCAATCACCTGGAAGCTTCACTGCGAAATGTGGTTATTCAGGATTCGCTCCCCACAGGGCTTACGTTTGACTCGGCTTACTGGCAAGCCTTCGAAAATGGCGAATGGGGAGCAGAACAGCCCATTGTGCCTGAAGGATCAGCCTACTCAATCGGGTCAATTGATTCACGGATTCGACTGACCATCGTCACGAAGGTTCCGGACGAAGATTACTCGGTATCCGCCAAGCAGTATCGAAACCAGGCAAAGATTTTTTGGGAAGATGGACCTGCTTCGGGTATCGCCTCGAATCAGGCGGGCGTAACTGTCGGGTTCAATGCGATTGCCAAATCCGGCAAGGTCAATCCAGCCAGCCAGCGGATCGACTGGACAGTCGCGGTGGACTTAAAGGGGCAGCAGGTGCCGAATGTCGCAGTGTATGATTTACTGGTGTACGGACCGTCCGCTCAAGGCTTTACGCCTGCCGGGACTGTCGGACTTCCGGCAGGACTTGCGGCCGGGCAGCTGGTTCCGCGGTATGATCAGCGCTATGTGGAAGGATCCTTTGCCGGGGAAGGCCTGACTTTGACTGTGCATCCCATTACCCGGGACGGAGTTCGCATCGCCGATCTTCTCGAAGTTCGGGGATTTGTTCAGAATCAGTCACGCAGCTTTCACTTTCAGAGTCAGGTTCTGAATCCCGACATCGTGGTGGGCAATCGAACGAGCCAGGTGTGGAACACCGCCCAGCTCTGGAGCGGACAGAATTTGGTGAATGCCTCCACCAGCCAGGTGCAGTATCCCAGCCGGATGCTAGCCAAGGAACTGCTGCGGCGGGAAGCCTTTGCCGATCCCGATGCTCAGATTGACTCCCATATCACGACCGATGCCTCCCTGGGGTTTCATTACCAGGAGCAGGCTGTTCTGTTCAGGCTCAGCGTCAATGCCGACGCACTCATGGTTTCTGGGATCGAACGGGAAACCGGTGAGTCCCTGGGTGCGGTCACTTTGACGGATGTTCTGCCAGAAGGCTGGGTGTTCCGTGAACTTTCACCCGGTGAATACTATCGGATTTACCAGGGAGCACCCTCATCAGGAAGCTCGGTGAAAACCCTCGGGGAAGGACCAATCCAGGTTGATGGACTGGTCGCCGATATTTCTGGAGACAAAGCCAGTTTCCGGTTTGAATCCCTCGATAAGCCCTATGTCATTTTGGTGAAAGCCGGACCAAAGGATGAGCTGGCTCAGGAATATTTCCAGGACAATGGGTCAGTGACAGTGCAGAATCAGCTGAAGCTCATTTCAGAACGCTGGGAACCGGGAATTTCAGTCCAGCAGAATGTCACCATTAACTCCCAGGTCCTTGAAAAAACGCTTGAAATTACCAAAGCCGGAGAACTCTCCTGGCAGGTGGACTATCAGCCTTATGATTTACAGCACTCTGGAGCAAAAATTGTGGATACTATTCCAGGTGGACTTGAGCTTCGGACGGATTCATCGGGTCAATTGATCTTAACAGGATCTGTCTCAATAAAGAAAATGATTCTTCAGGCTGATGGATCCTATGTGGAGGGAGATGAACTTCCGCTGCAAAGGGAAGAACCTCTGACGTATGACCCATCCACTCGGGAACTGACCTTTGTCTTGCCAGATTCTTCTCAGGCATATCGCCTGACGTATACCACCGATGTTACCGGAGAACCGGGAGCGGTGACTAACAGTGTGCGTCTGATGGGAGCGACAGGAGACCTGGAGGAATCATCTCAGTCATATGCCATCACCAAGGCGGATGGCGAGGCATCCATGAAACGAAGTGCCTGGATTGAAATCACAAAACAGAATGGACAGGGCCAGCCATTGGCCGGAGCTGTCTTTGGCCTTTATACCAAGGATGGAACGGTTCTACTGCGTCAGGCAACGTCGGATGGTAAGGGATTGTTAAGATTCCGGGTCATTCCGGACGGAGAATACCTGTTCCGTGAAATTCAGGCCCCATCGGGCTACGAACTGTCAGAGAAAACACATCAGTTGATTGTGCGAACCGAAGCGGGGGTACCCGTAGTTTGGATCGATGGCGAACAAAGCCCGCGAACCAAAATTTACAACTATCTTCCGAATTCGGTGGGAAAGCTTACCATCGAAAAGAAAGTCAGCGGCAACGATTCCGATCAGGAACAGGCATTCAACTTTACCTTGACACTGGATCAGTCAGGCACTTATCCTGCAATTCACTCCAGACTCGGCGGGATAAGCATCCAAAGCGGCGATACCTTTGAGTTGGCCCACGGCGAGAAGCTGACCATTGAAGGATTGCCTGGAGGAACTGCCTACCGGATTACCGAAGCAGACTATTCAGCTCAGGGCTATGTCACCACCAGCATCGGGAATGAGGGTCTGATTGAAGTCAATACAGAACAGGCAGCCATTTTTACCAATACCAGACATAATCCCAGAGGAAACCTGAAAATCGAGAAGCAGGTAGCAGGAGATGACGGGAACCGGGAAGCCAAATTTAAATTCCGAATTACCCTGGATGCAACTGGAAATTATGACTATGAAGGATTCGGCTGCCCGGATGGTTCGGTTCAGAACGGTGATGTAATTGAACTGGCTCACGGACAAAGCATCCTCATTAAAGATCTTCCGGCTGGAACTGCCTACCGGGTGGAAGAAGAGGACTACAGCGAGTCTGGTTACGTCACCACAGTCACCGACGGGGAAGGAGTCGTCCTTGAGGATGAAACGAAGACCGCGCTCTTTATCAATACCAAAAACAAGGTTAAGCCGGTTCATGAACTCACGGTCGCCAAGATCGTCAGCGGAGACGGCAATCTGACCAAAGCCTTCGAATTCATCGTAACCTTTACGGCGCCAGGACGGTATCACACCACACATTCCACCGGTGAGGAAGGGACGATTGAAAGTGGAGAGTCCATCTGGCTGACTCATGACGAAAATCTGACAATCCACGGACTACCGGAGGGTACTTTTTATGAAATCAAAGAAAAAGACTATACGGCAGAAGGCTATACAACGGCCACCTCAGAAAATTCCAGTGGTTTGTTGAACCAAGATGTTAGAATTGAGTTCACGAACTACTACGAAACGGTGGTAGACCCAACGGACCCAACGGACCCAACGGACCCAACGGACCCAACGGACCCAACGGACCCAACGGACCCGACGGACCCAACGGATCCAACGGACCCAACGGACCCAACGGACCCAACGGACCCAACCGATCCAACCGATCCAACCGATCCAACCGATCCAACGGATCCAACGGACCCAACCGATCCGAATGGACCGGAGCAGGAAGGGAACATTCCTCAAACCGGAGTAGACCAGGTTCGCTCGACGGCCAAGCTGTCACTGATCTTCTTCAGTGCAGCGCTTGGATTCCTGAGTGTGATTATGATCAGAAAGCGAAAGAATGAAGCTTAACATGCATTGATCCCTCTCATGGCAGAGTGCACGCCACTCTGCCTTTCTTTCATACAGTGGATCTGGCATCAGGATGCAAGAGCGTCGAAAAGAGAATGATTACTGAAGTTACAGATAATGGGCGGAACGCCGCGTGCTGCAGCACCGCACACCTTAAGGATCAACAGATACCTATCGGAGGACGCTTATGAACAGAATCAAAAAGAAAATCAGGGGGGGAAGCTTTGAAAATCTCGAACATGATTTCATTCCTCCTCATTCCCGAAATCTGTCCCGGAACATCCTCCAAATACTGATGGCGCTATGTCTGATGGGAATCATTGGATCGGCTGGGGTATTGTGGCTCGAGGACTTGAATGAACAGGCAGCAATCGAATCCTACGCTCAAATTCAAATGGCCGTCGGTGTCGGTACCGGAACCAATGATGCCAGCACAATCAATACCTCGGATTCCCTAAAACAGCGTAATCTGGCAATGATATCCGAATCCTGTCCTAATGCGATGGGCTGGATCCGGGTGACGGGAACGAATATTGACTATCCGGTTGCTCAGGGAAAAGATAATGCCTATTACCTGAAGCACCTGATCACTGGTGAGCCCAATAAAATGGGGGCGATTTTCCTGGATCACCGGAATGCAGGATTCACGGATCGCCTCAGTGTGATTTATGGCCACCATCTGAAAAATGGCACCATGTTCAGTGATCTGGAACGTTTCAAGGATGCTGATTTCTTTGCCCAGACTCCAGTAATTCAGGTTCAGACCAAGGGAGATACGTTCAGGTTCAAGGCATTTGCAGTCCTGGTGCTTCCCGGGGAGGGAAATGACTTGCTGCAACGATACCATGAGCTGGGGGAGCAATCATTCATGAACTGGATTTGGCACGATGCGCTGCTTCAGGCAAAGGGGATCTGGACTCCTGGCGATTCGATCATTGCCCTCAGTACCTGCTCCTATGAGTTTGACAATGCCAGAACGGTCGTCTTCGGGACGCCTGAGTGAGGTAGTATCTTCCTGGACATTGCGAGAGAGAGTCTAGGAAAGAGATGTATATCGGTAGATTCTTCCTGATTTTTTCCGACGGTGGGCTGCGTTGAGTATCCTAATAAGCAGGCTGGGACAATGATCCCGGCCTGCTTTTTGGATGCGGGGCATGGTGCCGAGCTGATGGTATGAAAGAAATCTTCTCACCCTATTAACAGGAAGACAAGCTGTAAGCAAGGGCGTCACAGGTGACGGGGAGGTCTGAAGGAAGCTGATGGCGGTATAGGGAACGGACCGAAAGTGAACCAGTGTTGGCGACATGATTGGGCAATTCTTCGAAAAGTCGAGACGTCCGATAGCTGGACTGAGTCATGGCGATTGGATGGTCGTTAATCGATTCATGCGGAGCAACTTCTTGGAAGCACTGTATCCGATGCTTTCTTTATCTGGGTTCAAGCGCAAGCAAGAGTCCAGGAAGGGTGCAGTGTCCAGATGAAGTCATAGTAGTGAGAAACCTCAGTTGAAAGCTGGTAACGGCCTTGAGGACATAAACTGTGGGATACCGAGCATGAAGTCACGGTAACTGATGAAACTCAAAGGCTGTCCTCAGATGCGAAGGACTGAAGCGCTTTTCAGATGACGAGCATCTAGAACGTGTAGAAGCTGAAGAAGCACAGGGGTAATGAAACACATAACTCAATGAATCTGAAATGAGGGAAAATCGGTTGGATAGATCCTACATGAACTGTATGCAGAAAACGCACTTAGGCTTCTGTGAGAGCAAAGAGGAGGGTGGCACTCCCCATCGTCTAGCTACTCAAGATAATCGTGGCGCAAAGTTGGGATTCTTAATTAGTGTTTCTCTTTTCGGAAAACTGTATGGTTTTGCAGAATACTCTTGGAAGGGGTCGGTATAATGGGGAGTGTATGAAAGAGGTGAACTACATGGGAAGAAAATTTCTGCGGGAGTTTTTCCGTAAAAATGCCTGGAGCTATCTGGCGGGTATCGCGCTGATGCTGATCTCCACCCGGATCCGGCTGTACTACCCGGAATACGTCGGGGACGCGACGGATTATCTGGCATCGGGCGGTGCGGACTGGGCCGGACTGTCCCGCTTTATCTATCCGCTCATCGCCGTGGCGCTGATTTCCTTTGCCGGGGCCTATGTCTGGCGCTATCTGATTGTGGGAAATGCCCGCAAACTGCAGCGGGAGCTGTCGGCGCTGGTGTTCTCCAACTTCCAGGAGCTGTCCCAGTCCTTCTACAACAAGCGCAAGACCGGCGATCTGATCGCCTACAACATCAACGATGTCAACGCGGTGCGCATGGCCTTCGGGCCGGCCCTGATCATGTCCATCAACGGCTTTGCCATGATCTCGATCTCGACCCTGGGCATGGTGCAGCGCCTGGGGGGATGGACGACCTTCCAAATCCTGGCGCCGATTCCTGTGGTTGTTGTGGCCATGGTGTTGTTGGGCAAGCAGATCCGGGCCCGGTTCCGCAAGGTGCAGGAAGCCTTCGGTTCCATCTCGGACCGGGTCAATGAGAACATCAACGGCATCCGGGTTATTAAAGCCTACGTCCAGGAAGATCAGGAAATGGAGCGGTTCATGGATCTGTCTCAGACCATGGCCCTGCGCAACCTGTCCATGGTTCGGGTATCCGGATTGCTTAACCCCATGGTTCAGGCCGGCTTTGCCGTGAGCTATGGTCTGTTCTTCATGGTCTGTGGTCCCCTGGTGGTGAACGGAACCATCAGCCTGGGCGATTTCACCGCCGTGGCCAATTACCTGAACATGATGCTGATTCCGGTTATGTTCATCGGACGGATCATTAACGTGATTCAGCGCGGCATGGCCTCCATGGGGCGGCTGGATGAACTGCTGGACTATCCCCACGAAATCACGGACGGAAGCGGCCTGGCCGCGGACATGAAGACGGGGCAGATCGATATCGTGGATCTGGATTTCATGTATCCGGGAACCGAGGTGCCGGTGCTGCGGGATCTGACGATCCACCTGCCCAACGGCAAGTCCCTGGGCATTCTGGGGGAGACCGGGTCAGGCAAGACCACCCTGGTCAACCTGCTGATGAAAGTCTACAACGTGCCTGACGGAAAAATTTTCCTGGACGGCCAGGACATCAACGACTACACCCTGCCGGTCCTGCTGGACCACATCGGCTATGTGCCACAAGACAACTTCCTGTTCCATGACACCATTGACGCCAATATCCGGTTCTTTAAGGACATCTACACACGGGATCAGGTGATCCAGGCGGCCAAGGACGCCCACATCAACAAGAGCATTGCGGGGCTGCCGGACGGCTATGATACGATCCTGGGGGAGCGGGGGGTTAATCTCTCCGGCGGCCAGAAGCAGCGCATCTCCATCGCCCGGGCGCTGATCCGCCATCCGATGATCCTGATCCTGGATGACGCGCTGTCGGCGGTGGATACGGTCACTGAAGCCAAAATTCTGGCCAGGCTGCGCAAGCTGCGGGCCGACCGCACCACCGTCATCGTGGCCCACCGCATCTCCGCGGTCATGGCCTGTGACGAAATCCTGGTTCTGGACGAGCACACCATTCGGGAACGGGGCACTCATGAGGAACTGCTGGAAAGGAGGGGACTCTACTTTGACATCTACAACTCACAGTACAAAGACCGAATCAAAGACACCGAAGAAGCCGACGCCTGATGGCTCCGGCGCCTTTGTCCGCCTGCTCGGCTACCTGAAGCCCCACCTGGTCCAGGTCATTGTGATCGGCATCCTGATCGTGCTGGTGAATCTGACAACGCTGCTTAAGCCCTGGTTCATCAAGATCATCACGGACGAGTACCTGGTAGCCCGCCGTCTGGTTAGCTCTCAGGGGCTCCCGCTGTGGGGCATGGCGCTGATCTATATGGCCATCATGATCCTGGGCATGGCGGCCTTCTACTTCCAGGTGCTCCTGATCAACAAGGTCGGACAGCTGGTGGCGCGCAGGCTCCGCGAAACCGTCTTTACCTCGATTCAGCTCTTTCCCCTGAGCTACCTGGATAAAACCAGTGCCGGGCGGCTCATCACCCGAACCACCAATGACGTGGAAGCAGTGTCGGAGCTGTTCACCGACATTCTGGTCAGTCTGGTCAAGGACGTCATTCTCCTGGCCGGCGTCATCTTTGCCATGCTGCAGATGAATGTCGAGCTCACCCTGTGGTCGCTGATCGTGCTTCCGCCCATGCTGTTTGTCATTTTCTACATCCGCAAGATGATCCATGACAACTGGATTGAGCTGAAGGCCATTACCAGCCGGCTCAACGGTTTCATCGCCGAAAACATCTCGGGCATGAAGATCGTGCAGCTGTTCAACGGCAAGAAGGAAAAGTTCGAGGGCTTCAGCTATCTCAACAACGAGTATTTCCGGCGCTCGTTGATCCAGCTCAAAATGCATTCCCTGTCCGGCCCCTCGGCCAACGTCTTCGAAAGTCTGGCCACTGCGGTCATTCTGATTGTGGGAATGAACATGCTGCGCCGGGGCAGCGTCAACCTGGGCGATGTCATTGCGCTGACGCTCTATGTGCGGCAGTTCTTTGCGCCGCTGGCTGACCTGGCGGAGTCCTTCACCCAGATTGAATCGGCTCTGGTTTCCGCCACCCGGATTTTCGAGATTACGGATCAGACCGCCATTCTGGAGGAGCTGGACCGGGGACAGGAGCTCAAGGGCATGAAGGGCGACATTGAATTCCGCAATGTCTGGTTTGCCTACGAAGGGGAGAACTGGATCCTGAAGGATGTCAGCTTCCATGTAAGGCCGGGCGAGACCTTCGCCATCATCGGCGAGACCGGGTCGGGCAAGACCACCATCATATCCCTCCTGTCGGGCTTCTATGACATACAGAAAGGGCAGATTCTCATCGACGGCATCGATATCCGGGAGATCCGAAAACGGGATCTGCGCCGTCAGGTCGCCGTCGTGCTGCAGGATGTCTTCCTGTTCTCCGGCACCATCCGGGAGAATATCACCCTCAATGATTCAATTCCCCAGGAACGGATTGAAGACGCCATTGATAAATCCCATGCCCGCCCCATGATCGATCAGTTCAGTCAGGGACTGGAAGAACCCGTGATGGAACGCGGCGCCACCCTGTCCATGGGGCAGCGGCAGCTGCTGTCCTTTGCCCGGGCCCTGGCCCATGACCCGGACATCTTTGTCCTGGATGAGGCCACTGCCAATATCGATACCAAGACGGAGATCCTGATCCAGCAGGCCATTGAAACCATCTCCCAGGAACGAACCACCATCATCATCGCCCACCGGCTCTCCACCATTCGCAACGCCGACCTGATCCTGGTTCTGGCCGACGGCCGGATCATTGAGCAGGGCAGCCATGACCAGCTCATGGCCACCGCTTCGGTGTACCGCACCATGGTGGAAAAGGGCAGCTCACTGGCTTCCTGATCAGATACTGAAGCAGTGTTTCCTTATCCTCAGCGAGTCACTCTCAGCGAGTCAATCATCCGCGAGTCACTCTCAGCGGCAACCGCAGCATCTGGTTCCACGAGGAACCGGGAGCTGCGGCTGCCGCTTTCTTTCATGTCCTGGAGTTCTTCTCTTCGGACCAGATCCGGATCCGCTGAAGAAGCGTCGGCTGCACCCATTGTGAAAGGTGGATTCAGAATGATTCCAAACGTGGTAAAATAGAGAAAAAGAATGAATCGGCAGATTTCTGCCGGGGAGTTAAGTATGAAACAACGATGGAAGCATTATATTTCGGTCCTGCTGGTGCTGGTGGCGGCGTTTTCCCTGACGGGCTGCCAGAAGCTGGGCAGGCTGATCGAACAGGATCTAAGTAAGCCGATCACTCAGCTGACGAAACCGACTCTGACTGGGGCTCAAACCAAAGCCCAGACCCAGGCGCAGACCAGTCCCGGTACCAAGGCGGTCACGACGCCGCAAAACACGACACCGGTTCTGGGAGCGGGCCTGGCAGCCGTCCCGGTCAAAGAGGACGGACGCTATACCACGAAACTGGAAGTAGCGGCCTATCTCTATCAGTTCGGGAAACTGCCCTCCAATTACCTGACGAAGGGAGAGGCCAGGGATCGGGGATGGGTCGCTTCGAAGGGCAACCTGTGGAAGGTCACTAAGAAAATGAGCATCGGCGGGGACCGATTTGGGAACAATGAAGGTCTTCTTCCGAAAAAATCGGGCCGGCAGTATTACGAATGTGACATTGACTACCGTGGAGGTTCCCGGGGCGCCAAGCGCATCGTCTATTCCAACGACGGGCTGATTTTCTATACCGGGGATCATTACGAGACCTTTGAACAGCTGGCCGGACCGGCAGGAGGGAATTGATGGATCACAATCATCCGATGAAACAACGCATTACCCGGATCATCCGCCTGGATGGGGCCCGCATGACAGACCGTTCCGCCACGCATCACTACCTGCGGGAGGCCCTGGACTTTCCGGATTACTATGGCAAGAATCTGGATGCCCTGTACGATCTGCTGACGGAGCCCGGTGCCCCTGTGAAAATCATTCTGTCCGATACGGCGGCACTTCTGGAGCACCAGCCGGACTACGGTCAGGCACTGCTCCAGGTCCTGGAGGATTGCGATACGGCCAATCCCGATCTACGGGTCGAGTTCCGGGAAGGACCACAGTCCGACCGGAGCTACCGGGTTTCGCTGAAATAATCCCGGGAGCGAACCAGCTGAAGGCTCTGAGCAGGCCGTACCGGATGGAAGCTGAGATGAACTGAGCTGAAATGAGCTGTACTGAACTTTAATGAGCTGAATATGAGATGAAATAAGATAAACATGAGATGAATAAGATAAACATGAGATGAAATAAGATGAACAGGAAAGCAGCCTGTGTCGCGTGACACAGGCTGCTTTCTTGTTCTTAGGATGTGGACTTATTTTCTGAACTGAGTTTCTTCCAGGAGCGGGGCATGTTCCAGTTCGATGGGCTGTCCATCCATGAGGAAGCGGACGCCGTCGATCCAGCCGTTGCGGTAGTCTTTCTGCAGGTAGCTCAGCACCAGGGCCTGGCTGTTGACGCCGCCGTTGGTGGTTCCCTGGAATACCTGGTTCCACTCGCTTTGTCCCTTGAGGTTGATGGTCACGATTTTTTTGTTGTTCACGGTCTTGATGGAGACCACTTCCATGTCGCGCTTCTCAAACAGAATCCGGGAGATTCCCCTGGTCAGGTCTTTCAGCTTGGTGGTCAGGGTAGCCTGGGGTTTGATGGCGACATAACCGGCGGTTTCTGTCTTCATCTCCGCATCCAGGGTAAAGACGGGGAAATACAGCATGCCGGCCGGACGCTGCCGGAAAGCAATGGCACTGTTATCCGGAGCCGTCTTGTCATCGGCGCCTTTTTTGAGGCTGGCGATTTCATCCTTGAGCGCAGAGATGGTTTCGTCCGATTCCTGCTTCAGGGTGTCGTATTCCTCCAGGGTTACCGTCTGGCCGGAGCTCTTTGCGGTGTCGGTGCTCTGCCCGGTGCGGGGCGTTGTCTGCGGCTTTGCCACGGGCGCGGCACAGGCAGACAAAGCCAGGCTGCCAGCTAGAAGCCATATGGTGATTATTTTCTTTGTCATGAGAGCCTCCTGGGTAGCGACCGCCGGGCGGCCGTGAGTTGATCTGGTCTATTTGCGAACGATGTAGCGGCTGTTCAGATGTTCCTTGATTTCGTAGCTGTCCTCCGGCAGGTTGAGCTGAATGAAGGCTTCCACTGCTTCGGGTTCCAGGTCATACATGACTTCGATCTCCCGGAAAAAGATGGTGCGGGAGAGCTTGAACATGTCTTTCAGTTCGGGCAGCGGGGCGGCTTCGAGCTCTTCGCCGGCGATGTCCAGGAGAGCCTGCTCGTAGGTTTCAAAATCCTGCAGGCCGGCAACCCGAATTCCTTCGGTGCCTTCCTTCAGGAAGATCACGGTGGGGAAGGAGGTAGCGCCGAGCTGGCGGGAAAGGGTCAGGTCCTGATTGAGCAGAGAGCGGGCTTCAGTGGTCTTCATGTCTTCCACCATTTTCCGGCCGTTGCGGTCGTTCAGGTCCAAGACATTGGCCAGGACATCGTCCCGGCTGATGTTGCGGTTTTTCACCATAACTTCTTCGCGGATGGATCTCAGGAATCGCCGCGAGGAGGTGTCGGAAATCTGCTGAACCAGCTTGAACAGGATCGAGGCGGGGTAGGAGGAGCGCACCGGGTCTTTGTCCCAGAGCGTGCCGTCGATGGGCATGCCGAACTGAGCGGCAGCTTCGCGCCAGTGAATCCCGACGTCCTTGGGCTGACGGATGTCATTGCCTTCATCCGAGAAGCCATCCCAGGACTCCAGGAGTCCGCCCATGAGAATATGGGAATCAAAGTGCTGCCCGTACAGGGCGGTGAATTTTCTTAAAGCGGGTTCCGCCTGCCAGCAGTAGCAGCAGAGGGGATCCGTTACATAGATCATCTGGATCGCTTTGGAAGACTCCGGCAGTTGGATGGTTGCCGATCCTTCCGTTGCCGGAACGGAATCAGACATAGGGGTCATGACATCGCAGGTCCCGAGCTCCACATCACAGGCCATAGGTTGTTTTTCCATAGTATTCTCCTAAGTTTTTATTCGATACTTTAATCTTAGCGGATTGAGTGGGCTTGTCAATGAAACAATTTGAGGCGAAGGATGCAGAGGGTGTTTCAATGGTATAATTTTTATTATCAGAGGGATCAGGCAGGCAGGGAACCATCGATTCAGTGTGTAGTCCGCTGCCGGATCCAGCGTCAGGGAGGAAAGCGGCATGAGACGAAAAGACCGGGAAATGGATCGGGCCTTTGCTTTGGAGATCATCGATGAGGCAGCCTATGGGGTGATGGCCCTGGCAAAGGATGATCTGCCTTACGGACTGCCCCTGTCCCTGGTGCGGGATGGTGACCGGCTGCTGTTCCATACCGCCAGGGCCGGTCATAAATTGGAATGGGTGAGGGAGGGCGCTGCCGCCTGGGTCGTGTTTGTATCCAGAGTCAGGGTACCTGAACTGTTTGAGGAGTCCCAGCTGGATGCCATGCTGGCAGATCCGGAGCAGACGGGCCAGCTGGTGTCCTCCGTGTTCACCACGGAGTTTGCCTTGGCCATGGTGGGCGGAACCATCACGGAGGTCAGCGATGATTCGGAGAAGAAGCGGGCTCTGGAGCGGATCTGCCAAAAATATACGCCGGACAAGATGAAGTACTTTGAGGCGGCTGCTGTCTCGGGAATGGCTCTTACCCGGGTGTTTGCCCTATCCATGGAACAGGTCAGCGCCAAGCGCAAGAAATATGATCAGGCCGGGCAGGAGATGAAGTTCGGGCGGAGGGATGAATGAGCCGGCTCTATGAATTCAAGGCCATCATTCATCCCAATCCGGAGATGGACGCGGCCTATGTGGAATTCCCCTGGGATGTACGGCGGGAATTTGGCAAGGGCCGGGTGGCGGTCCATGCGACCTTTGACGGCTATCCCTATGACGGACAGCTGGTCCGCATGGGCACTGCCTGCCACATCATCGGAATTCGCAAGGAAATCCGGCAGAAGATCGGAAAAGGACCGGGCGACGAAATTTTCGTGACAATCCGGGAACGGAATCAAAATGATTGAACCAATACAGGGAGAAACCAATGAAGCAAACACAGGAGCGGCCAGCCCGCCAGAAAAAAAAGAACAGGAATCATCCCGGCAGTCCAACTGCCGCTGACTTTACCGCGCCCGTGCAGAAGAATGATGTGATTGAAACGCAGGTTTTGGCACAGGGTGTCGGCGGGGAAGGCGTCGTCCGGCTTCAGGACTTCCCTTTGTTTATTAACGGGGTGCTGCCCGGGGAGAAGATCCGGGCCCGGGTGGTCCGGGTCAACCGCAGTCACGGCTTTGCCCGGCTGGAGGAAGTACTGGTGTCATCCAGTGATCGGGTGGAGCCGCCTTGTCCGTATTTCGGCCGCTGCGGCGGCTGTGATCTGCAGCATCAGGCGTATGAAGCGCAGCTGGCTTTTAAGACGGAGCGGGTAAAGGATTGCTTCCAGCGCATCGGCGGCTTGGCCGATCCCGTCGTGGAACCGGCCATTGGCATGGAGCAGCCCTGGCGCTACCGCAACAAGGTCCAGATGCCCATCGGACGCCGAGACGGAGAAGTCCGGGTGGGATTCTACCGCGGACGCTCTCATGAGATCATCGATATCAAGGAATGCCTGATCCAGAACGAGCCCTCCGACCGAATCGCCGAAGCCGTGCGCCATTGGATCAAAGAACGGAATATTGCGGTACTGGACCGGGAAGACGAGATCATTCCCGGGGCAGTCAGGCACCTGCTCATCCGGGAAGCGCGCTATACCGGCCAGATGCTGGTTGTTCTGGTGGCCACATCAGCGGAAGTGCCTCATCTGGAAGAACTGGTTCGTGATTTGCGCCTGGCCGTACCTCAGATCCGGGGACTTGTTTTGAACCTCAATGACGCCGTAACCAATCGGGTTCTGGGCGAAATCAACCACACGGTCTGGGGCGAGGCAACCATCGAGGATACCATCGGCGATATTCGCTACCGCATCTCTCCTCATTCCTTCTTCCAGGTCAATCCGGAGCAGACCCGGCGCATGTACGACAAAGTCGTGGAGCTGGCTCAGCCAAACGGAGACGAACATGTTCTCGACCTGTACTGCGGCGCCGGGACCATCGCATTATACCTTGCGCGCCATGCCGCCCGCGTGACCGGCGTAGAAATCGTCCGCGAAGCCATCGCAGATGCCAACTATAACAAGACCCTCAACAACCTCCCCCAGGTCGAGTTCATCCACGGCAAAGCAGAAGAGCTGATCCAGCAGCTCATGACCGAATCCCGAGAACCCGATCTTGTGGTGGTGGATCCCCCCCGGAAAGGCTGTGACGAATCCCTTCTCCAGGCCATCGGCCACTCCGGCATTCGGCGCCTGATCTACGTCTCCTGCGATCCCGCCACCCTGGCCCGTGATGCGAAGATCCTGTGCACCTTCGGCTTTCACCCCGCACACATCCAGCCCTATGACAATTTCCCACAGACCCAGCACGTTGAGACGGTTGTATTGATGTCAAGGGTTAACAAGTAAGTGTAATAAGAAGCCTGTAAATAAAGGCTTTCCGGGGTTTGAGCTCAATAATCCGATGAATAGAAATCGTGAAAATATCGGCTCAAGGAAAAAAGTCCAAAGGCATGATTTTGAACGTGACAGAGCGATTTAGATATTGACTCACTAAATAAACCTTGCGTTTCTTGATAATTTTTGATATGATAATCTTATGAATAATGATTTAAAAACCCAAGCAGTACGGCTTAGTCCGGAAGAGCAATATCAGATTCGCAAGAACATCATCCGACTATCAGAAAAGGGCAAATCAAACGAGGAAATAGCGGAAATCTTAGATGTAAGCTTACGGCACGTCCAGAACACTAAAAAACAGTACAAGGAAGGCGGAATCGCCGGGATAAAGCCCCAAAAGCGCGGTCGCCGAGAAGGCGCCAAACGAACCCTCACTCCTGCCCAGGAGAAGGAAATTCAGCAGATTCTGGTTGATAAGACGCCCGATCAACTGAAGTTCAAAGACTGCATGTGGAGCAGAAAAACCATTGCAGAGCTCATTTATGAAAAGTATAAAATCAGCCTGCCTGTATCTACTTTAGGGGTCTACTTGGCGCGGTGGGGATTTTCAGTCCAGCGGCCGATGAAACGTGCCTACAAGCAAGACGAAGAGAAGGTGCAGCATTGGGTCGAAACAGAGTTTCCTGGCATTACTGAACGAGCAGAGGCTGAGAATGCAGAGATTTTCTTTGGAGATGAAACCGGATTGCAAAACCAGTCAACTTGCTTGCGTGGGTATGCGCCGATCGGTCAAACGCCTGTGGTTCGAACCGAAGCAAAGCATATCAAGATCAACATGCTTTCAGCAATTTCCAATCGAGGAAAATTGCGCTTCGTCCTCTATAAAGACAACATGAACGCCGACAAACTGATTGATTTTATGCGGCGGTTGGTGCATGACAGCAAAAAGAAAGTGTTCCTGGTGCTCGATAATCTGCGGGTTCATCATGCTAAAAAAGTCATGGTGTGGGTAGAAAAGCATAAGGAAGAAATTGAGCTATTCTACCTGCCACCGTATGCCCCAGAAATTCAATCCCGATGAATTGCTCAACAGTGATCTCAAACGTGGCATAAGTAAAAAAACGAGTCCCAGGAGTGATGATGAGCTTGAACATAATGTTCGATCTCATTTAAAAACTGTGCAATTGCGTCCTAATAAAATCAGGGGGTTCTTCCATTCAAAAACCACAAAATATGCCTCTTAATATCCGCAAGGTTTAATCAGGGGAGCAATAATATGCTAACCTTTCGTAAAGGAAGTGGTTTCCCCGGATCGCGACCCGATATGACAAACAGGACCAGTCTTTTCTGGCCTTTGTTTACCTTGCCTCGATCATGATCCTGTTGCAGTGATCATGCGGGTCGATTTTTCAAACAAGGCCTAGTTATTGTTTCCCTAAAAACTATAGGAGAATAATCATGAGACATTCTAAAGTTTTTTTAAGTTATCTTTTAATCTTATTATCACTTTTTACTTCATGTTTAAATATCTCAAGCCCTCATACCTCCAAAGGAGGAAATATACAATACCTCGTTCAGATCAAAATTAATAACACACAGAATTTCCCTGTCGATTTTTTTGAAGTCGGAACTTTCGAGAATAACACTAAAAAACCTTTACTTAGAGAAAGTGAGGGAGAAAATAATGTCATATTGTTTCAAATATCATATCACCCAACTACAGAATTTTATATGTATGGAGTTATAAATAATAAAGAAACTGAAATTTTTTATTTCAATCTTGCGGAATATGAGAATACAACTCAACAACAAGAATTAAATTTATATTTAGAGTCACATAATGAAAATATATTGATTAAAAAATAACATCATACAGAAAAAAGACAAAAACAATAACTAACTGAGTTCTCATCATTCCGAAGGATGAATGGATACATTAGTTGGGGTATTAATCTTCCAAGTAGTTAGGGGCCTCTGATTAATTCTGGTTTCAGCTTATCTTTGCATAACCCTTGGAAAAATCGCATAAAATACAGTTGAACAAAAAGGCAAAAAAAGAAGAAAGCCGCTTCTGAACTGCTTCCTGTCAAGTGGACAGTGAAATAACCAAAACAAGATCATGCAGCCAGTGCCTGGTTCCTCACCTCAAGAGGATCCAGACCTTTGTACTTTCTCAAGTACCGCTTCGTGTTGTAGAAGCGGATGTAGTCATCCACCGCCTGCTTGAGTTCCTCGTAAGTGTGGAAGGTCTTAAGGTAGAACATCTCACACTTCAGGATACCCAAGAACCCTTCCATCGGCCCGTTGTAGATGCAACGGCCGACCCGCGACATGCTCTGGATGCAGCCAGCCTTTGAGAAATACATCAAGGAAGAAATTGAGCTATTCTAGAGGGTTATGAATAATTGCTACTTTTCAGGAAGCAATTGCATAAACCTCGAAAGATATGTAGAAATTGAAGACTTGGTTTTTGTCAAAAAAAGAAGCAAGATGCTTCCTTAGGTTGCGGAAGGAATTCATCACAACAAAACTAACACAGATCATCACCTCAGTGGCTTGCTGTGTTCTCTCCATAATTCTGTCTAGACCATACTTCCGTTTGCTTTCTCCGATTTTGGCTTCCACCATATTGCGATCGCCAGCCTCCTGGACCTCTGCTGCTCGCTGCTGCTGGCGCACCTGAGGATCCTTTGGGGGTCTGCCAAGTGCCGGACCGTTCATTCGGATATTCTTGCTTTTGCAGAATGCCAGGTTGGCTTTGTTTCGATATATCTTATCTGCCAGGATCCTTTCAGGATATGATCCTGTTCTTTCTTTGTAACGCTCAGCACTCTCTTGCAAGGTCAGGGCTTCATTGAAGTTTTCATACGAAAAATACTCCATTCGCACATACCCATCCACCGTTGAGAGGGCAATTTTCGAACCAAACTCGGTGTTGACGGATGCCTTGCCCCGCTTGATAGGCCTTACCCAGGGCTGGGACACACTGACAATTCGACGTTCGATCCGGTTAATTTTTAACTTCCACATCTCAAACTGCTGATCATGAATCAAAGACAGTGTCTTGAGTGCATCCATCGTCTTTGGGCTGATGGGTTTGTTCATGGCTGGTGAGTCAAAGTATCCCAGGCAGCGTTTCAGCAATCTCAAGAGAATACCCTGTTTTTCTCGGAACTGGGCTGGAGTATTTTTTTTCGATTTGGAGATGCTCAAATAAGCCTGTCTGGCATGATTCAACAATGACTTCTGAGTTTTGGTAATGGGTTTTCCTCGTGTTATTTCTAGATGACGCATGGCTGAACAGACCGCCTCATACAGGAGGCGGATATCCGTCGGGAAGTGGATGTCTTGTGGAACACAGGTAGCATCCAGGATCAACGTACCGCTGTTTGTCTGTACCAAGTCATTGACCGAAGAAGTGCTTGACTCAGAGCCTTGGGGATCGCTTTCCCCCGATTGGCCGCCGCTCGAATCATCATCACTATCATCATTGGACGATGGTTTCTTTAAGGGATTCTGAGCAATAATGGCTTCATTGATTTGGCAAATTTCTGCGGCTGGAAAGCGTTGCCTGAAGTAAGACATCAAGCTGGTATCAAAGGGCAATTCACTTGAGAATTCTTCGAATCCAAGGAATAACTGAAGATATGGATTTTCACGAACCAGCTCAATCAAATCCGCATCAGAGACATTCAAGGCTTGTTTGAGAAAAAGAGCGCCAAAGGCCAGTCTGGATGAGTATGCCCGGTTGCCACGGGACCCATTGAACTTAGTGGCATAGATTTCTTCGATGAGATCCCAGGGCATTTGATGGGATAATTTCACCCATCGATTGGAGGGATCAATGCTGACCCCATGGAAACCACTTGGGTATTCAAACACCGAAATTTGACGATTTCTCTTCTTAAAACCCATAAAAATCTCCTGAATACGAGCAAAAATGCTGAAATTTAATGAAAACTTATAATTTTATTATACCAGAAACCAGTTAAAAGTGGCTTGAACACTATGTTCCGGACCCATTCAGCAGTCTCTATTCTACCTGCCACCGTATGCTCCAGAGTACAATCCTGATGAATTGCTCAACAGCGATCTCAAACGTGGCATAAGTAAAAAACCAAGTCCCAGGAGCGATGAGGAGCTTGAACATAATGTTCGATCTCATTTAAAAACTGTGCAATTGCGTCCTAATAAAATCAGGGGGTTCTTCCATTCAAAAACCACAAAATATGCCTCTTAATATGCGCAAGGTTTAATCAGGGGAGCAATAGCTTGATATTCTATAGCACTCCGCAGGAGGCTGTATTTAAGGCTTTGGGTGTGGAATAGATAGAATTACAAAAGGTTCCAAAGGAGGAAAAGATATGGCCCAGATTGATACCTACAGAAATAATTTGGCGAGGAAAAGGCAGGAACTCGCCAAATTGTCTTCCGACAGGGCAAAAGAAAGCGGAAAAATTCAACCGCTAAAATCTAAGATATTATCTGCAAAGCAATCGATAGCAAGAACGAAACAAGCCTCTACACAGAAATCAAAATTAGCTGAAATCGAGCGTCATGAGAAATCTCTTGCGGCTATAGATAAAGCCATCGCTCTAATAGATAGTAAAATCGCAGCCAAAGAACGAGAAATTGCCACCGAAGAGAAAAGAGTCAGGCAAGAGCAAGATAAAATCTATACTAAACGAGATAAAGAGGAAAAAGCCCGTTTAAAGGCGAGTGAGCAGCAGATGAGAAAGGTTAACCAATCTTTACAACAACATAGTTTTACTCAATCGCAGCTCACATACGAAATCGAACAACTTAAGTATGTCCCAGAAAAGATTACGGTATTGCTGTTTGCGACCAATCCTCGCGGGACAAGTCAACTTCGTTTGGACGAGGAGGTCCGTTCAATTCAAGAAATGATTCGCAAATCCGCACACAGGGATTCTATCGTCTTTGAAAGCCGATGGGCTGTGCGACCGCTTGACATTTTGCAGGCGATCAATGAACTCAACCCTGATGTCGTCCATTTTAGCGGTCATGGTACAGACATAGGCGAATTGGTGCTTGAAAACGCTGATGGCACAGCAAAGTATGTCACCAAGGAAGCCATTGCGCAGACCATAATGACTTCATCGGATAAAATTCGCCTGCTCATTTTCAACGCCTGCTTTTCCTATGAGCAAGCAAAAGCTGTTACGGAATATGTTGATGCCGCTATTGGCATGACAGCTTCCATTGGAGATACTGCAGCGGTAGCTTTTGCTGCTCAGTTTTATTCGTCTCTGGGGTTTGGGCTTCCTGTTCAAAAGGCATTTGAACAAGCCAAAGGCGCCTTAATGCTCGAAAGCCCGACAGAACAAAACACCCCGGAATTATTTTTGAAAGGAGGAATTGACGCTGACTCTTTGTACATAGTGCGCCCCAATCTTGATAGCTAAACGGAGGCTGTTATGGTTACTATGCGGAACAGGGTTGCATCTTAACCAAATGCGCAAATAACCCATGGAGAAGGGAGGATTACCGATGGCACGAGCCGACGCAAATATTAATAAGGAGACCCTTAGCTTTATCTGCTCACAGATAGGCGTCACGGTTGCTTACCTTTCTCAGAGAACAGGGCAGACAGAGGAAAGGGTCAGCGCGTGGCTGGATACTTCAAACACCGATTATCCGACAATAAATCAGGCTAAGGGGCTTGCGAAGGTTCTGAAGGTCCCTTTTGCCGGGCTGTATATGAATAAGAATATCTTGCCCATTAAACAGTTACCTGCCTTGAGGAACTTGCGGACACTACCTTATGATATAGCGATGGACGATAGTTCTTTGAACCTTGCGGTTGTTGAACTCATTCGCTACCACGATTTTTTGGTTTCTTCAGAATCGGACATGATAATTGAAGCACTACCGCTGTCGCTGCCTGCAATTGCCGACAACGCCAGCGTTATTGAATATGCAAAAACCATAAGAGTGTTTTTCGGTATTAAATTGGATGACCAGTTTAAGCTGACCTCTCCACGACAGTTCTACCTTTATGTGCGGCAAAAAATTGAGAGCAAGGGCATCTTCGTTCACTGTTTTACAGGCGTTGATGTAGAAACTGTTCGTGGTATATCAATCTTCAATGAAACCGCTCCGATTATTGGCGTTAACGAAAATGACAGGTATCCAGCCAAGACGTTTTCAATAATCCACGAGTTGGTTCATATCCTAAAGCGCCAGTCCACACTCTGCAATGAGATGGTTTCGTCGTTTTCTTCCGCAACGGAAGAGGTGTTTTGCAATGCTGTGGCTGGTGAGGTGCTTGTTCCTACAGACTCGTTAAACGCGTATCTGTCCGCAAAGAAAATCACTTCAATCACCTTGGATGATGTAGAAACTATGGCGGGTAGATTCAGCATAAGTAAAGAAGTCGTTATTAGGAGACTACTCGACACAAGGCGGTTTACTCAGGACGAGTATGACACTTTTGCAAACGAAATCCGACAAAACTTTGTACAGCAGATAGAAGCAGAAAAAATGGCCCGGCAGGAAGGGCGAAGACAGTCAATTCCTAAAAACGTCAGCAGAGAAGCAATTGACAAGACCAGCCCGGCGATTTGCCGTATTCTGCTAATGGGTTATAGCGACGGGTATTTCAGTAAACAGGAAGTTTCAGGTTTTCTTGGGATAAAAGAAAAACACATTCCGAAGTTCCTTGCGGAGGTGGCGAGATGGTAAACAATATGTACTCAGAGCAAATGACTCTGATACCACCGCCCTACCGCTATATAATTGACACATGTTCGATTCTTTCCCAAAAAGCGGACGAGCCTCACCGTCGCAGCGTGTACAGTACCCTGTGGCAAAAGATTGATGAGTTGGTTAAGTCATCGGAAATCGTTTTATGCTCTGAAATCAAAGATGAGGTCGAGGACGACACTCTGAAACCTTGGATTCAACAATGCACCGTTTTAGACGTTGATGCTGGAATTGAACATAATGTCACTAAAATCGTGAACGAACACCCAGAATTGTTGAACTTTACGAACATGAAGTCTTCCGGTGATGCCTTCCTCATTGCGACCGCAATGAAGTATCGGATTGCCGTGATTACCGAGGAAAACAAAGACTCGCCAAAGAAAATCCCTAAAATATGCGCGGCGTACAATATCCCGTGCTATAACGTGACCGAACTCGCCGAAAAAGAAGGCTGGTCATTTTGAGACTTACCGAAAAGACATAAAAGTAATGTGGGAGAAATTGTGCAAAAGCGGTGCATCTTTTAACGATTTGATTTGAGCGGTGTATTTTAGCAATAAGTATTTACTTTGCCACCGTAGATGACAGGACTTTAACCCTATGTACTGACTTATTCCCGCGAATGAATAAAAACAATAGAACTGTTCCCTCGAACAGAACACCCCATAAAAACCACTATTGACTTGTTCCCGAGAACGGACAAAACGTAAAATACAGACCAGACATCAATCTGATGCTATCGTTCCACGTTGAGACCGTCGTCTTGATGACAAGAGAGTAAGATCGATCAATGAGTAGAATCCGATCTCTAAAACAGAGTGTAGAAAGTAGTCGGAGGTATTATTTATGACTGAGAGAGCAAATCTAAGAACTTGTGAAAAGGGACATAAATATTATAAAACCAGTGATTGCCCAACGTGTCCGATCTGCAACGCAGAGAATAAGCCCGAATTTGGCTTCCTGTCGAAATTAGGCTCTCCTGCAAGAAACGCATTAGTTCACGAAGGGATTGATACGTTGCAAAAGCTCTCAAACTATACAGAGAAGGAAATATTGAATATGCATGGAATCGGACCAGCATCCTTGCCCATCATGAGATCGCTCCTCAAAGAAGCGGGGCTTTCATTTAAAAAAGATAAGTAAAGTTGGATTTCTAATAAAAAAAGCTAAGAGAGGCAGGAAGTTAGAATGAAAGTGAAAGCATTGAAAATCGACCATGAGTATTATCTTTATCCAGAAGGATATCCGGAGCTGCATCAAATGGGGGCGTATCTGAATACCACGGAAAGCCGGTTTGTGCACCTCGTGCAGTTGCTGGATGATAATTGTGTAGAACCCTACTTCATTGAATCGGAACAGGCAGATTGCTATCTGAATGTTTCCCGGATGGAGAAACTCCGGGAAAGCGAAGTGACAATTTTGTCGAAGGAAGAATACGATCAGAGACTGGTCGAGTGCATTGCCAGGATCTGCACGGACTGCGTTCATTATATAGATGATCAGAAGGGAGACAATCTGGAGGGGCACAGAAACAAGCTGAGCTTGGATGGCAACTGCTTTTTTAAGGAGCCAGTCGAGGAAAAGGATACCATGTTCTAATTCTGTGGCGAAACCTCGAGCATGACATCGGCAGGTACTTGTCGGCAGGCTGTCAGACGTTTCAATCAGCCGACAGATCGGAACGAATTAGTACAAGTCTGGATCTCTGCAACCCTTTCGATACTACAAAGGTGTTGCAGAGATCCAGTTCGCTCAATCAAAATCAGACGCCGGAATCACCGGGAAAGACATAGAATGAATAAAACACAATTAGTTAACGTGAAACCGCCTTGTATATACTATGAACGCTGTGGAGGATGCCAGCTCCAGCACTTGTCCAATGAAAGCCAGAATCAGGTGAAGCAGGAGATCGCTGAGAAGTATCTGAGCTCCTTCGGGAAGGTTGAAGACATCCTGGTAATGGAGCATCCGTATGAGTATCGCAACAAGATTCAGTACTCCTTCGGATATGGAAGAAAGAAAGAGCTGATCGCAGGCATGTACGCTGAGAACTCTCATTCCATCATTGATATTGATCAGTGCATCATTCAGGATCCCCGAGCGGACCGAATCATCCATACCATCAAAAAGATCATGAAAAAATACAAGATGGAGCCGTATCAGGAAGATCGTGAAACCGGCTTTCTTCGGCATGTTCTGATCCGGACTGGCTTTACCACCGGAGAAGTCATGCTGGTGCTCGTAACAGCTCATTCGATCTTTACCGGTAAGAAAAACTTCATTCAGCTTCTGACGAAGGAACACCCGGAGATTACGACCATCATCATGAACATTAACAATCGAAGTACCTCCATGATCTTGGGGGATAAGGAAACCACAATCTATGGCAAGGGGTATATCGAGGATATCCTTTGCGGCATGAGATTCCGAATTTCCTCCAAGTCCTTCTATCAGATCAATCCCAAGCAGACGGAAGTTCTATACAACACGGCTCTGAAAATGGCTGATTTTAAGGGGAACGAAAGAATCCTGGATGCCTATTCGGGGATCGGCACCATTTCACTGATTGCAGCCAGACAAGTCAGAGAAGTCATTGGCGTTGAAGTTAACCCGGATGGCGTACGCGATGCCATCAAGAATGCACAGACCAATCAGGTGACCAATGTGCATTTTTATAAGGCAGACGCAGGCGAGTTCATGCAAGAGCTGGCCAGGAGGAACGAACCCATTGATGCAGTGATCATGGATCCTCCCAGATCCGGCAGCGACGAGACATTCTTAAATTCGTTATGCAGCCTGAAGCCCCAAAAGATCATCTATATTTCCTGCAATCCTGAAACACAGGCCAGAGACCTGGAATATCTGCTGAATCACGGATACCACGTTCAGAAGATCCAGCCAGTTGACATGTTCCCTCAAACTTCTCACGTTGAGACGTGCGTACTTTTGTCCCACAAGAAATCACAGGCATCTTCACCGCCTTTATAAACAGGGAAATTAAACAAAATAGACTTTAGGGGCAGCTCTGCCTCACCACATGGAAAAATCTCTATTTCTTTGATTAACGAAGATATTAGGGATTTTTTCTCTTCATCGCTGATTTTGTCGTACACCTTGTCGAAGTTTGCCAACAGGGTATAGATGTTTTCTAAAGTGATTGCATCCTGCTCTACAGCTTTGCGGCGCAGCAGAACGTCTTCAATTTTCTCTTCAAGTTCTACGATAATGTCATATAGTCCATCAAGCCTGAGGGTCATATCATGGATTTTGCGCTCTCTGAAACGAGTATCCTCAGGCAGGCTGTCGATTTCATTTTCAAGCCGAGTTTTATTCAATTCTGTCTCTTTTAGCTTGGATTCGTAATTTTTCAGCTCTCTGTTCAAGGTAGAGGTATCAATTTCTTTCCCAATCCTTGATTTAATTTCTCCTGCAAAATCCTGATTCTGAATCAGCTCTCGGATCGCTTCAATGACTAACGGCTCGATGTCGGTTTTCTTGAGCATGGTTGTATACTCGCAGGTTTTTCCTCTGGCTGCACGAGCTTTGCTGCACACATAATAATAAACTTCTTTATAGGTACCGTCTTTGTTTGTCCATGCGTGCTTGTTGGTATACATTGGGCCGCCGCATTTAGGACACCTTAAAATACCGCTTAACAAATGTGCTCTGTCACGACCTATTTTGGAAGGTGACTTAACGCCTGTCAGCTCTCTTTTTTCATGTGCAGCATTCCACAGCTCTTCACTTATAATTGCCTCATGTTGACCTTCGGCTATGATGTAATCTTCCTGCGGGACTTGCTTATATTCATTCTTGCTGCCTTTTACTTTTTCACGGGCACGTCTGCCATAAGAGATTTTGCCGCAGTATACAGGATTATCAATAATCATCCTGATAAAATGTGTGCCCCAGAGCGAAAGGGTGCCGTTATTTCGTTGTACTTTCTGAATACCTTGCAGATTGAGGTAATTGGCGATTTTATGAAATCCCATATTTCCATTCAGATATTTATCAAAGATAATGCGTACAGCCTCAGCCTCATCTTCTTGAATAAAAAGCTGTTTGTCTTTGAGGAAGTAACCGTAAGGAGCAAAACCACCGTTCCAGCCGCCCTGACGAGCTTTTTCCTTCCGTCCGTTCATTGTCTGCTCGATGATATTTTCACGCTCTATTTCAGCCACGGCAGATAGAACGGAAATCAAAAGTTTTCCGCTTGTTTGTGATGAATCAATACCTTCCTCAATACAGATCAAATTCACGCCAAAAGCTTGAATATGCTCCAAAGAGTTTAGAATATCAGCAGCATTTCTGCCAAAGCGGGATAGTTTGTATACCAATACATAATCAATCTCTAAACCATTTTCAATATCAAGCAGCATTTGCTTAAAGGCAGGTCTGCCCTCGATGGATTTACCGGATTTGCCTGCATCTTCGTAGATGTTTACAATCTCCATTTCTTCTCTATCAGCAAAACGCCTTAAGTTGCTTTTCTGCCCATCCAAGCTGAAACCATCTACTTGCATTTCCGTGCTAACACGGGGATAAAGTACACATTTTTTTCCACTCCTATTCATAGTCATACCTCCAATATAATATTGGAAAATATCGATAGTTCAAACACAGCCATTTACTCAACACGGTTTATTTCATCCAGTACATCAGCACCATGCTTTTCTATAATCTGCGAAAGCACCTTTATAAAATCCTGAAATGATTTTGATGCCCTTGCTGCATACAGTTCTTGAGGCAGGGCAACTTCGACCGTGGTTTCGGGTAAGCTTTTGATATTTTCCATTTGTAATCACCTCCAAGTGAGGTGCTTATTTTGATTATAAGCACTTATTATCTATTTGAGAAGTTTGTCACTGTACCAATAGAAGCACACCACAAATTGCGTTGTGCAGAAATGTGGTGTGCCTTGTTTTTATGTTCATGTGCCTTATTTGCCACGCACCCAGGCAAGGGGGGTATTTTGAGCTGTCATTGGCTTGACATCATAGCCCCGCAATACCGATTAGCCTTGTCCCTTCAAGAGGCCGCAAATATCGCAGGAACTCCCCCTCAAGTCTGTGGGAGGTCGTGAGAAAGTATCATTATTCCTTATGTGTGTCATCGCACCAACCGTGCCAATGGTTGGTCTAATGGCTGCATTTATCGCTCCGACTGTGCAATGTACTGTCATCATGGCGCTGCCCATTATGTCGCTTCGCTTTTCAGCCACATAGGATTCGTACTCAAAATACCGTATATTTAGTTGTCAAGGAACAAAAAATCACATGACGCTAAACTCGTCTTACTAATCAGGACAAAAATCGGGTGAAAGTAAGGGGCATTAAAGAAACTTTTTCAAAAACTTCTCAATCGAGCATAATCCTCGTTCAATAGATTCTGAAACCGACACTTTGCTGACACCTTCGGAGCGTGCGATGGCAGTTTTGCTCATGCCTAAGAAGAAATGGGCATAGATCCGTTTTGCTTGCTTATCGGGTAATGAGGCTATCGCTGCATGGAGCTGCTCTTGGGTCAGTTTGCGCTCGTAAAGCTCATGGGGAGAGAGGGAGACGAAGAGAATATCCCGTTCGATACCATCCCCACGGTCAAGGGAGTATGTAGCTTTATAGCGGCGCTTTGTTCGCTCGTAGGTTTCCTCTGCTTTGATAAAATCTACGAATATCTGCGCCAGCTCGTCTGGCACATCAATCCATTTATCTTCCGTGAAGTAATAAGGGTAAATATCCTTTAGGTTTATGGTTTTCATATTTGACCATCCTTTCAATTTTTTTAATCTGATTGAAAGGACAGACGGCGGAGAACGCCCGGATTTTAATTTTAAAAACCGATAAATCTTTAGAATAAAAAAACGCACCGAGCCAGAATGGTTCGATGCATTAAACACAACAAGAAAGCTTGTTTTGAGTTTAAGACGAAAAGACACCATAACCCTCCTATGAGTTACGGTGTCTTTATTTTTTAAAATATGACGTTTTCTATGGCAGGACGTAATTCGGCTATATATGTTACTTGAGTAAGCTCCGTTCAGAGCCCTTGGTATGAAGTTTACAAGTGAAATAGCTCATTGCTCTCAAACATACCATAAGTGACAGCTCCTTATATGATCAAACAAGCAGGTTATCTTACATACTTTCTTTTACACCGAACTTTGTTTTAAAATCCTCATAGCTATTGACCCAATTGAATTTAACCAATTCAGATACAGCCTTGAAGTGTAATTCGCCGCAACGTATTTTGTTTACTTCAACATCGGTTAAGTCCTTTTCAAGTTTTCCGGCTTTTGTTTCTACGATGAAGTAAATTCCTACAGCACCTGCTTCAAGTCCATCTTTTCTACATACAACCGCCCAGTCGGGGGAGTAGTTTCCGTAAGGGGTGTCTATTACGAAACCGCCTTTTTTAAGTTTGGTGAATAAGATAACATTGTCATTTGCTTCAAGTTTTTCTGCAAATTCCTTTTCGCCCTTGCTATCCATTTTGTAGTATTCATTCAAGGCATTTTTTCTATGTGGATTCGACTTAAAAATACGCCATTCATTGTTAAAATCTTCTTCGCTAATGGTGTCTGTAGCGAAAATCTGCCCTTCGTCCAGCTCATAGCCATCAATGACTTCGTAGGAAGTTATATTTGCCGCTTTGGCATCATTTAATCGCACCAAAATCTTTTGCGTCACTCTGTCAAGAATGTCTTGGAAATTGAGAGCGTCCCTTTTTTCAATACCAGATAACATTTTAAAAATTGCAAGACGAGGCAGCAGAGTATGGTGCATGATATAGTTTACAATTTCAAAATCGCTTTTCGGAATAACCTTTATACCTACATCAATATCGAATGTCTTATCACCTGATTTTACCATTTCAAACATCTGGGCATCGTTAAATCCAGCCTTGCCTGTTGCTATATTAACAGACTTATTGACTTTAAAGAATTGCAGATAAGTGTTTATTTCCTCGATGCAGTCTGAAATGAACTTGTCCTTATCTACATTACATTTGTAAATCGTCCGTTTGGTCAAATTGCTACTCAGTCCAAAGTAAATTTGCTGAAACTCCTCTTGAGATACAAAAGCACGAATCGCATTTACATAAGGTTCATTATCACCATTTTTAATTTCAATGCGCTGAGAACCTTTCTGAACCATGTACTCTACAAAATTTTCTTTCAGCAATAGGGTGTGTTCATTTAATACTTCATTCTCAAAAACAAGACTTTCAAGGAGTTTTGAAGTTTGCTCCACGTTTTTGCTAAGGATATTATTGCTGTCAAAGATGCCTTTACGCATTAGCTCTTGCTTGAAGGTGTCAACCAACTCAGCGGTAATCTTTTCTTTTGGAACGCCTGCTTTTTCAAGAGTGACAGTCAGGATATCGGCTGTTACTTCATTTTTGTTAAAATTCATATTTTGATTGAAATCTTCTTGCAGAACTCTTGAAAAATTCTCATAGCTATCGTTTGCAATAACTGTCAGCTCGTTAACTTCGGAGTCCAAGCAGCGGTTGCCTGTGATATCTACCGGAAGCCTTAAGCCACGTCCAATCTCTTGTTTCTTAGCAATATCAGAACTCCCGTTTTTTAGTGTACAAAGGGTAAATACATTTGGATTATCCCAACCCTCACGAAGCGCTGAATGCGAGAAGATAAAGCTCAGTGGTTCTTCGAAGGAGATAAGTTCGTCTTTCTTCTCAAGAATCAAGCTGATTCCACGATCAATATCTTCCTGGGATTTAGCCTTTACATCTAGTTCGCTTTTGCTGTCGTCCCAATCTTCAATTTCTACTTCATTGTTTTTTTTATCGATGGCAAAATAGCCTTCACGCACTTTTAAAATGTCTTGGTGCTCGGGGAAATACTCTTTATATTTTGCAAGCTGCTTTTCGTAGCTGTTTATCGCACTTTGATACTCTTCATCAAAAATGCGCAGATACTCACCGCGTCCATCAGGACGGGTATTATCTCTAACCTTGCTAACTGCATCCACAAAGAAAAGGGTCAAAGCTTTAACTTTCTTTCCGCTCTTTAAAATTGAAAACTGCTTTTCAAAGTGATTTCTGATAGCAAGTCTGATTTGAATGCGGGTAGCTTCATTATCTTCTAATCCATTGTTGCTTTCACCAAGCTCAAGGGTTATCGTACCATCCGTGGTAGCTATTTTTAATGGCTTGAGCTTATGGGGTTCTTCTGCCACACGCATATTTCGATATTGTATCAGACCACCCGATAAATCCTCAAGTGAAGCACCTGCTGAAACTTCGAAGGTTTTGAAGCGTATAGAATCGCCTTGCTTTTGTGAGAACATTTCTATTCTTGCCTTCAAGTCTTTTGTGAAAGCTACATAACGAATGTAGGGGTAATCACGTTCAATAACTCCGTTTACAGTCTTGACTGTAATTTTCTTGACCAAATCATTTTTATAAGCGGCATAGGAGTCAAGTTTATAAATCTGATTGTATAGTTGTTTGTGGGTGGCTGAATAACGGAGGACAAATAATGGCTCAATATCATCAATGGCTTGTAATGACTTTGATTTTTTCCCTTTTTGACCTTCGATTTTTTGTGGCTCGTCAATGATCACTATCGGCTTAATATATTTGATATCATCCCACAAAACCTGACCGTATTCATCTTCACTACGGATTTTATTGTTGTCCTTGTTAAAGGCTTGAATATTCAGGACACAGATGCTTAAGTCATTTGTTTCCACAAGGCTTGAACTAACTTTTTTAGGGTTGTTATTGTCATATATAAAGCTGTGTTTGGACAAATCAACATCATAAAGTCTTTTAAAGTGATCTCTTAACTGATCGATGGACTTTTCAACACCTTTACGGATGGCAATGCTTGGCACAACAATCATAAATTTCTTAAAATCATACTCTTTGTATAATTCTAAAACGGTTCGTAGATACACATATGTTTTACCTGTACCTGTCTCCATTTCAATTGAAAAGTTATTGTTTTCAAGTACATTATCTGCGAACAACTTGTTGTCAAGTTGCACCTGTCTTAGATTTTGAAGCAGTCTACTGCCCGCTACAATGCTCTGGTTCCTTACGGGATCTCCTTCGCCAACCTTCTTGGTGCGGTTTGGTCGATATATTCCATCTGTTTGGCGAGGAAGTCCCTTAAACAAGTCCACGGTGGAGTGGATTGCTTTAAGCTGATAGTCCAATTCATCGTCGAATTGGAACGCAATTCTTTTTGCCATGGATACTTCCTCCTTATAAGAATTCTACGGTATATGCCTTTTTCGCAAGCCCTGAATTTCTTTCAATCAGATTTTTAAGTCTCCTAAAAGTTTCATCTTTCAGGTTGATATCATCTTTAAAAGCAGAATCTCTAAAGACGAACTTAATAGGCAATGGATCAAGGGCAGCCAATTTATCAATTAACACTTCAGTAATCTCGGTTTCAAGACAAATCAAATATGTGCTTCCGTACAAATAGGTTCGGTGACCAATGTCAGTTAGTGTTTCCAAGCTAGAAGAGAGAGGTACATCTTTTTGGCGAAGCATCACTTCATATACAACGTCAATGTCAGTAAAGCCCAATGTAAAGTCAGCAAGGTCAGGGGTATGGGTTATTGCACTGGTATCAAGCTGTCCTAGAGTATCATACAAGTTCCACTTGATATTGGTATCCGCTGTACGGAATACTTTAAAGCCTATATCAGGAGCTTTTTGGATTTCTTCACCGATTTTAAGCTTAGTATTGCTTGCCTCGATTTCTTGCTTTATTTTTTCGCCTGCGCGACGGATACGCTCTTTGCCAAGTTCGCATATATCTTTGTATCCTGCTCTGTATGCATCACTGTTTTCGCCAGTTTCTTCAGGTAGCTGAACCATAATAAATCTCCTGTTTCCAGCATCTTCAGAATTAAGTTGCATAACAGCATGGGCAGTAGTGGCAGAACCAGAGAAAAAGTCGAGAACTGTATATTCTTTGCCCATATGGAATAATAGTTTTTTGATTAGTGATATTGATTTTACAGTATCAAATCCAACAGGTGTCCTCATTATAGTATTTAACTCGTCTTTTCCTGTCTGTGCGGTTCCGTATTCTGAGGCACTGAACAATGACCAAAAAGGTTTAAATTGTATTTTATCTAACTCATCTTCTGGGTATATAGCTTTTTTAACAATACCATCAACTATTTCTACTTTGCCTTCCTTTTCCAAAAGACGAGCGGTATCTTCTCCGATCTGCCAGCGTTTGCCTTCTCTAGGATTTTGGCCTAGAATTTGGAATTTCATAGTAGGTCTATTATAGCTTCCAGCATCGGATTTCTCTATTATTTCAAATCTACATGCACCATGTTTTCCAATGTGGGGATAGGATAAGTCACTATTAACTTCTTCTACATTAAAACCTGGCACGTTACTCTTGTTTTTAGAATATATTAATATTGGCTCAGTTTTTTTCTGTAAACCGAACTTAGCTGAACCAGCATTTATCGGTTGTGTAGTAGATTCCCAAGTAATATCTCCAAAATAATTAGCTTCATCAAAAATCTCATCGCATACTTTTTTTAGATTACTGTATTCATGTTCATCTATACTGATAAAGATTACTCCATCATCGGTCAACAAATCCTTCGCTACCCTTAATCGTGGATACATCATATTCAGCCAATTAGCATGGAAACGGTTAGATGATTTTGAGTTTTTTTGCAATGCGTTGCCAGATTCATCACGAGAACCTTCTAGAATGTCACTTTCTTCTTTACTGATTTTAAACTTATCATTATAAACAAAATCACCATCAGTGTTGTATAGTCAAGTCCATTTTAGTGTGTAAATTACCTCGGGTACATCAGATTCTATGTTAAACCAGGAAACCTGGTACAATATCTATTTCTAGAATTTCTTGCTTATGCCGCTTGCTGTTCATTATTGGAAGTGCCTGAGCAAGCCTGATGATAGGTATCCAGGTTCAGATAAATCCTACCAGAAGACCATTTTTCATCGTGCTCGATGAGGAGCGCTCCCATCAGTCGAATGGCTGATAATTCGTTGGGGAATATCCGGATTACCCGCTCCCGACGCCGGATTTCCTGATTCAGCCGCTCCACCCCATTGGTGGTCCTGAGACGCTTTCGTATGTTTAAAGGCAGACTCAGTACCGCAGTGATATCATCAAATGCCTGGTCAAGGAGATCCATCGCTTTGGGTGCGGCAGCTTCGTATTGCTGAATAATTCGTTGTTTTGCAGCTCTGGCACTCTCTTCATCCGTTGCTTCATAGATCTGGCGCAGGTCCTCCTTCAATGCAGGCTGCAGGGATTTAGGTGTTTTATCCAGAAGGTTCCTTGAGAAATGAGTTTGACATCGTTGCCAGCTGGATCCCTGGAAGTGTCTTCGTACGGCGGCCACAAGGCCAGCATGATTGTCAGAAGTGATCAGCCTCGGTTCTTTCAATCCCCTGGATTTCAACGATTGGAAGAATTCGCCCCAACTGGTTTCTGATTCGCTGTCTGCTAGATGGAAGCCGATGATTTCCCGCCCTCCGTCTTCGTTGACACCGACAGCGATGAGTAAACCCTTAGATCTTACACGATGATTTTCTCTCACCTTGATATAGATAGCATCCACAAGAAGAAAGGGATAATCCGTTTCCAAAGGGCGATTTCGAAACCCATCAACAACCGGATCCAGCCCTTTGCAAAGTTCGGAAACCATGGATTTAGAGAAGGATTTTCCACAAAGCTCTTCGGTGATATTCTCGATTTTCCTTGTAGAGACTCCATTGATGACCATTTCAATCATGGCAAGGACAAGGGCTTGCTCGCTTCGCTGATACCGCTCAAACATGGTCGTGCTGAAATTCCCATTCCGGTGCCTTGGGACCTTCAACGTGATGGTTCCGATGCGAGTGGTCAGCTCTCGCTCCCGAAATCCATTACGGTAAGCTGTACGGTCGCCAGAGCGTTCGTAAGGCTCCGCACCCAGTTGTTCTGTGGATTGAGCACTAAGGACCTGATTGAGAATCTCTTCAAGCAGTTTAGCAAAAGCATCATCTCGTTTATCTTTTGAAAAAAGTCCGTGCAAAAGTTCGGTTTCCAATGTAATATTTAATTGAGCCATATGTTCATCTCCTCGATTAGGTATTTGTTGTGGTAACAATATTTTAACCGAGGTTGAGCATTTTGGCTCGTTTTATTTGAAATTCCTTTTTACACCATTATACGGACTTAATCGTGTTGTATGGTGGATCAATATAAATCATTTTAATGGTGCCGTAATAGTTTTGACGAAGCAACTTTAGAACCTCAAGGTTATCGCCCTCAATATAGAGGTTTTCAGTAGTTTCAGGGTTCTTGCTATCTGATTCGATATAGTTAAGTGTTCTATTATAGACATCTTCTTGAGCTTTTTTCTTTGCGTCTTGCTTGCCAGCCCAAGTAAGCTCGTATTTTTCTTTGTCCACTTCTTCAAATTGCCCAAGCTCTTCTTTTAATGCTTCAAGGTCAACTTGTCCATCTTTAACAGCAGAGGGGAATAGCTGCGCGAGTAGCTTTACATTGTCGCCGACAATGTTGTTTATTTCCTGAGGTACTTTTGAGTAGTCCATTTATTTTTCCTCCATGTTTATAGTTTGTCTAGTTCTGATATAGTTTGTCTTATTTCTTGATTCAGCTTCATTTTCTCACTATTAGTAATGGCCTTTTGTATCTTGTCTTTAGTGCTAGCGAGCGTGCTTAGTAGTGAATAAACGTTTTTCGCTTTACTAAAGCTGTACCATATTGGTTTAGATAAAAATGATTTTGAATCTGCGTACACCTTGTCATTTGTCAAAATATAGGCTCGTAGGAAAGATTCAAAATAAAAAGCACCTTTATTGTCATGGTTTTTAATATTTTCGTAGGCCAGCTCCCTAAGTAGTGTATTTTTATCTGAACTGGGTAGAGCAATGGGGTAAAAGGCTGTAAGAACCTTGTCTGTAACCACAATTTGCGTACTATCATTTTGATTCAATCTTTTTAGTGCGAAAGAGTATGCTTCGTTGTTGGCATCATGCAATTTGATCACACAAGGAGATTTGATAATCTCTTGGTACAAGTTCGCAATGAAGGCAGCCTTTTTGATATCAGTTAACTCAAAATCATAAAACTGAATCACTTGAAAATTGTATTCATCATTGACTAAAGAAGGGATGTCCTCTCCCATGATTTGATAGCGCAAGATCACAGCTTTGACACTTTCTTTGATTTTCTTTTTTACATCGGATTTATACTCTTTAGGGATCAAATCCTTCATGGGTATTTTTTTGCCGACTTTATATTTATCGGGTAAGTTAAACATCATTCCACCACCTTGTAGTTAAAAGCAAACTCTAACATAATCTAAGATTCAAGAATATCTATATCTTTCAAAAATCTTGACGGAGTTTGCCGTTTATTATCGCCCCAAGGCATTTTTTTGCTTCTAGGATAGGAAAGATAGCATAGACGTTTGGCTCTTGTTACGGCAACGTACATGTTATTCTTTTCTTGTTCCATTTCTGAACCACCGGCGCTAACTGCACGATAGTCTGGGAATGTGCCTTCAGATAGTCCAATAACGAAAACTACATCATACTGTAAACCTTTAGACATATGTGCGGTAAGCAAGGAAATTCCTTTGGAAGAAGAGGTGTCCTGAGTTTTCCCAAGGGATATATAATTTCTAAAAGAGAGTAGTGTTCTATTCTCACGCTGTACTTGGCCAGAGTACTTTTTCCAATGCTTATCCCATTGCTCAATATCGTTAATAATTAGATATCTCTCTTCATCCGACATGTTTGCAGGAAGTTGTTCTTTAAGTTGCAGTAAAACCTTAGAGAAATTAATTTCCTCTTTATTTAACGATTGAAAACAAGAGAGCAAGTCAGTGAATGCTGTATTTTCTATAGCTTGTGTTAAGATTGCTATTGAATTATCATCACTAACAATTCCAGATGATTTTCGGTCAGTAATTTTGCACAATTCTCTTAAATGAACAATATCTTTCGGATTTAACAATATTCTGATTCCTAATTCAAATACTTTCATGTAGTCTGATTCGTTCTCAAGGCCATTTGAGCTTTTTTTATAAACAAATGGAATATTAAGTTCTGAAAAAATAGTTTCCAAAGGCGAGAGTACATATTTGTTTCGTGCAATAACTGAAAAAGAATCATAACTTAACCCATTTTCTATGTCAGGATGACCGCTGTATAGTAATTCCTTAATTCTATCTAATACAAATTGAGCTTCACATTTTTCATCCGAAAAAGAATATGCCTTTAATTCTCCTGAATAAACATAATTGGAGACGCTATCGTAATTTCCTAATTTATTCGCAAAATTTACAATCGTTTTTGCAGATCTATAGTTTTCATTCAACAAGTAAATAGTGGGCTTGAAGTCCTTAACAAACTTTTCAGACATTAAAGTGCTATCTGACCCATTGAACCCATATATCGACTGATTTTCGTCTCCTACAAGCATTATATTTTTGCACTTATCTCCACAGAGTGCTTTGATAACTTGATATTGTGCAAAATTCAAATCCTGTGCTTCGTCTACACATACAAACTTATATAGCGAGGTATATAAATTCACAACGGAAGGGTTTTCTGTAAGAATTTTGTATGCAAAAAACAGTATGTCATCAAAATCTAAAGCATTTTGGCTCAATAAACGTTCATTATATTCACGATAGATTACTGGAAATGGTTCGTTCATTTCACACATTTCTGGCGAAATGAATTTCTTTTTTTGTTCGGAAATTAGAGACAAGCATTTTTGTAGAAAAGCGGTAGGCTTTTCTTTTGACTTTAATATTGTCATTAGTTGAGGATCGCTGGAGAAAACATCTCGCAATATTGAAAGCTGATCTGAATTGCTTTCAAAAATCATCAGTTCTTTTCCTAAGCCAATTAAGTTGCCTCTGCTTTGCACTAAATCTAAACAAAACGAATGGATAGTGCCTACGGTAACATTTTCAGCTAAATCACTGATTAAAGTATCTTCCTTAAGTCTATTTTTCATTTCATCAGCAGCGAGGTTACTAAATGTAAGTGCTAAAATTTTACAACGTTTTTTGGATAGAAGAAGATGTTTAATCCTTTCTATGAGGACTCGTGTTTTTCCGCTTCCCGGTCCTGCTTTGACTAGAATAGCCCCTTCCACATGCTTAACAATTTGTTCTTGCTTATTCGATAACTTCATGAGTTCTGTAATCCTCCTTTTCTGTTAAATCTAAAAGACGCCCAATTTCTTTTAAAAGAGTATTAATTTTCGATGGAATTCGTTTGGTAACGTCTTGCTGTGACACTATTTTTTCAGCCACATATGTAGCATATTTCGCTTTCGCTTTTTTTCCGGTACAACAATCATATAATGCACGTTCCAATCCACCTTCACCATCGAAATCCCTTAAAACGTCCTTATATATATGTTGCTGACAAGTACCACACGTAGGATCATTAGTACGTTCTCTACCCATAGATGTATGATTTTTAGTAAGAATATAGTTAGCAAAATATTCTTCATCATTTTCGCACTCATTTATTGCAGAAATAATAATGTCCCTATAACCGTCAGATATTAAATATTTTTCATAATCATTTTCGTTGTCTAAAATAACAATGTTTGACATGCTGTTCAATTCTTCAATATTTTCAACGCCGACGGCTTTTTTAACAGTCTTTTTGGTTTCAGTTTCACCATCGCTGAAAATAAACCAAGGGATATCAAGGTCTTTAATTAAATTTAGAAATGTTTTGTAATTCTGACCGCCAATTCCGATTATATTTATACCGCTACAAATTGCTTCAACTCCGAAGTATTCTTTGAAGTATATAGGTAAGGCTTGTTCTTCGGTTATACCTTCACATAGAACAATAGCATTAGAGAACAGCAATTCACCTCTTGTATTGATAACTTCTCGCTCTATTCGATTCAATTCTTCCGGAGTAAATTGACCTACATTAAAACGCTTCACACTAGTTTTACCTTGCTGCTTATTAATATAAATAATATCCCTTAGGTCTGCCTGAGCAAGAACGCTAGGAGAGTGAGTGCTAATAATTTTCTGCCCATCAAATTCACTTATTTGAAAGTACAGTTGACGTTGAGCTTGAGGGTGTAAATGCGCCTCGGGTTCTTCCATTGTCAACATTGTATAATTTTCAGCATCTTCATCATCTTGCTTAAGTTTTTCGTTGTGCCAATCTACATAAGCACCTAGTGTTAAAAAAGATATCCAACTTCGTGTTCCCATTCCGTGTTGTGATATGGAAAACTGAGCAGCTACGCCGTCTTTATATACAATGTCCATTCCTTTGTGCAAATCAGAAATTTTTCTAGCGAGGGGTTCAATTTCCACAGTACCTGTTGATGAACCCATTGTTTTACCTATAGAAGACATTCTTCTATTTGTTTGTTGCAGCGCAGGTATATTTCGAACAATTTCTGAATTTATATAGTTTAGCTGTCCTTCTAATTCCGAAGTTAGCTGATCTGATAAATCACTTTGAGACGTAGCTTTACCAAAAAATGATTTTCTGTTTTTGATATCTTCAACAGCATCACGATGAGCATCCATATAAAAAGATGTCAATGAATCAACCATATCATTTCCAAAGCTTTTCTTTGCACCAACAACTGATGTTTCAATAGAATCATTCCATTCCTGAATAGGCTTTTTGACAATAATATAGTCATCTTTTCTTATATCGTATTGAAGGACAGTTCTAATTCCGACGTAATCTCCGTTGGTTTCGTCAGGTGTAATCCAAGAATCTGTAAATACACTTATCCAGAAATCAGAAAATGTTTTTTGAAAAGTACCTTCTAAGTCTACTGGCTTCAATAAAATATCTATTGTTGCTGTTTTAGTGCTTGAAATTCTTTCCTCTGATGAAATAAAAATATCAGATTCAGAAATATCTCGAACGTTACCAAAAGCAATATTTATTGCTTTGAGCAGGTTGGATTTTCCACAATTATTCTGTCCTATGATAATATTGGTTTTATTGATTGTTAAATCAATGTTTTCCAATGATCTGAAGTTATTCACTCTAATATTTGTTAAGGATATTGGCATTAGGTACCTCCTGATATTACCGGTATTATTGGGAATTATGTGATAATCATTCCACCACCAAAAATGAAATCAGCTCAAAGTCATCTGTCGTTTCTTCAGCAAAAGCATTGTTGAATCCGCCAAAGTCAAAGGTGGCTTGGAAGGCTTTTTCTTCTTCTTCACCCTTGATGGAATGTACCGCCTTGTTGAGAAGCTCGGAATAAATCTTCATATCCTTTGTATTGTTTGTTTTCTGAAAGAACTGGTCAAACAAGGGCTGAACAGGTAAGTTTTTTCCATAGCAGAGCTTTCTAAAGAGCTTAACCACTTCACGAGCCTTGCCATTCCCATAGAGCACTTCCCCGTTATTATCAAGGTAAAGCAAATAGTAGGGGTACAGAGAGCTGTCAGACTTAGGTTTTTGATCATCATTGCTATGCTTAAAGCAGAATAAAACACCTTGCTTTTCACCGTCTGTTACAGAATATAGCCCATTAGGCACACCTTTTATTGCCGGAGTGTTGTTCACGTAATCGGACAATTCATACAGGTATTCGTTCATATTCAGGTCGGTAAGAGAGATATTCTCATTGGCATCTTCAATGTCAATGACTTCATCCTTCAAGCGTTCGAGTTGCCTCTTTCTAAAGTTGAAGTCGTTCATTTCAGGGGACAAGAAATCCTCATCGCCGGTGGAAACAATATTCAAGGTTGTCATCTTTCCTTTTACTCGCTGCTCCAAACCTAAGTATTCATTCAGCTCAAGGTTAGGGAAGAAGTTAATCATTTGAATACGTTCGTTGGTGCTGCCGATACGGTCAATTCGACCGAATCTTTGTATTAAGGATACGGGATTCCACTGGATGTCAAAATTGATAACCGTATCGCAATCCTGCAAGTTTTGACCCTCCGAAATACAATCTGTACCAATAAGGATATCAATTTGCTTATCCGCCAGAATCTCCTTTTTCATTTTTGATTTTGGAGAGAAGGCGCAGAGCAGGGAATTAAAATCATTATCCACATGTTTGTTGTTTGTCTTTACGCCTTTGCCTGTCACACAGGCAGTGTGTAAGTGGATTTTCTTAAGCTCGTCTGCAATTTGCTGATATATGTATTCTGCTGTATCTGAGAAAGCAGTGAATACGATAATCTTCTTGTTGCCGCTGTTGTAAGGCATCTGCGTTACTTTTTTAACAATTTCGTCTTGTAGGGTGCGGATTTTCAAATCTCTATTTTCATCTAAAATGCTCTTTGCATCATTGTATATTTTTTCAAGGATAATTTTATCGCCCTCTAAATCGTACAGATAATCCGCAACACGAAGGTGGGCAACTTCAATTTCATATTTGCCTTCCAGGTATTCATATTCTTCATCGGCTGTGCCTGTTTCCTCGTCAACAAATCCGCCTCGATTAAGTATTTCCATGGTTCTATCAATCTTTTCCATCAATCTTCTGATGGTTTCCGCAAAGGAATAGACCGAGCTTTCCAAGCGTTTAAAGAGATTGAAACGGTGCATGACAATCATACCCTTAGACTGGGTTTGGAAGTCCATTTTTCCGCCACGTTTTCCCTTCAAGCTATATTTCTCAGCATATATTTTCTGGTATTCGCTTTTAATATATTTTGTAGGCGTGTACACCGACAATTCAAGGGATTCTAGCAATTCATTTGTATCAGCAAACTTTAGGAGTTCTTCATGAGTATCAATTTCAGGGCGTCTGGTTTCCGGCTTGTTTTTACTGGGAAATTTGCCAACGCTGCTGTTGCCGTAATAGCTGGTAATATGCTTTCTGCTTCTGGAAATAGTCATAAGCTCAAGGAGCTTATAAAAGTCCGAAGGAAGGCTGTCTAACAAATCATTTTTATTATGGTTGGGAGTAGTTTCCCATTGATTGATAACAGCAGAGGACTTCCTGAGAAGGTTCTCCACGCTGGAGATGCCTTCATCCTGAAAAGCGAAATCTCTATCGCCGGTTATGATGCTAATCTGGTTTTTAAGGTCTACCAAGCTATTGTTAACAGGAGTGGCAGAAAGGAGAAGCACCTTGGTATTGTTTTTGCCTCTTTTGATTACATCCTGCATAAGTCTGGCATACCTTGTCATAATCAATTGGTCGTTGTCATCGTAACGGTCATTTCTGTTTCTGAAATTGTGTGATTCATCAATGACGACAAGGTCATAATTGCCCCAGTCGAATCGCTTTAGGTCTTGTCCAGATTGAGACATGCCTTTGTATCTGGACAAATCTGTGTGAAACATAATCCTGTAATTAAAAATCTCATTCAAAAAACTGTCCTTGTATGTACCACGGAATGAGTTCCAGTTGTCATAGAGCTTCGCAGGGGTGAGAACCAAAACATTATCCATCTTTATTTCAAAGTATTTTATAACAGCGAGGGCTTCAAAAGTTTTACCTAAACCAACTGAATCGGCTATGATGCAGCCTCTATATTTTTGCAGCTTTTGAATGGCAGATACAACACAGTCCTTCTGAAAATCATAAAGCGATTGCCATATTTCAGTCTTTTTGAATCTTTCGCTGTCTCTTTCGAATCTTTCTATACCGCTATCTATTTGATATCCAAACAGTTCGTTGAGGGTATAATAGTACAGAAATTCAGGGGAATGTTCTTTATAAACAAAGGACAAACTCTGCAACAATTCTTCTTTGTAATCCGAAGAAACCTGATCGTTAAACCAGATTTGATTGAATATGTTTAATGCCGAAAGTATTTGATCTTTGTCCATCGTGCCATTGAGCATCGTGTCAAAATTGATATTCCTGTAAGAGTTTTTGCTTTTCTTTGGAGATACCTCCAAGGAGGATGATCCTTGTATCATAAAATCATCATCAATAATGATGATATTTCCACCTATTTTGGTTTTAGGGTTTGCCCTTTTAACATTTACATTCGCCTTGATAAAATCGTGCATAGCCTTTGCTTTTGCAAAGTGCTTCAATTTGTTTTTTTCGACAATATCATAGGAATTGTATAAGATATCCGTTGGAGCCATTTCAAACTCATGCGATATTTCAGATTTCTCAGGGACAAACTTTGTATCTCTGATTACAAAGTTTATCTCCTTTACATTTTTAAGATTTTGTTCGAGTAATGCAAAAACTGACAGTGTCAGCTTGTCATTTACAATATTAACAACGGCATTCCTTTTTGATTTTAGAACATCGTTGATTTTTTCAATCATTTGCTCTGTTGAAGCGATTACGTTTCCCATGTGAACACTCCTTTCCGCTGAATACTTCAATTATTTTCTGTAACATTGCCATCTGAAACCGCTGAACAAATATCACCGATGTCACATTGTAAAACTTCACAAATTGATAGCAATACGGCAACAGAAACAGGTTCGTTTTTATTCAGCTTTGTGATTGTTCCTGCCGATAATCCGGTTAGCTTTCTCAAATCACTTTTCTTGATATCTCGCTTGATAAGCTCAATCCATAATTTCTTATAACTGATATTCATATTCATCCCTCTTTTATCACCGACTTTTGCTTTGCGGGCATTGTAATCCGGGCATTATAATAACCATTACATTATAAACCAGATATCGTAAACTTACAAGAATTAATAGCAAATCAGTAAAGAAACTCACAACATTATGTGATAAATGACTACAATTTAATGAAGTGGGATAAAAAGAGGCGTAGTTGAAGAGAAATTGTACTGTCTTAATGTCCTGTTTTTTCTGGAAACAATCGTGGCAAGCAGGGCAAGGTGGTACACACCTTGCAATTTTGCTTGTTGGGGAGCATCCCCAATCCCCACTGAACACACAATAAATTGTGTGGCTGCGCTCATTGCGTGAGCTGAAAAAGCATAGGCAATACTATCGTTGATTCTGTGTCTTTTCGTTCTCTTTTGCAGGTGCTTCACTCTGTAAAAGCCGGTCTATATTTGCCTTTGCGGTCAATACTTCCTGCATTTCTTTCTTTGCAGCGTGGTATGTCCCATAGGCTTGTTTCTTTTTGGAAAGCAGCTCGGCATACTCGGCTTGCAGAGACTTAACCGTTGGCAGTTTTTTCAGTTCAAGCTCATCGAAGGCCGCCTTAGACGCCTTGTGTAATAGAAGGTCGGCAGTATGTTCTTCATAGAATTTTTTGGAGTAGCCTGCTTTGCGGTAATCAGTATAAACATCACGGGTTTTTGCGTAATTGATGATGTGAGCTTTCAGTACCGCAATCTCTGCCATACGCTTTTCCGCAGCCTTGATTTCCGTAGAAAGTTGATTGAAATTGTTGGTGGCGGTCTGTGATTTTTTCTCTAAATCCTCATAGGCAAGAAGCTTGTTTTCCGTTAAGAAGTTTATAGTCTGTGCCATCTGCTTGAGGTTAAAAATTTTAGCCCACTGTTCATAGCCTGCACCTTTGCCGGTCTGTAATTTCGCCTGTATATCCACAAGTAAATTGACACGGGGCTGAGGCTTTTGGTGGAGGTCTTTCTTTGTAGCCTGAGCTTTCTCGCCACTGATAATTGCCTTGATTTCTTCTTCTGAATAATCATTACCGAGAGAACGCAGGCGAATGAATTTCTTCTGATTTTCACCCTTGAAGGACAGGTGGTTTCCTTGTTTTATTTCATAGCCTGCCAGTTTCATTTCTTCCAAGAAGACTGTGAAATTCGTAGGCTTTTTTGTAAGGATTTCGTCAATAATCCGGCGTAGCTTTTCAGAGTGGGAGAGCGGCTTTTTATCGCCTAACCACTTGCCATAATGATTCTTTCCACGCTTTGGATTTTCGATGATAGACAGACTGTTTTCTAAGCATAGGCGATCAGAAATTTTGCGGACTGCTTTCCCGGAGCCTAAAAAATCCCTGAACTTTTTTGTGCAGTCCAAGGAAGTTGAATTAAAGATAATATGATTGTGAATATGGGCTTTGTCAATGTGAGTTGCAACGATAAAGGCATGGTTTCCTTTTGTAAAGCTCATACCTAATTCATAGCCGATTTTGTTGGCAAGCTCAGGTGAAACCTCATCCGGCTTAAAGGACTGGCGTATCTGATAGGCTATCACATCGCTCTCTTGCTGCCTGCCTGTAATATCAGAATACTGCCTTTTTGAAAGGAGAAATTCTCCCTGTATGGTTTTGGGGTCGCACTCATAAGAGCTGATGTATTCGCCCTCGTTTGTCTTGTCTGGATTTTTCGCATAATCGGTACGATCTGCAAGGCAATCCGCAATGGATTTGCCTTTGTTTTGGTGCATAGAAATTAAACGTGTGGTAGCCAGGATAACACCTCCTATATTAAAATCTAATGGCTGTCTTTAAGGCCTGCAATATGGTAAAATATTCTAATATAATACTTTACGGAAGGGGAATTATTATGCTGTCAGAAAATGAAAAAGATATATGCAAAAACCTATATAGATACATAAAAATCGATTTATATGATTGTATTGATTCAGAAATATTTCTTAAATCTACGGTTCAGGAGTTAGGTGAGTTTTATTTCAATAAAGCTGTTGAGAGTGTTGACGGTGCAAACAACAGACTGCTTAACACGGTCATTAAATCTGTTCTAAAAATAGAAATTAGTACTCCAGATGATTTCTATGTATCTCTGTGCAACATGATTGGCATAAAAGAATTGCCAAAGGATAAGCTTATTATAATTCAGGAAGAATACGACAAAATATTCGTTCAACTGTATAATTCGTTTTTACATAAGGTAAATACGAGAATCAATATTATTGATTCTCAACTTTTATCAACAAAAGGCAGTATAGCATCTTTAGAATCAAAAACACCAAGTCTTTCTTTAATTAGGGATTTAGCTACCGAAGAAAATCTTTTACAAGAGTACCATAAAAAGTGTAATGAATTGAGAACACAGAAAGAAATGATATTATTCTCAAAACAACACGTGGAAAGGCAATTGAACCGTTTCTGTAATTTAAAAGAACCACAAAGTATCAGCGAGACTCTTCAGGGCTTGGCCCTAAATCTGTCGAAGGATACTATGATTGATGCTGCCCTTGAATTTTCATTTTATAAAGAGGCTCTCGAAATTGCAGGTGATCATTTAGATAGACCGCACGCCTTGTTTTTCAAAGTGAAACTATATACTGCTATTGATGCTCTGCACAGGAATTGGCATCGTTCTATTCATATTAAAAGTGATGAAGAACGAGTGAGTGATCTTAATCTTGCCAAAGAAAAAATTCCTTCTGTTGACGAACTTTATACACATAAAAATTCTAATTCTCAATTATATCTAAATACATTAAGGCAATATGTACAGGATCACGATGTAATAAATGAATTATCTAACTTGATTGAATTAAGTGTTTGTCTAAGAGAAAGGAAAGAGGTATTACTTAAAAGTTTGACTCTGTTTAAATCCAATGACTTTATAATATTCAATCATATTATTCCGTTGCAAATAGAAGGGATGTTTGGGGATTTTTTGAAAGACGCTACTACGTTTAATCGGTTTACAAGTATGACAATTCACATAAACGATGTTCTAAAAGAAAAAATCCAACATTTACAAGATATACAGGTCGACATATATCCTGAAGTAGTTGAATATTTCATGTACTATTTCAACAACATAATTCGCAATCGTATTGCGCATGGTAATTACAAAACTCTTTTCAATAATGGAATATCGGCTGAGATATTTGCTTACGAGTTGCTGCTCGATCTAAGCATTTTAGTTCATATGCTATCACGTAAAAGTGAAACCGATAAAATGCATCGTTTTATATCAGATTATAAAGCACGGTATACTAAGTTAATTAAATCTGGGGAGCATCCACATTTTGGAGCAATGTTCAACGATATGATTGGAGATAAAATCATATCGGACTATGACTCTATTGAGAAAAATCGTCCACTTCAAGTAGCATATTGGCTTGTAAATCCATATTATGAAAGAATCTTTGAGTCAACAGGTGATAAAACGGATTTAATGGAGCTAAGGACAGATTTTCTGAGCCAGGAATTTTGGGAATATGTTGTAGACTCATTGACCAAAAGGATTGAGAGCAATTTCGGATATGAATCAATAAATATGGAGTTTCTAGCAGTTGTAAACGGACTTTTCAAATGCGATACAAGCCCAGAAGTAAAATCCTTACTTGGAAAAGCAAATGCTGCACTACAACAAATTAAAAAAATGCAAAGAGAATAAAATAGCAGGAGCATAATAATCAAAACAAGAGTAAATAAACGGCTTTTGCGACTTTGTTTTATGAGAATGCTCCTGCTTTGCGTCATTTAAGGAAGAAATCCTAAAAATACTTTTGTCACCCTTATATCATCAAATTGATTTTAGCCTTTCATTGATTCCACCCACTGTGCCGATGAGCCAAGCAGCGAGCATGGGGATTCCATAAGGGCTGATGAGAAAGGCAATGAATAATGCGCTTATGCCTTGTTTTGTTTCGCCCAGAATCAGCATTGTTGCCAGTCCAAGTGCGAAGAAGAAAAATGCTAAAATTGAAAGCAGCATCGAGCTAAATATACAGACAAACTGGCACACAAGTAAAACGACAGATATCATAAGGGTTACAGGGAACAACAATATTTTAAGCAGTATTCGCATAAAAACCGACCTCCATTTCTATGAGATAAGCGTACCAAAGCTTTTTCTTTCTGTCCATGATATGGAATTTAAATTGTAGAAAGGCGGCAGAGTATTTCATCTGCCGTCTCCCAAAGCTTGTCATAGCTTACTCTTAATTCTTCAATGTCATCATCGTAGATATTGCCTGTTTCATGCACTCGCTTGGTGAGTTGGTTTAAGCTATTGCTGGTTCGACGAAGGAGGCTTACCAGTTCCAGTATATCGGATAAATCAAGCTGTATGACATAGCCATCCACCGCCATTTTGCGGAGATAGGCTCCTAAATTTTTTGTGCCGAGCTGTTCCATTTTTTCTGCTATAAAACTGCGTTCTTGTTCCGTCACCATAAAGTGAAGTTGAATATTTCGTATTCTTTTTGCCATTATCGTGCCTCCATTTCTTTCTCGTGCTTTACCTTTAGCTCCTTTCCAACTTTTGGCGGCTGTTTTAGGCTCTCTAAGATGGAGGGTCGGTCTTTTTTACATAGAGCATCGCTGGAAGGGGCATGGCCGCCTGCATCCATATTAAGCTCAGCATCGAGGGTAGAGAGTCGAACGGTTTTCTCCTTTAGCTCCTGCTCTTGAGGGAAGGGCTTGCCAAGCTCTGCCTTTGCAGCAGCTTGTTGATTGTAGAGATTGTCCAGCTGATTCGTGACTGCTTTTAAGCGTTCAGGCATTGCAGCAAGAGCATTGTCAATACGAATGAGATTGCCCCTTGCATCCATACCGAGCTTAGCAGGATGGCTTATTGCACCCTTTAGTGTGAGTTGAAACTCCCTGTTAAAGCTGTCAAAGGATAGATGCATGGAAAAACCACGGTAGCTGCCAATCTCCACGGATTCACTGCCTTTTACTTCTTTGCAGGCCTCCAAGAGTGCTGCGCCTGCGTTGTCCTTATCGGTTAAGGTATCGCTTTTAATGACCATCGGCATAAATTCACCGTCTTTTGGGATGTGCGCTTTCAGGGTCTGCAAATCCTGCTCGAAGCCTTTGATGTAGCCTTTATTTCTTTCTATGTTCTCTGGAAAATACTTCAGCAAATTATCCTCAAGACGGTATTGGCTGCTTTGGTGGTTTGATTTTAAAAGCTTGAGCCTTGCCACATCAATATCCAAATCCATCTTTTCCTTTATTTTGGGGTTGCCCGCACAAAGAGCCTTGATTTCGGCATAGGAGAGAGCTGCCTCATCTACATCCTCGCAGGAACGGACAGGACTTTTGGAAGTCATAATTTGCGAGATGAATTTTTGCTTGTTTTCGACGGTCTGCCAGAGGTACGCATCAAAGGTCGCCTCAGTTACATAGCGGTAGATCCCGACTTCCTCATTGAGGTTGCCTTGCCGCTCTATTCTGCCTGAACGCTGGGTCAAATCTCCCGGACGCCATGGGCAGTCAAGGTCGTGGAGGGCTACAAGCCGATCTTGGATATTTGTGCCTGCGCCGCACTTTGCAGTACTGCCAAGCAGAACACGGACATCACCGCTGCGTACCTTTGCAAATAGTTCTTTTTTTCGCACTTCTGTATTTGCCTCATGGATAAAAGCCACCTGATGCTGGGGCATTCCCATTGATACCAGCTTGCTACGAATATCATCATAAACATTAAAACCAATCGTGCCAGTTTCAGCCACGCAATCAGCTAGGGTGTCCTCAAGTGCTGCAAGTTTAATACCGTTAATGGTTTGTGAACCTGCCTTTGCCGCCCGTTCGTCCTGAGACATAGCCCTTCCTTTAGGTGTGGAGATATCGCAAAATACAAGCTGTGTCAGCTTATCCGCAGAGCCTTCTTGCCATATGCGGTAGATGTTGTTGACACAGGCATTGACTTTACTTGCTTCATCGTCAGGAAGGAGGGGGTTAATGATACGTTGGTCAAGCCCAAGCTTTCGACCGTCGGAGGTGATTTTAAGCATATTATCAACGGAAGGATCAACCTTATTTGCATGGACTTCGGCAGCCCGTTTAGACAGTTCCTTTACCATATCTGATTGAATTTCTGTAGGCTTTACGGCAACAGTTTCATAGATTACTTTTGGGGTCGGCAAGTCCAACTGGTCTGCGGTTTTGATATCCGCTACTTCCTTGAACATCGACATCAGCTCAGGAAGATTAAAAAACTTGGAAAAACGTGTTCTTGCACGGTATCCGGTGCCTTCTGGGGCAAGCTCAATAGCCGTAACTGTTTCGCCGAAGGTGCTTGCCCAGCAATCAAAGTGGGTAAGCCCGTTTTTTTGTAACGTGTTGTACTGCAAATATCGCTGCATGGTATAAAGCTCCGTCATGGAGTTGGATATTGGTGTGCCGGTGGCAAAAACAATGCCTTTTCCGCCGGTCAGCTCGTCCATATAGCGGCATTTGAGAAACATATCACTGGATTTTTGAGCGTCAGAGGTGGAGAGTCCTGCCACGTTTCGCATTTTGGTATATAGGAACAGATTTTTATAGCTGTGTGCTTCGTCAACGTAAAGCCTGTCAACACCAAGCTGCTCAAAGGTCACCACATCATCTTTGCGCTCCTGAGCCTCCAATTTCTTTAGCCGTTCCTCCAGTCCTTTTTTTGTGCGTTCAAGCTGTTTAACTGTAAAACGTTCACCACCGCTTGCCTTGATTTCTTCAATACCATCAATGATTTCATCAATCTGCTCACGGAGTAAGCGTTCCTGCCGTTCTATAGACATGGGGATACGCTCAAATTGGCTGTGACCAATGATGACTGCATCATATTCTCCGGTGGCGATCCTCGCACAGAATTTTTTGCGGTTTCTCGTTTCAAAGTCTTTCTTCGTAGCTACCAAGATATTTGAGGCGGGGTAAAGCCTTAGAAACTCGCTTGCCCATTGTTCGGTCAAGTGATTGGGTACTGCAAAGAGCGGCTTTTGACATAGCCCTAAGCGTTTGCTTTCCATTGCTGCGGCTACCATTTCAAAGGTCTTGCCTGCACCGACTTCATGGGCGAGCAGGGTGTTGTTGCCATAAAGAATATGAGCAATGGCATTGACCTGATGGGGTCTTAGGGCGATTTCGGGATTGATGCCGCCAAATTTAATGTGCTGACCATCATATTCACGGGGACGGATGGAATTGAATTTTTCGTTGTACTGCCTGACAAGAGTTTGCCGTCTGTCTGCATCTTTGAAAATCCATTCTTGAAAGGCGTCTTTTATAGTCTGCTGCTTTTGCTGTGCCAAGGTGGTGGCATCCTTGTTGAGCACTCTCCGTTCCTTTCCGTCGGGATCGGTTACGGTGTCATAGATACGAATATCACGAAGATTTAAGGTGTCTTCTAAAATGCGGTAGGCATTGGCTCTGTCAGTGCCGTAGGTTACATAAGCAGCCACGTTGTTGTAGCCGATGCTGTTTTTATTGGTGATGCTCCATTCAGCAGTGAAAGGGGCGTATTTTACTTCAATATCTCCCTGATGCCGCCAAGGGGTATCAAACAGGTCATACATGAACTGCTCGATATAGCCTTTGTCTACCCAAGTTGCACCAAGACGGACATCAATTTCAGATGCTTCAAGGTCTTTTGGCTGCGCCGCCTCCAGTGCAGATACATTTGGTAAATAAATATCCGATAACCTTGCTGCCAGCTTTGCAGTGCGGAGCTTTTCACGGACATTTCCAGAGAGGTATTCATCGGCAGTCACATAGGCGGGCTTCTCTTCATTCTGGAGATCCGGCAGGCGAAAAACAACACCCGTCAATTCTTCGGCAAGCTGTTCTTCCGGTAAGCCTGTGAGCTTTGCCATGTATGCCATGTCCACTGTCGCCTTTTCTCCTATTGATACAGCTAATGCCTCACTCGCAGTATCAACGGAAGTAATGGCAGCTCTTTTTTTGATGGTGCGCTTGGTGAACATATCGGCTTTGGCTTTCAAATTGCCGTTTTCGTCTACATCCTCAAGAGAGCAAAGAAGATAATAAGAATTGTCCTCGCTAAAGGCAAGACTGTTTCCACGACTGTTAATCAGTCCATAATTTGAGGTAAAACTGTCATAAAGTTGGTTTAGGTGAGCTTGTTCCTGCTTGATCGTATCATCGCCATAATCCTCAAGCTGATATCGGATAAGGTCATTGACACATTCTCTTAAGTTCACCAATCCTGCAATGCGCTCCTTTGCCGTTTGATTCAACTCAGGGCGCACCATGCGGCTGTTTTCACGGTAGTAGACTTCACCGTCTATGAGGGTATAGGAAAAGTTCTTTACTGTAGGATCTGCAGGAAGCGTAGTGGAGGAGCCTACTTCTATATCAGGTAGCTCAGCTTCGGGGATATGACCATCGATGCTTGCCATAGCTGTCATTAGCTGTTCGGCTAGGTCAATATCGGGAATCGGTGAACAGGTACTTTCCATGCCAAAGGGTCCGCTTTTCATTTCCATCGTTCCAAGGATCATTTCAGGATGGTCGGTAAAGTATCTGTTCAGGGTAATGTCATTTTCATTTTTGTCGAGGTAAATCCAATCTCTATCTACATCAATGGGTCTATCACGCTTTTGCAGAAACAAAATATCACTGGTGACTTCCGTGCCTGCATTTTTCAAGAAAGCATTGTTCGGCAGCCTGACGGCTCCTAAAAGCTCAGCTCGCTGTGCAAGGTATCTGCGAACTTCAGGTGATTGCTTATCCATTGTGCCTTTCGAGGTAATAAAAGCAATAACACCGCCTGGGCGGACTTTATCAAGTGCCTTGGCAAAAAAATGGTCGTGAATGAGGAAGCCTTGGGTATTGTATCGCTTTTCGTTAAGCTTATAATTGCCAAAGGGAACGTTGCCGATTGCAAGGTCAAAAAAGCTGTCAGGCAGCTCTGCTTTTTCAAAGCCAGTTATGGCAATATTGGCATTGGGATAAAGCTGTTTTGCAATCCTGCCGGTGATGCTGTCCAGCTCAATTCCATAGAGTCTTGAATCTGCCATACTTTCAGGGAGAAGGCCGAAAAAATTGCCAGTGCCACAAGCGGGTTCCAAAATATTGCCTGTGCTAAAGCCCATGCGTTCAACGGCACTGTAGATTGCCTTGATTACGGTAGGACTGGTGTAGTGAGCGTTTAGCGTGGAGGCTCGTGCCATATCGTATTCGTCTTCAGACAAGGTTGCTTTAAGTTGATCAAATTCCACTGAGAAGCTGTTGTTATCCCTATCAAAGACTTCTGATAAGCCGCCCCAACCGATATACTTCGACATGATCGTTTGTTCCGCTTTAGTAGCGGGGCGGTTTTCCTTTTCAAGTACCTGCAAGGTAGTAATAGCAGCAAGATTTCTCTGGAATTTCTCGCGCTTGCTGCCTTCGCCTAAGTGTTCATCAGTAATGCGGAAATTATCAGCCTTTTCGTATTCGGGTTTGGGCTGCGGATAGCGCTCCAATAGCTGTAAGAAGCTTTCTCTGCTTTCTGCTCTAAGGATAGGATTGAAAAGTGAGGGGTCACGAAGGGTAACATCATGTTGTCCGATTTTTTCAATGATGAAGGCAGTATTACTTTCAAGATAGACCGTATCGCCGGGGGCATATGGAATGGGAGGGGGTTGCACCAGTTCACGTTCTTGCAGGGAGGTATCCAGTCCTGCAGAAGTTTTTTCACGGCTTTCAAGCTCGGTTTTTTCCTCAGCAGTTAAATAGCGGTCAGCCATAACCAAGGCACGAAGATGTTTTTCGACATCTTCCCATTTTAAAGCCACCTTATTGTTGGAATGGTAGTGCTGTATCACCATGCCTCTTGAAGGTTGATAATCAACGAATCCACTTGTGCCATCGGTGAAGGTGTGGCTATGGCCATAAAATCCATATTCCTGTTTTAAAAAATCAATGGCAGTTTTGCGATCAGGCATTGCTTGGTAAAGCTGGTGGACACGGAATTTTCCATCCTGCGTGCCTGTGCCACGCAAAAGCTCGTGTTCTATCTCTGCCAAGGATAAAGAAAAAGCAGAGGGCATTTTGCTCTCTGCTATACGCTGGATTTGTTCTTCTTCTGTTGGGAAAAGAGTTAATTGTAGATTAACTCCGCCAGTATCAGTTCCTCGGCCTGCGATTTCAAGCTGTTCATGTATCCCACCCATTCCATCTGATGGGTCATCTTGTCGGGAGGTGCCTGCGTTTTCTGTAGATCGGTCATAATCTGTTCCATCCGTCTGGTTGCTGTTTGGTCTATCTCCAACAGATGGGGATAGAGTTTCTCGCTCAGGATCAGGGAGTTGAACAAAGCTGACCGATGCTCCTGAAGGTAAGTTTTGCGCATCCTCCCATATTTGCCGAGTGGCTGTTCCTGTGAGGCTATGCTCAGGTTTGGTATCTGATAATCTCCGTTCTTCTGATAAGTGATGTTGTTCATGTTCGCTGCTCCTTTCACGCTCTGTTTTTGTAATGGTTATGGCTATTTGCCTGAATACCTTCTCGGACTGTTCGCTAACGGCTGTACCTAAAAGGCAAACGGCATCAGCTGTATTAAAATCGAAAATGGGGAGAAAATCCTCATGGCTGAAATATTCCTCTGTCTCAAGCCCGCATCGCTTCATCAAGGTATAGGCGGTGCTTACGGCGGCAGCATCTACAAAGGCAGATTGGAGGTTGTCCTCATCATATTCCTCTAAAAAGCTGTTTTCTGTCAGATACCGAATATCCTCCCTGTGATCCTCATAATACTCCTTAGAAAGATTTCGGGCAATGATGTCAAATGCCTCGAAAAGAGAACTTTCTTTTACATCAAATTTATCTGCAAGCATCTCAAGGATTGGCTCGTTGTGGTGGTCTTGCATCTCCCAAAGGAAAGGGCGGCGAGAATTTTCTCTGCCGCCCGTATCGGAAACATCAAATACATATTTAAGCCTTGGCTTGTCACCTGTGGAATCGAGAAGCGCAATGCCTGTTGAACCACGGCGAACATAACGGTTCATTTTATTGTTCCAAAGCTCATAATCAGCACAAGCCGTTGCATCAGGTCTTTGTGCGTAAATCATCAGCTGTTCATGGTAAGGGTATTTATACAGCCGCCCTGCGGTGGTAAGAAATCCAGTCCAGTTAGCGAGGCTGCTTGTCAGGTGCTCAGCGGTATACTCTGCAAGCTGTGCAAAGGATTGTGCTTTTGTTGGCATCTTTAGCCCTCCTGTTCCTCAAAGTCAGGGATAAGCTCTACTGAAATACTTTCAAACTCAGTGTCACTCATAGCTGATAGCTTATCCATAACCGTTTTGGTCAGGTCAAGCAGCTCGGTTTCGTCAGCTTCAAGGTGTTTCTGCATCTCAGAAAGCTCAGAGAGCAAATCTGCCCTTGAACCGATATTATAAATGCACATTAAATTGGTTTCCTCTACTGTAAATCTGCTCATAATCATCTCTCCATTTCTGCATCCACGGAAGGTGCTTTTTTTGATTTTTCTTTCTCTTGTAACGGCTTGGTCTTTAACTGCTCAACTACGGAAGTGCGTTTTTCCCGCTTTTCTGCCTGCACAGCATTCGCAAGGTCTAAAATGGAGATTGTGCCTCCTGATTTTACGGTCGCTTCAAGCTCTGCCACAGTTGGTTGATTATTTAAGATGCCATCAATTTTATTGAAGTTTTGCTCCGTTGACATTTCAGCAGTGCGAAGGGGGTTGTCCTCGTTTCTAATGGCAAATGCACGTGTGCCGTTTCCCATGATGTGATGCTTGCCATCATCGGAAGAATGGTGATAACCATAACCGGCTACCGACATCTGTTCCTTTGTCATGGAGTTCAAGGAGAAACTTCCCCGTGGCGTATCAATCCTTTCCCCGGTCAGGAAATGATCCGGCACAAGGGGGGTAGGCTCTAAAAATTGTGGCAGCTCCTGAAAGCCAAAGCTATCTACATAATGAGAGGATACATTATCATCTATCTTTAAGACAATGATGTCGCTGACGGACAGGGAATGTCCGGTGAATCCGGTAGGGTGGTTTATATTAAACTGTTCGTATAGCTGGTTCAAGGCACTGTTTACACTGCCATTAAAGTCAGCAATAGATGCCGTATAGATAAAATCATAATTTTCATGTGTTACCTCAAGTCCGGCATTTTGTAAACGCTCCAGTCCTTCAAAGCGATAATCACGATATTCTTCACCACTTTTTAGCTGATAAATGGCAAAGGCATCCTTTGTACTCTCCAAGAAGAGCTGTTCTTGTATTTCAGGGGAGAGCCTGCCATCACCTTTCAGCTCTTCATAGTCTTGAAGTGCAGTCCAGTCGTTTTTTTCAATGCCAAACAGTCCGCTATGGTTATCGATGTCCTCACGCTCAAAAGCCATGGCCTCGGTATCATCTTCATAAAGCATATATACGGTCAAATCTTGCTCAAATAGTTCAGCAGCTCGCTCTTGTGAGAGGGGAAGCATTTCATCGTTTAGGTAGCCATAGGAGTTGCGGTCTGCAATGCTTATGTCAGGGTCGGGTAGGGGATAATTATGCTCTTGCATGGGCACATTAAAAACAACACTTTGTTTATTAGTGGCCTTTTTAAAATTATAATCAGTTTCCCCATTAAGTACTGATTTCGCAGTATTATAAGTTTTTGGGGTTTCCAGTACACCATGAGTTTTAAAAGAATAGATTTCGCTCATGTTGATTCCGTTAATAATCAAATGGTCTAACACTGGAATCCCCAGAAGATTACCGGTCTCTTTTAGACGTTCTGTAATGTTTATATCCTCTGCACTAGGAGTTAGATCTCCCGATGGATGATTATGACATAGAATTACGGAATTGGCTTTATTGATAATAGCATTTCTAAAAACTTCTCTAGGGTGCACGATAGAGCTGTTAATTGTTCCTACAGACACAACTTCGTGGTCGATAACACGGTTTTTGGTATTTAGAAAAGCTACGACAAATGCCTCTTTATCATAAATTTTATCCATCACAGAATGAAAGAAGTCAGATGCAGATTCCGGTGAGTTAATTATGGGATTTCTTGCATTGATACCGCTACTCATTCGGTATAAATCAAGAAATGCTTGGTGCTTCTCTCGTTGAGCAGGTGTAGTAAGGAGCTGTGTGGCATTGTCTACTAAGGCGTTAAGCCCCTTTTTCTGAGTATATTCTATAGCATCATCTTCCTTTACACCGATAATTCTTGAAAAGGCTTGAATATAGCGAAGTTCATCAGTATTTGCCATATTCATTCACCTCCTGACTTTTTGCTAAGTCAATGAGCAGAAATAAGTCTTGTAGCTTTTCAGCATCGTTTTCGTTAGTGACATATTCCTTGGGATTTTCTCTAAGTTTTAATATATCCTCAGCATTCACTTCAATATCTAAAAGTATTTTAATCAATTTTTTAATACTCATAATCTACCTTCCTTTCCTTATCTGTTTGTTGGAAACTCCATTTTGAAGTTTACATACTTACTATCTGTATCATCAATTAGGACAATTGCATCATAGGTCTTGCCTGTCTTTTCGGAATAACAGCCTGAAAGTTTTGCTTTACCGTTTTTAAGCAGTTCAATAGCAATGGTCTTGGTGAGTTTCTTTTTCTTTGCGGTAAAAAATTTGTTTTCTTTCCAAAGTGCAAAGCCGCAAGTCTTGTTTAAGCAGCAAAACCCTTTCTTATTTTCTATTACATCATTGCCGCAACGAGGACATTTGCCGATGGCTTCCTGAGTAGAGGGAAATAGGACATCAGACCCCTTTATAACTTCATAAGTCTTGATAAGGCTTTTGGTCATTTGCGAAATCTCCTGCAAAAAGCTATCGGGGGAGAGAATACCATGTTCGATTTGTTTTAATTTTTCCTCCCATTCGGCAGTAAGCTGTGGAGATTGGATCGCCTCCGGCAATACAGTAATCAGGGAAACACCCTTTTGGGTAGGCAGGAAGTGCTTCGTTTTTTTATCGCCTTTACGCTCTAAAAGCTCGGTTTTTATCAGCTTTTCTAAAATACCTGCACGGGTGGCAGGTGTGCCGATGCCTTTTCGCTCGCTATCCTCCAGTGCGTTATTGGCGTTTTCCATTGCTGCAAGGATGGTATCATCAGTAAAATGCTTGGGTGGACTGGTCTTGCTCTCCTTAATCATTGCTTTGGCATCAAAGGTTTGACCCGTTGTAATGGATGGAAGCACTTTTTCCTTTTCAACCGGTTGCTTATCCTTCTGCATGGCAAGGTAGCGTTTTTCAATGCCACGAAAACCTTCTGAAAGGATTGTTTTGCCCTTTGCGGTAAACTCCGCACCGCTGACAATAGCTGTGACAGTGGTTTCCTCATACTTGCAGCTCTCGCTCACGGCGCAGGCTAAACGCAGGGAAATGAGCAGCAAGACTTCACGCTCACCAAAGGGCAGTGAGTATAGGTCACAGTCTTGTATATTCATGGTTGGAATAATGGCATGGTGGTCGGACACCTTGCCGTTATCCGTCACTTGCTCCATAAATATGGAGGGTTCTAAGTTTTTGGGCATAAAAATCCCTGCTGCGGCTTTTGCCACGGCAGGGGTGCTTTCGGACATATCGAAAGTTAAATATCGGCTGTCTGTACGAGGATAGGTCACGAGCTTTTTCTCATACAGGCTTTGAGCATAAGACAAAGTTTGTTCAGCCGTAAAGCCAAGCTGTCTGTTTGCTTCCCTTTGCAAGGTGGTGAGGTCATAGAGCTTGGGGGGCTTTTCGGTTTTTTCTTTGCTTTCCACACTATGGATGGCAATGGTTTGACCATCGCAGGCTTTGAGCAAGGCTTCTGCCGCCTGCCTATCCGTTAGCTTTTCGCATGAGAGTATAAAAGTGCCGCAATCAAGCTGAACCGTATAGAACGGTTCGGGCTTAAATGCTGAGATAGCTGCCTCACGCTCCACAATCATGGCAAGGGTGGGAGACATGACCCTGCCCACGTTCAAGGTTTGCCCATAGAGAACGGAAAACAGTCTTGTGGCATTGATGCCCACAATCCAATCGGCTTTTGCCCTGCAAAGAGCAGCTTGATAGAGGGCATCATAATAGGTGCTGTCACGGAGGGCTTTGAAGCCCTCCGAAATGGCACTTTCCTCCATAGAGGAGATCCACAAGCGTTTTACAGGTTTTTTGCAGCCGATTTTTTCATAGACTAACCGAAAGATCAGCTCGCCTTCACGCCCTGCATCTGTGGCAGATGTGATAACAGCCACATCCTTTCGATTCGCCAGCTCCTTTAATATTTTCACCTGTTTTTCCTTGCCCTTGGAAATGCTGTATTGCCAGTTTTCGGGAAGGATAGGTAAATCGGCATATTCCCACTTTGCATAGCGTTCATCATAGGTGTCGGCAGTGGCAAGCTCCACCAAGTGCCCAACACACCATGATACGATATAGCTGTTGCCCTCTAGGTATCCGTCCTGCCTTTTGGTTGCACCAAGAACGGCAGCAATGCTCTGCGCTACAGATGGTTTTTCTGCTATAACTAAATTCATTCGCTTGTTTTCCTTTCTTTCTGGAGGAATATGATTCCACGGTAATGCTGGGACTTATCCTCTTTTTTTAGATGCTTTTCAGCGGAAGGAGCAGGGGATTTATTTACCTGCCCGGATTGAGGCTTCTTATTTGTAGCTTTTTTATTGTCGCTTTCAGTAGATGAACTCACTTTACATCATCCTCGCTTTCTGCATCATCTTCAGTTTCATATTCTTCATCGGTGGCATTGTTATCGTCCTCATCCTCATCTTCATCGTAGTCATAATCGAGAGGGTCGATATCACCCTTGGTTTTTTGTTTGTTCTTAAGCGTCTTGAAAAAGTAAAATGCGCCGCCCAAGCCACCTATAAGAAGCAGAATAATAAGAAGACTGCCGGTGTTGCTCTTTTTCTCAGGTGCTATTTCAGCAGGCTCTGTTGCCTTGCCGACACATTGGTTTAGATCGTTTACGCAAACGGGGCAATCATTTTTTACAGTGCCGGTTTCGCATTTCTTGCTACAGGTACACACTTTGGGCGGCTCAGTCTTTTTGCCATTGTCTTCAATGAGTGCCATTAAATCAGCTTCGTCTACAAGGTTAAGAAAATAGACGTTTTCTTTATCGCCTGCACGATCAATGACTAAGTAAAAGTAGTTGCCGTTTTTAGATTGTAGTGTTACAAACTGTTTGTCGCTGGATTCTTCAACCTTGATATCATCCACAAGGGTCAGGTTTCCTTCAGGAGTTAAAGGAGCAGTGACAGTAATGGGCTTCTCAGGTGCTTTGGGAGGTACTGTCTCGATATTTTCACCACCACCTGCAAAAGCAGTGGCGGGGAATATGAAAATGCACATCATTACCATAAGCAGCACGGTAGAAAGCCTTGTTTTAATTTTATTCATGGTCATTATCCTCCTGCGTTTCCGGCATTAAAATAGGCGCATCGTTTTTTCCTCGATACGCCTTTAGGAAGGTGGAAAGCTCGCTGGTATTCATCTTCATGCTGCGGACAAGCTCCACAATTTCAGTGTTCTCGATTTCCGTTTTTTGATGTTCCAGTTCACGAAGCTTTGTCTGCTGTTCTGATATTTTTTGCTTAATCTTGTCAATCTCCATTTGGAGTTTGGTAAGCTTGTTATTCATAGCTGATCTCCTTTTCAATTCATTAATCCATAACCCATGATGACTTTGCTGTTTAGGTCATAATCCCTGATGCGGCAGGAATCGCCGCTGTTGCCTTCCACGGTATAAACTCTCTTGCCGTCCGTTCCGATGACAATGCCTACATGGTCTGCGCTGCCGTCACCTTCCCAATCAAAGAAAATCACATCGCCGGGAGCTAAATCCTTGTAGTTGCCGTTTGCCCACTGTCCATGATTACGAAACCAAGGAACACCCTGAGAGTTGCAGGCGGCAAACTTTGGCTCACTGTAGCCCGCTTGATTTAAACACCATGACACAAAGCAGGCGCACCATTCTACACGGCTGTTGAAGCCATACCACGACCAGTAGGGTTGACCGCCAACATTTCCAACCTGCGTTTTTGCGATGTTAACAATATTTTGATTGCCCACACGTGTGCCGTTTTGAAACTTAACACCGCTTAAATCGGTAGAAGGAGCAGAGTTGTCAGTGCCGCCACCAAAAATAAAGGGCTTGTTGCCTCTTGTTTCAAGGTAGACACTGTACATTTTAAGTTGTTCGTTGTTCAGCAGTCTGTTTGCGATTGCAGTGACAGTGAAATTATCAAGTTTTACATTTAGAATGTAGTAATTATATGGAACTTGTACGGTATAAGTATCCCTGTGCTTATTTCCTTCCGCATCCGTCCAAGTGTCCGTTCTTGTTTCAGTACGGTAGCGAACCTCCACCACAGGGGTTAAGGTCAGCTTATACTGGGAATTAAAAACACGCTGCAATTCGCTTTGCACCTCGTTTGGCTTGTAGGTCTGGAGAAGTGCAGTTAGGTAGGCTGCCAGCTCATGGGGGTTATGCCCGATGGTATCAAGGTCATAGCGATACTCATCATAATCGGGATACTCACTTTCGATGTTGTCAATCCGCTGTTGCAGGGCATTTTCAAGGGCGGTGTATTTGTTGTCGGTGGCGACAATATCCGCATCCTCTGAGGTGTAGGAAGTACTGATAATACTGTTTAAGCCGCCCTGAAGCATGAGTGAACAGGAAGAAACCGTACTCATCAGCACGATGATAACAGCAGCAATGGCAAGCAGCATAAATACCACTTTCCGGTGACTGCCAATATACTGAATAAGTTTATCTGCCGTCTCTGCTACGGTGGCGGCTGCCTTTTTGGTATGGGAAGCAGCCTGCTGCGAGGTCTTTGCTCCCTTGCCGTACCTTGCAGCGAGATATTCTTTTTTTATCATTTGCTTTTGCTGCCACCTTGAAAGCGGATTAGAGGCGAGCTGTGGACTGTCTTTCATACGCTTATGGTAAAGGTAGTTAATCTCTGCCTTTACTGTGCTTTTTTCTGCTTTTGAAAGCTGTAGGTACGGTTTGAGCTTATGGCTACGATAGGCACTTTGTAAGCGCCTTGTTACAAATTCAGCACCTTCCTCAGTTTTGTGTGCTGCTTCCACACCTACGTTGTCCTGCTCGCTTTTTCTAATTTCTTTATGGATTTGAGAAAGTAACTCCTTTTGAGGAACGGACTTGATGCCATGGGCAAGCTTGGATGGTGGTTTTGGTTTATCGGTTTCTTCAAAATATAAACGCACCTCATTTTTGCCGGTGCTGGCATTTAGGGTGCGTTCTGTGACAAGGGTTTTCTTTATAGGGATTTTCTCATCGGATTTTTCTAATTTGTCAGCCGCCTTTTCTGCCTTTTTAAGGGGCTTTTCAAGGGTGACGTCAGCACGATCTTCTTCCGTAAAGGTAAGGCGAGATACCTTATCCGCAGGTCTGAAAGGTTTCTGTCTCTTTTTGCTCAAACAATGATCCTCCTTCCACGCAAAAAACCGCCTGTATCTCTACAAGCGGCTTGCACGCAATCTTTTTTCAGTTTTGCGATTTTGCTAGGGTCAACAAAATCGTAGAAATGTGGCTATTCCTCATCTTCGTTATGGTCGGACGGCTGTGGCAATGATTGCAGGTCTTTTGCATTTTTGCTTGTCACAACACTTTTTCCAGTGGTTTCTTCAAGCTGTACCCGTGCAGCTTTGGCTACCTTGCCGCCTTTTCGTGCAACATTTTTGTTTTCTTCAAAGGTTTCAGGTTTTTCGTTTTGCGAAATTTCCGTAGTGGACGCCTCGGCGAGCATATTGAGGATAAGCTCCACATTGCTCATGTTGTCTCGCAGGTTTTCTTTCTTCAAGCCTTTCAGTGCCTTATACTGCTTGGTTGTTTTTCCAGACCACGCCCGTGTGATTTCATCAGTTAAAATGGCATATTCCAATCCCTGTGTCACACCACGAGAGTCCCATTCGTCTGTCAACGCTTTGCGAACTTCAATTGTCTTTAAGCGTTGGTTGATCCAATCCTGAGAGTAGCCTTTTTTAAGATAGGTTTCGAGTGCCCGTTCTATAGTAAGCTCTGGATCAGCGGTTTCATCTATTCTTTCACTACCCACCTTTGCGAGCCACATTTTAAACGGCTCTGCTTTGGGTGATGGGATTGATTGAATAAGTCTTAAAATTTCTTCGGTGTCAGCAACATCTGTCAGTCGCATTTTTCCATCTTCAGCTTTCATTTTCAACTGTCCGATTTTTTCGGACAGTTGACTACCTTCTGATATAAGCTTTGCTTTCAGGTCACTCCAATATTTTCTTGGTCTATCAGTTCCGGTTAAAACTTCAACAATATCAATAATTGAAAAAAACCACTTTTCTTGTTCTTCATCCCAATGTGTCCGAATGTTTTTTTGTTCAAATAGCTTAATTGATTTATCTTTATCCATATTCATAACCTCTTTTAAAATACTATTAAGACATTGTATCATAATTTCTGGTAATTATAAATAGAACAAAACTGCCAATTCCTATTCCTTCAATGCTTCTGTAGGCTTGGTAGTCATAATTCGGTACAGCTCAGTATCCTTCGGATATTTATCTGCAAAGGGCAAAATCACGTTGCCATAAAAGAGCAGCCCTTCACCTTCGCCTGAATGGGTTACATAGGAAAGCTGATGTGGCGAAATATTGAGCTGCTTTGCAAGGATTTGCCTATCGCCTGATGCCTGATTGAGCATATACACAAAGTCAGAGTTTTCAAAGATGTTTTCTACCTCACGAGAGGAAAGAAGGTCTTTGACGTTTTGGGTAATTCCGGTGGGTATGCCTCCCCACTTACGAAAGCGCTTCCAGATTTCCACGGAATAGGCGGCAGTCTGTTCTTCTTTTAAAAGCAAGTGGAATTCATCCATATAGTAACGGGTGGAGCGTTTTTCTGAACGATTGATCGTTACTCTGTTCCAAACCTGATCCTGTACCACGAGCATACCCAGCTTCTTCAGCTGTTTGCCAAGTTCCTTAATATCAAAACAGACAAGCCGGTTTTTAATATCCACGTTGGTGTGGTGGTTGAATACATTAAGGGAGCCTGTAACATAGATTTCAAGAGCTGCCCTGATATGCTGTGCTTCTTTTTCATCCTGTTCCTTTAGGGCATTATACAAGTCCTCAAGAATCGGCATTTTCTCAGGGATTGGATCAGACAGGTAATCGGCGTAGATAAGACGGACACAGCGGTCGATGATGCTTTTTTCTACCGGCATAAGTCCTTCCTTTCCTCCAACAATCAGCTCACACAGGGAGAGAATAAAGTCAGATTTCAAGGAAAGCGGACTTTCGTCCTCACTGTAATTCAAGTTGATATCCATGGGATTGACAAAGTCGGTGCTTGTTGGAGAAATTTTCACCACCTGCCCGTTCAGGCGATTAACAAGGGGATAATACTCCGCCTCTGGATCGCAAATTATAATGTCATCTGTAGTAATGAGAAAGATGTTGGTAATCTCACGTTTTGCTGAAAAACTCTTTCCGCTGCCGGGTGTTCCTAAAATCAAACCGTTTGGATTTTTTAGCCTTTTTCGGTCTACCATGATGAGGTTATTGGAAAGGGCATTCAGTCCATAATAAAGAGCCTCACCGCTTGACTGAAATAGCTCCTGCGTAGTAAAGGGAACGAAAATTGCCGTTGATGATGTCGTTAAGCTCCGCTGAATCACCGTTTGATTCAAGCCAAGTGGGAGGGAGGACATAAAGCCCTGCTCTTGTTGGTAATCCAGTCTTACCAGTGTGCAGTTGTGCTTCTGGGCGATGCCGGATGCCTGAAACACTGTGTTTTCAAGTTGCTGTTTAGTCTCTGCTGTGTTCAGGATAAGAAAGGTCACAAGAAACATTCGTTCATTTCGGCTCTGCAAATCCGCAAGGAGTTTTTTTGCCTCGCCTCCGTAGGTGGCGAGATCAGAGGGGATAATATCCATGTCATAGCCACTGCGGACGGCTTTTTTCTGTTCCTCAATCTTCATCTTATCCAAATCGGTAATCTTTCGTTTGATTGTTTTGATTGCTTTGGTCTGATCTACTGATTGAATGTGCATGGTCACAAGGAGATTGCTTTCTATGTCGAGAAAGTCTGCTAAGATGCGGTCATTCAGTTCAGGGGCAAGTATCTGTAAAAAGGATACCGCCCCAAATTTACCACCTGTCCTGAATACTCTTCCTTCACGAAACTCAAAAGACGATGGTGCGATGAAATCCTTTACCGATAGTCCAGAAGGCACAAGCCACTTCCAGTCAAAGTGAAATGGCTCATTGCCGTCCATTCTCAGAATGTTGTGGCAGAGCTTCAGCCTTTCCTTGCCGTCGAGAGAATCCACGGTTGCACCAAGCCGTTTAAAGCCGTTCCACAAATCATTTTCAATACGCTCAAGCCGTGGCTTTGCTATCTTTATGTTTTCAGCTTCTATGCCAAAGGTTAAATACTTGGTTTTCATCAAGCCGTTATTTCCCTTAGAAAGCTGACTGTGAAGCATTTCTGTGTATTCGCTGCGGATACTGTCAAAGTCATCCTGCTGCGGATTGATGGAAATGCTACTTTCATAGTCATCGGCATTGGCGGTCATGTTGAGAAAGGAGAGCTGAAAGTGAATCGAACTGTCAAAGTAATTGAGGAAATCGCACCAGCTCTCAAAAATAGCGGTCTTGTCTTCGTTTTGGGCAAGCTGATAGTTGATGTCATGAAAGCGAATGGTCTTGGTATAGAGAATATCCGTCACACGGCAAATACCATCGGGGTACATCTTTTGAAAAGGGATGGTATCTTGTGCAGTTTTCTCTTTTTTATTGTTCTTGTTTCTTGCCCTCAAAATGGCAGCGTTAATTTTCTGTCTTTCTGCCTTTGTTAGCTTTGGGCGAGATTGTTTTTCTACGTTCGACAATGTGCTTTACCTCCTTATCCAATTTATCCTGTCGCATGAGTAGGGCATAAAAATTATCAGTTTTATAAGGGCGCTGTTTGGGTGTTAAGAACCGCACTTCAATATAGTGTTTTAGAATGACTTCCAGTGGCTGCCCGTGCTTCTCGTATATGGCTAACATAAAAAGAGGGAGCATGGTGAAAATCATCATAAGCGTTGAGCTGCTTGTACCGACGCTGTCCTTCGTGAGGAAAAACAGAGGCAATCCCACTGCAAGTGCGGCAGAAAAGCAGATGAGCTGTCGTTTAGTCAGGTTGAATACAACTTTTGTTTTAACTGTACTTAAATCTTTGGGTACGGATACATAGGCCATATAAACTCCTTTCTGCCTTTAGTGGGCATTAAACAGGCTTTTCGCCATTGAGCTTGTCTTAAACAGGGTGAAGCAGAGCAGCACCGTATAGCCAACACAAGTCCATACTGCCTTGATAATATCTTCATCGATGGCAATGGACTGCACGAGTACAGCATAGATGCCTACGCAAACCATGATTAGAAAGGCCTGAAAGCCAAGGGCGAGCATGGCTCTTAGATAATTTTGTCCCATACTGCCCCATTCACGATTCACCATTGTGGCAAAGGGGATTGCACCCATTGAGGTCATTAAATAGATTTCTATCATTCGACCATAGATGATGACGAAAATGCAGATAGACAGGGCGTGCATGGTGAAGCCTATTAGAGTGCTTTGCAGCCACAAACCCAAAAGAGGGCCAAGCTCCATTTCTTTGAGCTTTTCTCCCATATTGGCGATGACAGCAGTGATGTCGATATTGGTATCGGTGATGATTACACCTGCGGCATTTGCTACAACGTGCTGTGATATATCAAAAATTCCCATGATGATGTTAAAGGTATTTGTAATAATCAGCACAGCCACAAAGGTTTTAAAAATCCATTTGAAAAACATAAAGGTTTCTATATCGTGGAGGTTATTTTTCTCAATGACCATTTGTATCAGCTCGTAGCACATCACAAAGGTAAGAATAATACCTGCAATGGGGATGATGACATTATCGGACAGGCTTTGGATCATGGAAAAGACACCACCGTTCCACGCCGATGGTGTCTTGCCAACTTCTCCTGCAATCTCGCCAACTTTGCTGTTGACGGTATCGAACATCCCCGCCAAATTCGAAGTAATGCCGCTGATAAGTAGTTCTTTGAGCCATTCAGTTATACTGTCGATGATGCTCTGCATAAAGTATTACCAATTAACCGAACAAGCCGGAGAGCAGGGGAACAAGCGTCATGCCGATCAGTGCTACGCCACCACCTGCCATGAGTTGTTTCATCCCCTGAGATTTTGCACCGGGATTATCGTTACCGTAACCTTCGAGCAAATTGATAACGCCCCAAATTCCAAGACCTGCACCAAGGGCAATAACCAGTGTCTGTAAAACGTCTACTGCTTCATTAAAAAATTCCATAATTCATATCCTCCTAAATTTTTATTATTGTTTTTGAACAAAAATAACCGCTCATTCAGCGGTTTCGGTTTCGTCTGTGATGTCGATTTCATAAACATCATAGACCTCATCAGGTTTTGGTTTCAGTTTTGTGGATAGATATTTTTCAATATTAAAGGTGTTTCTTTTGTCAAAATCGGATAGATATTTGTACTGCGGATGCTTTGTTATATCGTACTTTTCCGAGAGAAATGGGCGAACACCTCTAAGCTGTAAAATGCACTTGCCTCCATCCATTACGGCAAGCTCATCCATACTCATTAGCTCCTTTCCCAGCTTTTGATAATTAAGCCCATAACTCCTTTGCGTACCTCTGGTGTCGGAAGTATTGAACATATCAATGGTTTCCTTGCCAAGAGTTTCGGATAAATCCTTGAGGGTGGTTTTCTCTTTGCCACCAAGAAAAATCATGCTATCACAGTTGCCAATAATGGTATCGGCATTGTCCTTGTAGAGAGCTTTTAACTGGCTTTGTGCCTGCAATACAAGACAGGCAGAGATTTCACGGCTACGGATTGTTGCCATGAGTTTTTCCAGTTTGGGAATCTGACCGATATTTGCTGCCTCGTCAATCAAGCACCGCACATGAACAGGCAACCTGCCGCCATATACGTCATCAGCCTTATCACATAAGAGATTGAAAAGCTGTGTGTATGCCATGGATACCAAGAAGTTGAAGGTATCGTCAGTATCACTGATGATAATAAAGAGGGCGGTCTTCTTGTCTCCCAAGGTATCAAGCTCCATTTCATCGTAAGCGGTCAGCTCACGCAGTTCCTGAATATCAAAGGGAGCAAGTCTTGCACCGCAACTGATCAGTATGCTCTTAGCTGTTTTGCCTGAAACGAAATGTCAAGGACTTTTTCATCACTCCAAAGATATGCCCCGCAGTTTCCCACGGGGCACAGCTTCACTCACTGCAAGGATTGCATATTGCTAATCTCGCTTTTGAGCATACGCACAATTTTGTCGCTCATGGTTTCCTTGCTCGTCTCGCTGAAATGAACCTTGACCTTGTAGGTGGTCTTGCCGATTTGCTTCACAAGGGCGGGTTGTTCGGCCTGCGTGGTCGTTGTAATGGTATTTTCAGTATTCAATAGTCATTTTCCTTTCCGGGCTGTAAATGCCCTTAAAACGCGCAAAACCCAGTTTCGGGGGTGGGTAATATAAAACCCTTACCACCTCAAAAACAGGGCTGAAAAACGTTGATACAACAGGCTTTTTGAGTGCCTAAATCGTGACATCCCGGTGTAACGATTTAGGTTGTTTTTCGGCTCGGATTTGCTTCACATGGGCTTGTAAATCCTCGTTGAAGTCTTTGCCCGCAGGGAGTATAATGCTTGTGTGGTAGCCTTTGTCGGCATATTTCCGCGCCATAAGCGCGGCAGCCTCTCGCCCTGCCGGGTCATTGTCAAGGCAGAATACGAGTTCACGAACGGTGGGATGCTGATTCAAAAAGAAAGGCAAGGCCGTGTCGCTCGTTCCTGCAAGCGACAAGCGGTTATGCTGTTCCCATGCCCCGGCATCGCCCACAGCGGCGTTTTCAAGGCTTGCGTGGCTCATGGCATCAATGGGGCTTTCAAAGATATAAAGCCGCCCAGAGGGCGCACAGGCCGCCATGCTGAAGCTGTACCGTTTGTCGCTCCCCGCGCAGTCGCCACGGAACGGCGGGTCGCCATAAATGCCGCGCAGACTGGCAAACCGCGCCTTGCCGTGTTCGTCATGCCCGACAAACACAACATTGCCGCGCCTGTCCTCGTACAGCTTTTCTTTTTGAATAAGCGTATTTACAATATCGCTGTCAATGCCGCGCCGACCGCAGAGATAATCATACAGCCGCAATGAAATCCCCGCCTTTTCGGGCAGCATAAGGGCTTTCGGCGGTTCTTCCCGCTGTGATGGTACTGTCGGCGGCGTAACGCCGGAAACGGCTTCTACCGCCTGACGAAAGGGCATATGCTCCATTTTCATCAGGTAATCAATTACACCGTGACCGCCTACGCCTCGGCTGTGCCAGAACCAAGAAAGACGGTCATTCTTCACGGCAAGGCTGGGGTGCTGCCGGCAACGGTACGCGCCGCCCCGATGGGCGAAGGTGAAGCCGTGCCGCCGTTCTAAAAACGCGACAACATCGGCGTTTCTCGCCTGTTCTACTGTTTTTTCATCTATCATCATAATCTCCTTAAATATCCAAGCCTTGACTACGCTTGCGCTCTGGCGCGGAGCGTTCCGGCTCTTGTTTTTCGGGCGGCTGGCGTAAAATGTCCTCAATGACCGCCATCAGCCGCTTCGGAGCGCGTTTCATCGCCGCCGTAAACTTGTCAAACCACGACAAATGCTGCTTGATTGACGGACGGGCTTTTTTCTCCGCTTCAACTTGCGTTTTCAGCACATCGCGCTCACTCTCGGCGGCGGTCAGCCTGCGCTTCATGTCAGCAACCTTTTCATCAGCCTTCACGGACTTTTTGGCGAGTGTTTTCAGCGTTTTCATCTCATCAGCCGATACGCTGAAACCGCCGAGCAGGGCGGGCTTGCCCATCGCTTCAATTTCGGAAACAGTAGCCGCCGCTTTGGTCTTGACGGCAATCTTTTCATCGAGCTTGCCAAGCCGAACTTCTTTTTTCTGAACATCCTTGCCGAGAGCGGCGGCGCGTTCCGTTTCCTGCTTGTTTTTGTACTCTAAAACATCCAAATGCTCGGCGGTGCTGCCGCGTTCCCCGCGCTCAAAATCAGTAAATCCCGCTGCCCTCATATGCTCATAGTAGCGGTCTTGAAGCAGGGAGTACGAGTAGACAAGGCGCTCCTTGCCGTTCTCGCCCATCACCTTTTCGGACTTCCACTTTTTACTGTTACTGACCTGTTTAATGACTTCCTTGACCGTGCCCACGAGCGCAGGGTCTTTGCAACGCTTCGTCCACAAAACCTCTTTGTCCACAACTGGAATATATACAACGTGCAGATGGTAATGGTACACATCCCGCCCAAGCTGTTCGGAGAGAGCCTTGTTGCGCTCATCGGCGTGCATGACTGCCGACAAAACATATTCCTCGCCCCCGGCTTCCTTGACCGCCATGCGGTACGCTTCTTCAAAAAAGGATTTGGCATACTCGTACCCGCCACCTCGCTCAAAATAATCCGTGTTCACATCGAAAACCATTTCATCGATGATTTTGGCATCCTTTTTCAGGCCGCGAGTGCTGATGGTTCCGCCCTCAATCAGCCTGTCAAATGCTTGCAGATAGCCGCCCTCGCATTTTTTGAAATGGACATTGAGGGCAGCGCGGTCAAGCTGAACATCGCCATTGCCGTAATGCTCATTTTTTCGCTCGTTGTGCCGTTCCATGTTGCCAACCTTTGCGCGAGTGTAGGCCACGTTTCGGACAACGCATTTATCGGCCATAAGCAGCTCCTTTCCAAGTCTGCAAGAAAGGAAGGCTGCAAGATGCTAATAGTAGAGCCTTGCAGCCTTGAAATGTTGCAGCCTTAAATCTACTCATTTTTTTGTTGTGGCAACGCGCCCCAAAACCATTTTTTGTCACGCTTGAATGATGGAATCGCAAGGGCTTGTTTTGCGCTGCGGAGCGTTCGCTCCTGTATTTCTTTTGAAGCGGCTTTTTCAAAAAGAAAAGCGGCGGCTTTCTCACCGTCCGCCAGTTCTGCTTTGAGAAAATCCACCGCGCGGTCATAGGTGCTATCGCGTTCCGGCATGATGCCGGACAGCAGTTCGTCAATTGTGACGGGGAGCGTTCCAATCCACCGAAAGCCTGTCGCCGGGTCGAGTTCAAAGCCGATGGCCGCGCCCTCCGGCGCAAGGTTGTTTTTGCCCTGCACGATGGCGCGGGTGTAAGGCTTGCCCTTGATGCGCCCAACGGTCAAAACGCTTCGGGCGGCGGCTTGAATGTCGATGCTGCCAAGACCACGATACTGGCTCTTGTTCGCGCCTTTGTTGAGGTGGCCGATGACCACCACGGCACAGCCTGTTTTCTCCGCAACCGCGCTGATGCGTTTGAGTACCGGGCGGATTTCATTTGCCCGATGCATATCCACATCCGCGCCGATATACGCTTGCAGCGGGTCGAGGATAAACAGCTTCGCGCCTGTCAGCGTGATGGCCTGTTCAATCCGAATGTCGGAAAGGGATAACTCTTTTTCGCTCTCGTCAATGACAATCACGCGCTCACAATCCGCGCCGGACTGGACAAGGCGGGGCTTCACCGTATCGCCTAAACCGTCCTCGGCGGTCTGGAAAATAACGCTCATGGGTTCTGCGGCGGCCTTGCTTTCCGGCAGCGCTGCGCCTGTTGTCAGTGCGGCGGCGATTGCCAGTACACACGTTGTCTTTCCATCGCCGGGGTCGCCCTGAATGACCGTGATTTTGCCGTATGGGATATACGGATACCACAGCCAATCAATTTCGGTGGCCTCCACCTCGTTCATGCGGATTAGCTTCAATGGTTCGTTCTGGTCTGCCATAAAATAATCTCCTTTGCTGTTTGGTTTGTATATATAAAAAGCCCCTCGGCGGCGACGTCCGACCGCAGAGAGGCTTACAATATTTTGTGGGAATTATCTCGATTTTATGATATACTATCGTTAGAATTGCATCCGGGTCGGAGAACGATTTACATACTTTTTCAAAGTATGTAACCCACTATGACACTTTCCCGCTTCGCGGGCAAAGTGCCGTGGGCGCTCCCGCGGGGGAACGTGCCGCCTGTGGGCGGCTCTGCGTTCTGCTGAAATGTTCTGCTCACGCAAACACATTTCAGCAGAACGCAAAAATGCACAACATGCTCTTGCGCACATCAAAATCCTATGTTACAATAAAACAAGTTTTAATAAAGGGGCGTAGATACATCTCATGGGTATTTGTAATATTCGTATTCGTTAGCATTGCGCAGCAAATCCGATAAAAAATCGGTCTTTTGTTGCGCCTTGTTATGTTTACGAATAAAACAAATGAGAGGCTTCGGTAGTTTGTGTGGGTAACTTAGCGGCCCGGGAGCGACAGTTGGACGCACGAACAGGACAGCATGACCATGGCGATCATGTTGTCGGTGTTGCGGAAGCCAAACGCAGTGCGAATAAGCAGTTTGATCTTGTTGTTAACAGCCTCCACCCGGGCGTTGGAGAGATGGTGTTTCGCAGCCGCTACAATGGCGTGGAAGTGCCGCTGAATCTTCAAGCGCAGGTCACGAAACACAGGGATTCTGCACCGCTGCGCCCAAGAAATCCACTTATTCAGGGCGGCGACAATCTCGTCCGGACCCGCCTTGAGCGCCAGGCGAAGGTTTTCTTTCAGCAAGTAGGCGCGGTAGAGCCGAGGGTTCGCTTTCGTGAGGAAGTCAAGCTGCGCTTGCTGGTTCTCGGAGAGATGTTCTGGGTTCTTCAGTAACGCATAGCGGAGATTTTTGATACCCTTGGCCAGACTCTTTTCGGGGGCCGCTTCCTCGCCCTTGGCCGGGCGTCCCCGGCCTCGCTTCGGCGCTGTTTTGGCCGTTTCGTGAGCCTCAGCCCACGCTTGGCGGCGCACCTTGTCCAAAGCCTCGGTAGCCCATGAAACGACATGGAACGGATCGACGCAGCGCTCCGCGTTGGGGCAGTATTTCTCCACGCAGGACGCAATCCACCGCGCTCCGTCCGCGCTGACGCACCGGATGGAGGCCCGTTGTTCCGGGCTTAACTGCTCAAAGAACAGGGAGAGAACTTCTTTCCCAAATCCCCTGCCGCACCAGACGACGGAAGCCGTGTCGTGGTTAACAACGACGGTCATGTACTTGTGGCCCTTCTTGTAACTGGTTTCGTCAATACCGATACTTACCAGCCCGTCAAAGCGTGATGTAGCCATGGCTTCCAGCTCTTTGTAGACCCTGCCGCAGAGGTCACCCACTGTGTGCCATTCAATTCGCATGAGCTCCGAAACGACTGTTTTGGAAGCATGGACAGACAACCACGCCACGGTTTCCTCAAAGCTCTTGCAGAACCGGGAGCTGTGCCGGGCCCACGGAACAGAAGACGTGACGACGCCGTGCTTCTTGCAGCTTACGCGAGGCAATTGGGCCTCGACATATACTTGGGCAGCTCCAAGGTCATTGCACCGCCATCGGCGCGTTTTGCACGTTCTGTCGTAGTACTTGGCCTTGCGCCCACAAATTCCGCATCGACCCTGCTCTCTTTTAGGCGGGCGGGCCAGAATCACGATTGCATTGGTCTCGGCTTCCGCAAAAACATCCCTGACAATGATTTTTTCGGTGCCGACTAATGGCTGAATGAGGCCTTTGGTACGCATTTGGAAGCCCTGCTTTCCTGATTTCATTTTTGTTAATAAAATCATAGCAGCATTTCCTTTGCTACCAAGGCTTTATTCAGTTTTTATTACCCACACAAACTACCGAAGAGCCACAAATGAGGTGTATTTTTTATGTCCAAAAAACATGGGCGAGCTGTGCCCATTTCTTTTTCGCAAAACTTTTTAACTTCACAAAAAATAATAGAACGTCTTTTAAGGCTGACTAATATTGATAAACATGACACAGTGCTTGAAATCGGAGCAGGCAAGGGACATATTACGAAAGCGTTGCTGCGTCGAAGCGGTCGGGTAATTGCTTCAGAACTTGATGAAAAACTGTATAATGCGCTTTGCATTAAATTTTGCGACAGTCAAAACCTCAATTTGTTCCACAGTGATTTTATGCAAAGTAATCTACCACAAGAAGAGTACAAGGTTTTTTCCAATATACCGTTTGCAATCACAACCGATATAGTTAGGAAACTGACACAAAGCAAAAACACCCCGCAAGACACATGGCTTGTAATGGAAAAAGGTGCCGCGAAACGCTTTTGCGGAAAGCCCAAGGACACGTTACAATCCCTTTTGCTAAAACCATTTTTCAGCTTAAATATCGTTTACCATTTTCAACGTGAGGACTTTCATCCCGCGCCCCGTGTTGATGTGGTACTGTTGCATATTTCAAAAAAAGCCATACCTGATCTTGCATGGTCAGAGCAAAGAACCTATGGTGAGTTTCTTTCTCATGGAATGAAATTTGGGTTGTTTGGGAAACGAGCCTTGCTTACAAATCGTCAAATATCTACTGCGCTTCGTTTGGAAAAGCTAAACCCTATTCAACCGGGTGGTGAAGTTTTGTATATCCAGTGGCTATGCCTTTTCCGATGTTGGTTAAGATATGGTCGAAGATAATATCACCCTATCCTCTCTACTACCGTGGGTTCGGATTTCGGCAAGGCACTCACCGGAACAAACACGCCTTTGGCAATATCCTCGGTGCGGATGGCCGCTTTTTTCGCGTCCATCTCGGCTTTTTTTGCCGCCTTAATTTTGTCCTCATATTCCTTTTGCTTGCCGTTTTCCTTGCGGCGCAGATAGTTTTGGTGAAGCCTGTCCTTGCGTTCCTCACGCTTGCGGATTTCTTCCAATTCCTCCGGGGTCAAGGTCACTTCCCCGAAGTGCGGGGGAATGTATCTGCCAACGAAATTGAAGAATATTTCAACCTCCTGCGTTGTTTCAATGCTGCCCTTGCGGTCACGCTCATGGACAAGGATTTTTTCCACAAACTCAAGCAGCATGGGCGTGGTCAGCGTGTCAAAGTTCTCGTATTTCTCAACGAGGGCGATAAACTTGTCGGTTGATTTCCGGCTTTGCTCATAGCCGTCTATGGCGGCTTCAAGCCCCTTGATTTCATCAGATAACGCGCCCTGCTCCTTTGCGTACTGTTCATCGAGGGCGGCGTATCTCGCTTCGGGCAGCTTGCCGAGAATGGAATCCTCATAGATTTTGCAGATGAGTTTTTCCAGTTCGGCGGCTCGTTTTTGCGCTACGACAAGCCGCTTTTTCTTTTTGACAATATCGCTGCTGCGTTGTGTTTCCTGCGCTTCTGTGACCGCCTTGATAAACTGGGCGCGGTCATTTTTGGAATATTCCGCAATGGCCTTGAGCATATCCGCAATCAGTGTTAAAATGACCTCGGCATTGATGCGATGCTGGGTGGAGCAGAGAACGCCGACAGGCACTTTTGAGTATTGGGAACAGGTATATTGCGCTATGCGCTTGCCGTTGTTGGTGCGGTGGACATACATTTTCCCGCCACAGTCGGCGCAGTACATAAGCCCAGTCAGTGGGTGCGCTTCACCCCATCCGTCTGGGTACCGCCGCACACTTCCGCGAATACGCTGAACATTATCAAAGGTGTCCTGGTCAATAATCGGCTCATGGGTATTCTCAAAAATCGTCCATTCGCTTTCATCGACATAGCGGCTCTTCTTGTCCTTGAAATGCTTGCGGGTCTTGAAGTTACAGGTATGACCAAGATACTCACGATTTTTGAGAATATGGACAACGGTGGACGAACCCCAACCGTAAACGTCCTTGAAGGTCTTGTTTTTGTTCACGCCTTCATTATGCTTTGCTAAATGGGCGGCGGGGATTAAAACCTTTTGCTCCGAGAGCTTTTGCGATATTTGGTATGGGCCGAGGCCCTCCATCGTCATGCGGAAAATGCTTTTTACAACTTCGGCAGCTTCATCGTCCACAAGCCAATGCTCCCGCTTTTCATCCCACAGGTAGCCGTAAATAACCGTGCCAGTGCAATGCTTGCCGCTCATGCCTTTGGTTTTGAACGTGGATTTTATCTTCCGGCTGGTATCTCTGGCATAAAATTCATGCATGATATTCCGAAATGGAAGAAAATCGTCCTCGCCTTGCGCTGTGTCTATGCCGTCATTTACCGCGATTAGCCGTATACCTCTTTGCCGCAGCATCTCCATAATCTGCCCGACCTTGAGGTAATCCCGCCCCAAGCGGCTCATATCTTTAATTACGATACATTCAACATTCCCGGCTTCGACTTCCTCCATCATCGCCATAAAGCCGGGTCTGTCAAACCGAGTGCCCGAAATCCCATCATCAGTGAAATGGGTTGGATTGGGCAGCCCGTTGTTTTTCGCGTATTGCTCCAACAGATTTTTTTGCGTGGATATACTGTTGCTTTCCTTGTCATCGCCGTCGTCACGGCTTAACCGCTCGTATAGCGGCGTGATTTTGGTTTCTCTCATTGCGCGTACCTCCGTATATAGAATAAGCTGTAAAAGTATTATTCACCAAAACGTGATGAATAAGTCTTTTACAGCTTACAACTCCTGCGGCTAATTTGTACTTTTTGTATTGCCTTACAGCAAAATGTTGTGGATCTTTTTTTGCCAAGGCTTCAAACATGAGGTCAACGGGATTTTGAAAATCCTCATCATCCTCACGCACCTCCGATGCGTTGATAAACTCGATTAGGGTGGAAAAGTTTTGCTCATTTTCTGGAGCCTCAAAGTAGATGTAGCCAATGAGTGCGGTATAGAGCAGGGTTTCAGCTTTGATCCAAAAATCATCGCCTGCCTTGCCCTCGCCTTTGGTGTTGGCAATCAGAGTCGTGACGAGTTTTAAGATATCCTTTTCGCTTCTCAGATATGCGAAGGGGTTATAGTGCATGGACTTCTTGAAATTGATGGTGTTTAAGATTTTGATTTTATAGCCGTTTCGAAGCAACATCTTTCCGCATTCCACTACAATGCTACCTTTTGGATCAGTGACCACATAAGAGCTATGGCACTGCATTAAATTTGGCTTTAACCAAAATCGTGTTTTACCTGAGCCAGAGCCGCCTACAATCAGCACATTTTTATTTCTTGCGTGTTTTGGGTTTTTAGGGCGGCTCGACATGGTGAGACTTTCTGTTTTTGTCAGGATTACATTGTTGCGAAATAAAGGGTCTACAAAAGGGCGAATATCCTCAGTGTTGCCCCATCTTGCAGAGCCGTACTCGATGCCTTTTCGATATTTTTTAGCGCTCTTGCCTTTGATATAAACAATAAGGCGAAGAATTGCCCCAAATAGAAAGCCTATTAGCAGGTCTTGAGCGTGAAGGCTCGGCAAGGGATTTTCAAAGGCACTGGCAAATCCGCTTGTCAGGTTTAATAACTTACCGGCAAAGTCATAGCCTGCTGCAAGTCGCCATGCCTGCGATGCCTTTGTAAATAGCAGAGCTAACACAAGGTATGGAATATTTAGAATAAGGAGCTTTTTTGTCTTTTCCTTCATCGACTTTGCTCCTTTTCCTTGTTCTTGATTCTGTCTGAAACCGTGTTTTTCACAAGCTCGGTAAACTTTTTAAGCTGCGTAAGCACTGAAGGACGGGCGGCTTTTTTAACAGCCGTGGCAGTAAATTCAGTAAAAGCAGCTGTGATGGCATCGGCATCTCTGCCCTTAAAAAATACGATATACTTTGGCGGTATTACACTCTTGTCTTTTTGGACTGCAAAATCCACACCATATTTTCTTGCCACACGCTCAAAGCTCTTGATGTTCTTATCGGTTATTTCAATACTTGCCATGCCTTGATTTTGTTTGGCCAGGGATTTGACACTCTGCTTGCCGTGCGGGATTTCAGGACTGTCACGGCTTTTGCTTTTATTTTTCTGTGATTCTAAGTATTTGAGAATAGCAGCTCGCAGCTCCCTGACGGTTAGTTTAGTGGTGTTGATAGCCAATGCCACCGTCTTATTTTCTACTTCTTCTTGCATGAAGTTGCCTCCTTTCTTGGTTTCATGAGATTACTTTTAAGGTCTGCCACCAAAATCGTGGTTCACCAGTGCCGAATAATAATGGTCGATGGTCGAAGGGGCATTAAAAAGGGTAGCAAGAAGATACCGCCTGATATTTCGGATGTAAGTGGTGTTTTTATCGAGGCAGTGAAACACATACTCGATATGCATACTGTTTATCCGCAGAAGCTTTTCTTTTACAAGATGTGCGGGATATTCATCGCCGGCAATGTTGATGGTGGGTTTGGTTGAACAGAGCGTTTCCACCATGAGATCAACAATTTCATCGAGCCGATCGTCCTTGTAGCGTTCCCTGATGCACTCGTATTCAAGGTTTTCAAAAACTAATTCTTTTACTTCTTGGATATTTTCACATCCTATCTCATCATATCCATTCAGATTTTGAGGGCTGCCCTTTATTGGATAAGGAATTGATTGATTAGGATTTGATACATCAATATTTAATAAATCAGGATTTAATAAATTAGTTCTTGATGTATTAGTATTTAATTGGTGGGGTTTTACCAAGATAGGTTCACCCAGTTCAGGTTTTTCCAATACAGGGTATTCCAGTGTTGGGTTATCCAAGATTGGGTTTTCCAAGATTGGGTTTTCCCGTTTAGGTTGAAATTCGCTTGTATCAAGGTGTTTCGGCTGCTCAAGGATTGTGTATTCTATGCTGGTGAGTTGTCCTTTTTCATTGCGTATTCGTTTGCGGACAACGTAGCCTTGTTCCTCAAGTTCTTTCACAGTGGCGTTAATGCTATCAATACCGTCTTTGCAAATACAGGAAAGTCCCTTTGTGGTATAGTCCCAGTTTTCCGGCAGAGAAAGCATGAGGGAGAGCAGTCCTTTTGCCTTAAGGGAAAGCAGGGTATTTCGCAAATGATGATTAGCCATAACGGTATAATTCTTTGTCTTTTCTACTCTGAAAACTGCCAATCCGATCACCTCCTTTGTTTAACAGATTTTTCATCGTTCCTGATCTTGCGTGCGCTTTTTGTGCCACCCTTCAAGGAGCTTGATGATGGTAGCCTCCATTTGCTGTGGGGTATAGTTCTTAGGGAAATACTTCTTGATTTTATCGCCTGTCAACGTAACTTTATCCGGCTCACCTTTCTTTTCCTCGCTCATAATGGCGCACATTGCCTCAAGGGTGCAGTTGCCTTCTGCACTGAATTTTTTAAGCCGTTGAGCCTGTGAAAGGGAGGGGGTAGCCTGTTCTGTGTCCATTGCGTCAATCAAAAGGAGTTGCTCCTCTGATTTCAGATAGGACAGCTCCACGGCGGGATTAAAAGCTATTTTCTTTTCATCGACCATTGAAAGCAATTCGGGAATCAGCTCGGTCAGGCGGATATAGCGCTGTACCTGTACAGAGCTTGCACCTCCTTCTTTTGCTACCACTTCCCTTGCATTTAACTTCTGTCCAACTTGGACAGAAGTTAAATCTGTCCTTGAACCTTGCCTCTTGATAGCCTCTAATTTCAACTTAAAAGCAAAGGCTCGTTCACTTGGCAGGATATTTTCACGCTGCAAATTGCTGTCAACCATAATGATAGTGGCAGCATCATCGTCAAGGTTACGGATTATGACAGGCATGGTTTCAAGCCCTGCCAGCTCGCAAGCTCTTTTACGGCGGTGTCCTGATACAAGCTCATAGCAGCCATCTTCACGGGGTCTTGCAATAGCAGGAACAAGCACACCATACTGTTTGATGCTTTCAGCAGTATCGAACATCGCTTCATTATCAATCACCTTAAAGGGATGATCTTTGAAGGGATGAAGTTCGGATAGGGGTATTTCAGCAATTTTTTCTCTTTGCTCATCGACACGGCTTTCTTCAGTGGAAAACAAATCATCTACCGATGTCAGACTTATTTTTTTGGCGGAGCTTTTCAATTTTTAACACCTCCTTCGTCAACTCTTTATAGCTTTCAGCAACTTTACCTTTTGGGTCATGGGAAAAAATGCTCTTGCCCTCCGCACTGGTTTCAGCAGCACGCACAGAATGGGATATTTCTGCCGAAAAAACCTTCATGCTGCCTCCGTAGGTTTCACGGAGCAAGGAGCCGATATCCTTAGCAAAATTGGTGCGGTTGTCTACCATTGTCAGCAGAACACCATCTATCTTTAATTTGGGATTTATCTGTTTGCGAACCTTATGAATAGTCTGTAAGAGCTGTTCCAATCCCTTAACAGGCAGATATTGAGCCTGTACAGGAATAATCACACTGTCAGCAGCTGCAAGGGCATTGACTGTCAGCATACCAAGGGAAGGCATACAGTCTAAAAGCACATAGTCATATTGCTTTCTTAAAGTGTCGATATATTGCTTTAAGACGGTTTCACGGCTCATGGCATTGACGAGGGATACCTCCATGCCGGAAAGCTCAATGTTGGCAGGGAGTAAGTCTACACCCTCAGCATGTGTTAAGATGCCTTCTTTGTATTCAATAGGCTTATCCGTCAGCACCTTGCCCATGACAGTAGAGAGGGTGACAGGGAGTTTGTCTGGTTGCGGATATCCTAAGCTGATAGATAAGCTGCCTTGTGGATCGGTATCTACCAGCAAGACTTTTTGGCTATTAAGAGCCAGTCCTATGCCTAAGTTGACACAGGTGGTCGTTTTTCCAACACCGCCTTTTTGGTTGGCGATGGCGATTACTTTTGCGTTCAATTCTGTACCTCCTTTCGAGTTAGCGATAAAAAGACTGATATTAACTGATTTGTACAAACAGAAATAGCCCTTTGCAAAATGCAAAAGGCAACTTCTGTTCTAAATAACTTCAAAATGTACGAGAGCTTCTTTAATGGCGTTCACTTGAATAGGAGTAGGTTGTTTTCTTGGATGCTTTAATGTCTCCACTGCATTAGGTGCATCGTACATTGGCAGACCCAAACTGCGTTTGACTTCAGCGATGTATGCCGTATGTACATTGAAGCTATGTTTTTTAACGATATATTCTTGTATCATTTTGTAAGTGGTTCGTGGTTTTGGCTTGTATGCTTCCGCTTTTGAGGCTATATTAGTAAGTAAGAGTTTATTGCGAAAAGCATCAAGGTTATCCAATGGAATCATCCCATCACCATTACCGAAGGCTACGGTTATATTGATGTAGCTGTCTGGAGCTCTGTGGTACTTTGGAGTACATGTTGAAACGGTAGTCTTGATCACAAGAGAAAACAAATAAAAGGTCCGGAAAGGCCTGATATCAGTGGTTTCCAGACATTCGGTAAAACCGACCGAACACTGGAAACCATTTTTCATCATATCCATTGCCTCGGGGGATTTTTTACCTCAGGAGTCACAAAAGGGTAGGGTTGAGACTACAGATATGCTTTTTGGGGCTGGTGAGACTACAGTCATGATGTGGGGGAGTGCTGAGGCTATGGGTGTGATGTCAAAGCAGGGCTATTTTATATGAATTTATAAACCGTTGATATCAAAGCATTACTTAATATTGCATATGAGTGTAGCAGATTCAGTTTGGAGAAAAAGTTAATATCATTATAATTAATACAGCAATGAGCATACATCTTGACAACAAATTAACAGTACAAGTAACAAAGAAAAAACCCAGATATAAATCTGAGCTTTTAAATGGTACAAAATGCTTTTTTGTTTAAAATTTATATGTTTAAAAAAAGATGTTCCATTAAGAATTTACTTGTATTTTTTTGCAATGAAGTATTCAACCAAAGGGTATGTTATCATCGCAAAGCCTAACACAAGCAGCAAAAACAGATTAACTGTACCATTTACGATTTTATCAGCAAATACAGCCAACATCATGATGAATAATAAAATAGTATAACTTATTTTGGAACTTTTCTCTATTATTTTTTTTCCAAGTTCATCTTCTTGATATAGACCTTTTTTTTCTTCTTTGTCTCCCCAAGTGTTTATGCCGGAACCAATCGTCCTATAGGGGCATGCGGACAAAAACTTGGACTATAAATAATATCCAAGGAGGCCCGCATGTATTCATATGAGCAACGGTTAAAAGCAGTAGAGTTATTGATAAAGTACGACATGAGTTATGCTGCCGTTATTAGAGAATTAGGATACCCCAATAGTCGTAGCTTACGGAGGTGGTATTACGAGTATAGGGATAAGGGTAACTTAAGCAAAGAGTTTCCTATAAGGGAACAGTTCTCTCCTGATCAGAAGCAGGCAGCAGTTGACTACTATCTTCAACATGGAAAGAATTTAAGTAGAACATGTCGGATACTAGGGTATCCCCATCGCGAAACATTAGACAAATGGCTCAGGGAACTTGCTCCCGAAGAGAAAAAACTTTGTAGGGCCAGCCGGCCTGGTGTAAGATATACCCAAGATTATAAGGAGCAAGCCGTAATAGCCCTATGTAGCCGTGAAAAGACCGCTAAAGAGGTTGCGGCAGATTATGGGACAACCAGGGAGAACCTGTACAACTGGCATAATCAGCTCCTAATCAAGGAGCCGACGGTTGAAATGAAGCTTTCAAAAGCAAGGGCAAAGAAAAAGGTTGTCCGGATTTTAGTCAACAATCACCGATGGCCACATACCCAGTTGGCATAGGTGTCCACCGAGGAGTCCTCTAAAATCATGTCATCACTCGAAATTGAATGGAGGCATGGCATGAAGGACAAGGAAAAAGCACAGGAAATAGCGACGCAACGGGCGATTCTACTGGCGCCCCTTCTTTCCCATGACTTGGACAAGGGGCAGATCCGGGTGCTTAAGGAGCAGATCTGCCGCGAGGCTGGGATTTCCGAGCGGACCTTACGGCGATATCTGAATAGATATCAGCAGAAGGGATTTTCCGGACTGATACCGCAGGCGAGGGGATCGCAGGATTCAAGAGCCATCCCGGCGCTGGTGTTGGACGAAGCCGTGCGGCTGCGCAAAGAGATCCCGTCCAGAAGTGTGGCTGAGATCATTCGAATCATGGAATGGGAAGGCCTCACCGAAGCTGGCTCGATCAAGCGAAGCAGCCTGCAGGAGAAATTGCAGGAGAAGGGCTACAGCGGGAAGCATATGGCCATCTATGCCGCTGGCGGGGTAGCTACCCGCCGATTTCAAAAACGCACCCGCAACAAACTGTGGCATTCGGATATCAAGTATGGCTGTTACCTGCCGATCGGTCCTGGAAACAAGCCGCAGCAGGTCTATCTGGTGGCGTTTTTGGACGACGCTACCCGGATGATCCTCCATGCCCAGTTCTACTCGAACCTGGAGCAGAGCATCGTTGAGGATTGCTTCCGCAAAGCCATCCTCAAGTGGGGAATTCCAGAGCAGGCATACTTCGATAACGGCCGCCAGTTTAAAAATAAGTGGATGTCCAGAGCCTGCGCAAAGCTTGGCATCCGGCTGATCTTCGCAAAGCCCTACTCTCCGGAAGGCACCGGAAAAATAGAAAAATTCAATCAGAATATCGATCGGTTTCTCGATGAGTATAAATTCGATAACTCGGAACGATCCCTCGAGGTTATGAATGAGCGGTTCTGGATCTGGTTGGAAGAATGCTACCAGAACAAACCGCATACCGCACTCAATGGAACGACCCCGCATCAGGCGTATAATCTGGATCCCAGGCCCTTGAAATATCTGCCAGCGGAGAAGGTCGCCAACGCCTTTTTGCACGCTGAGACCAGAAAAGTCGATAAGAGTGGCTGCATCAGCTTTGGCGGCGCGAAGTATGAAGTTGGGCTACCCTATGTGGCTCGCAGCGTGGAAGTGGTCTATGACCCCAGTAACACCGAGGAACTGAGCATTGAGTATCAGGATGACAAACCCTTTGTGGTGAGAAAGCTGGTCATTGGGGAGCGTGTGACGCCCAAGCCTCAGCTGCCGGAGTTCCTGACTCCAGTCAAGCCAACCTCTTCCCGGTTACTCGATGGTGCCCAAAAGCAGAATCAGAAGCGAAAAGACAAACAGCAGTCTACGGCCATCTCTTTCAAAGACATAAGAAAAGGGGGTGGCAGTGATGTTTGAAGCGTTTTATGGCTTCAAGAAAACTCCATTCTGTCGGGATCTGCCGACTACGGAACTATTCCCTTCCAATACGCTGGAGGAGTCCCTAAGCAGATTATCCTATGTCGCCGAACGGCAACTCTTCTGTGTACTCACCGGAGAGTGCGGCACTGGTAAGACGACCACCATTCGCCGATTCCGCGATCAACTGGATGACACCAGATACACCCTGATCTATCTGGCAGACTCGAAAATGACGCCGAGAAATTTCTACAAAGGGATGCTGGATCAGTTAGGGGCCGAATCAAGATTCTATCGAGGGGATGCCAAACGCCAGCTGCATAAAGAGATCGAGTTGATGAAAGGACTCCACAATAAGCGTCCGGTGGTCGTTGTCGATGAGGCGCATCTGCTGGATCGAGAAATGCTTGAAGAGGTACGTTTTCTCCTCAACTTCCGGATGGATGCCGTCAGTCCCATGGCACTGGTTCTGGTGGGCCAGGTCGAGCTATGGGAGAAACTCCAGATGCAGTCCTATACGGCGATCCGGCAACGGATCGACATCCAGTGCAAAATGCAATTGATGGACCACTCACAGGTGAAGGGATACATGAAACGCCACCTGGAATATGCCGGGATCGACCATGAGCTCTTCTCAGATGAGGCTACTGAGGCAATCTATCGATATTCCGGTGGATCCGCCAGGCTAGTCAACCAAGTGTGTACCAGCACCCTGATCTTTGGTTACCAAAGTGGAAAGCGAATCATTGACGACCACATGGTCAAACTGGTCATCAATGGGGAACTGAGCTAAACAAAATGGCAAGTTGAAATTTCTCTCAACTTGCCATTCTTTCCAGCAATTCCCGGACAAGAAATACCATCAACTTCTGGACAAGGAACAATAGCAGTAACACCCAAGTAATGGTAGCTACAAACATCATTACAAAAGTTCCCATTGCTAACACATCATACATTTCGATAGTTTTTCCTAATGCAATTTTATAAATAATATTTGCTATCAGCACTAAAGTAGCAACACCAAATACACGCATTAGATTACGTCTTTTTATCATCTTTTTCCTCTCCTTCATTTAAAAATAAGTAGTCTACTTTTACACCTAGTGTTGTTGCTATGTTAAATGCTAATTGTAAACTCGGATCATATTTGTTGTTTTCAATAGCGTTGATTGTCTGTCTACTTACATTACATAAATCTGCCAACCCTCCTTGGGAAAGATTATTCTTTTCTCGATATTCTTTAATTTTATTTTGCATATGAATCCCACCTTTGAGATCATGTAAAACATCTTTTACACCTTTATTGTAAAACAAAATGGAATAGCTGTCAAATACTTTTTACACTCGTTCCATTTTTTTGAAACATAAAAAAATCTGCAACCCGCTCTGTTGAACGTTTTGCAGACCCTGAAATCATAATTTAGTTGATGCTAACTCCCAAACTCAGGAGACTACAGATATGCTTTTTGGGGCCGGTGGGACTACAGTCATGATGTAATGGGCTGGTGAGGCAATGGATGAGATGTTATTATTTTGCTCTGAAATTTATATTGAAAAGTCATAGTTTAAGAAACCCAAGGATTTCTTGTCCACCTTCAATGTTAGAATGTATGTACGATATTAAGGAGTAGACATCATGACAGAAAAACAGTTTTTAAGAGCAGCATTGGATCATTACTTTGAGACCGGAAATCGATTCTATCACAACGAGGGCAAGGCGGTCCTAGTGAGTCTTGAGACCGTGACAAAGTACAAGGCGCTTCCAGAGGACCCGACAGACTATGAAGCTACCTCCATCTGCCCGGAGTGACGGACCTCCCTGTAAGGAAGTGGTGATGGAGGCAATCAACGAAGCCTTCCGTGAGAAGGAAGTCATTTTACCGCTTTTACTAGAGAATATTGAAAGCAGTCTGGAAGAGAATACTTCCGTTCGCATTGCAGCGGTTGATGAACAGATAAAAGCACTCCAACACGAACTTTTAGCAACGGCTGGTGTTAAGAACTCAGGTGATGAACTTGGCATGGAGATTAGAAGGCTACGCGATGAGAAGCAGGCCATTCAGATGGAGGAAGCTTCCCGTCAGGAGTTGAAGACACGAATCGATGAACTGAAAGCCTTTCTCGAAGGCCTGTCATGCGAGCTTACCGAATACGATGAGCAGTTTGTAAAAACGCTCATAGATAAGATAACTGTCTACGATGACTATTTCATAGTGGAATTCAAGTCAGGAATCGAAATACAAATTGATGAGTAATCGATACAACTGAATTCCAATCTAGTGTTGAGATAGATATCAAATTTTATGAACAAAGTTAGGCCGTCGCCCTCGAAGGCTTTACATCTTTTTATAGTGCTCGATTGAGCATTTAATACACACCCGATACCATGATTGCAGAATATAATAAAAATAAGGCCATTACTATATTTGCTGCTTTTTGGTGTTTCTGTAAAAAATCCTTAAATACACTGCCGAAAAGAACCCAAGTAATGAATGCCAAAAATCCAATAATCGTTATAATTAACACAAACAACAGTAACATTGGCGTGGATTTATAGTAAGGCAAAACAAAGCTTGGGATTACAGTCATTGTAAAAAGTACGACTTTAGGATTTATGAATTGCATCAGGAAACCTGACATGAAAGATGAGGTCCCTGATTGCGTATCTGCCTGCTTTGATGGTTTTATTCTGAAGATTTGAAGTGCCAGATAAGCTATGTACAATCCTCCAAGGACCTGCATAACAGGGAGAATTGTTGGCAAAACAGACATGAGGGCCACATTAAGCATAGCAGAGACAGAAAGCAATATTCCAAAGGCGATGGTTGCACCGTATGTGTATTCCATCGCCTTTTTGGCTCCTAAATTGTGGACTGTTGATAGAATCACCACGTTTGTGGGTCCTGGAGTAACAGTAACTAATACACAATATATTAAAAAAGATGTTAAATTCATATTTGACCGCCTTACACCATATACTGGATATTTATGAGAAATAATTTATTGAAAAAGGTGGCTTCAATAAGCCACCGAAAAAGAAAAAAAAATTCGATAGCGGAGATTTTACCTACTTATGCAGTTCAAATCCCTTCAGCAGACGATCGACATGATTTTTTTTCCCTCTAATGCCAATCCCAACTAAATTTAATTCCTCTGTTGCAAATTGTGCGACCATTGCGCGGTTATCATCATCATTGTAGGTTTTGAATAACTCCTCGGTATATATCGAGAGTACAACATCCTTTGTCAAAGCCTTCTGTAACAGTTCTTTCAATTGCTCTCCAGTAGCAGAGTGAATAAGTATTGGTTGCTGCGACATAGGTAGATATTGAACATTATTCTTATCTTGATAAGGTTGACCGACGATATCTTGGGTTCCGGCAATACCACTCATCAAGAAAGCGGTAACATTCAGTTCTTGCCATGGTTCGAGATCATTTCTTAAAACAATTTTTATCTTGGTATCAAATTCCATTAGTTCTTCTCCTTAATCTAATTTTTGTAAATGCGGAAAACTTGTATTTCAAAGACTTGTATTTCACATTTCTATATGATATTATATTTCAACTAATAAATTCAGTCAAATTGAAATGATTGAATCACTGATTCAATTATTTTGAATCAAAGCGAGGTAATTAATGGAACTAAAAAATCTGTTTACAGTCAAAAAAATAGTAGAAACCGGTAACTACCAAAACGCTGCAAGGGCGCTTAATTATGCGCAATCGACCATCACGTTTCAAATAAAACAGCTTGAAAGCGAATTGGGCATACAGATTTTTGAAAAGGATGGCACTCGAATGAAGCTGACGCAGGAAGGATTAGGCATTCTTCCAATCATCGATCGAATCCTGGGCGCAACGGAAGAGCTTTGTAGCTACAGAGACAACACCGGTGAGGTTCGGGGTACGCTCAAAGTTGCTTTGCCCGAGACACTGATCACATATCAAATTCAGCCGATACTTCGGGCTTTCAAGGAAAAAGCCCCCAACGTAAAATTATCGCTTCAGGTTATGAATTGCTATGCAATTCAGGAGCATTTACAAAATGGAGAAATAGATATTGCCATCCACTACGAAATTGGCAAATACCCTGGAAGCATTACAACTAACCCAATAAAAACTTATCCTCTTGTTTTGGTTGCATCACCGGCTTTAGATGAAGGTCAGCGTGATTTCATAAGTTCGGGTCAGAAGAAGTCCATATGTCATATTCAGAATGATCCTAATGCACTATATCTTAAAATCTTCCATCAATATTTGAAGGGAAAAGATATATGCTTAGATACAGGGCTTGAACTATGGAGCATAGAAACGATTAAACAGAGCGTAATGAGCAACTTGGGGATTGCCTATCTGCCACGTTTTACAGTGGAGACTGAGCTGCAACAGGGCAAGATGATCGAAATCGAAACGGAAATCCCAGATGGAGAGATCAAGGCAATTTATGCATATAATAAAATCAAATGGATGAGTCCAGCGATGGATCTGTTTTTGCGAATATTAAACGAACATTTCAGTTCTTCCGGCACGGAAATCATAAAGAAGATGTGATCTAAGCATATAGGGGGTAAATATGGATTCAAAAGAGATCAAGGAGTTTGGCTTGCAATTAGGATATAGCAAAGTAGGCATAACCTCAGCGGAGGGCTTTCCCGATTATGTAAAGGAGGTGGAGTCCAGAGGTGATGAATTCAGTATTCTGTCTTATACGACAACCAATCCTTTGAAAGATGCGCTTCCAAAAATAAAGATGTCCGACGCGAAATCTATAATTGTTTTGGTTTATGATTATTTCAAATACGATTACCCAGAAGAGCTTACAAAAATGATTGGCAAAGCTTATTTGGGGCGTTGTTATGGACCACAACCAGGAACAATAAATTATGCAAGACTCCAATTGATGAAGGATTATTTGTCTGAAAATGGATGCAAAGTTGATTCATCGATCGGAGTACCTGCAAGGTGGGCGGGTGCACAGGCTGGTGTGACAACTTTCGGACGAAATAATTTTGCCTACGCAGAAGATTGTGGCTCTTATATAATCATCAGCACTATTGTTGTAGATAGAGAATTGGAATATGATGAACCCACTATGGAATGTAAATGTCCTCCAAATTGCAGGATATGTATGGATGCTTGCCCAATGCAGGCTATCTATAAACCGTTCCATTTGAATCCAAAGAAATGTATTTCTTTCAACAACTGGATGACACAGGCGGGCAGAGAACCAATCTCACCCCATATTCCATATGAGTTACGGGAAAAAATGGGCTGTCATATCCATGGGTGTGATATTTGTCAGGATGTTTGTCCTCGGAATCATATAAAACGCCAGATGCCGAAAAAGATGGATCCTTTCATCGAAGCTATTGCAAAGGATATTACACTGCCAAACATTCTGCACATGACGGAAGAGTTTTATAACAAAAGAATCAATCCTATCATGTATAATTACATCAAGGATAAACGCTATTTCCAGAGAAATGCAGCGATTGCCATGGGCAATCTGGAAGATATCGCATTCATTCCTGATTTAGAAATGGAACTAAATAACCCTGACGAGATGATTCAAGATGCGGTAGAGTGGGCGTTGCAGAAAATCAAAGCGAAGTACAAAATGTTTTGATATGTTCCCGCAAACATCATAACCGTGGAACTGTTCACTCATACCTCGAAAGCGGTTGACATGTTCCCTCAAACGTAAAATTTGAGATTTGCCGTCTGACATCAGTTGGTCAAACTCCCCCCACGTTGAGACAGTCGTCTTGATCACAAGAGAAATGAAATAAAAGGTCCGCAAAGGACTGATATCAGTGGTTTCCAGACATTCGATAACTTCCCCTAGACGCTGGAAACCATTTTTTCATCCTATCCATTGTCTCGGGGCAAATTTGCCTAAAGACAGTCAAAAAAGATAGGGTTGAGACTACAGACACGCTTTTTGCTTTGGCGAGACTACAGACAAGATGTAATAGAGTGCTGAGGCAATGGATGAGATGTTATCATTTTGCTCTGAAATTTATATTGAAAAGTCATAGTTTAAGAAACCCAAGGATTTTTTGTCCACCTTCAATGGTAGAATGTATGTACGATATTAAGGAGTGGACATCATGACAGAAAAACAGTTTTTGAGAGCAGCATTGGATCATTACTTTGAGACCGGAAATCGATTCTATCACAACAAGGGCAAGGCTGTCCTGGTAAGCCTTGAGACCGTCACAAAGTATAAAGCTTTGCCTGAGGACCCGACAGACTATGAAGCTACCTCCATCTGCCCGGAGTGACGGACCTCCCTGATGAGAAAGATCCGGGACGAGATCTATTGGTGCCTGGAGTGCAAAGAGATGTTTGATATGACTGGGGAGCCTGTTTAGGGCTCCTTTTCGTATCTTGCAGCAATTTCCTACTTAATAAAACCGCTCAAGATTTTTGAAGACTTTCTCGCTGAATGTTCGGGGAAATTGATATTATGACTGGATCAAATCAATGTATCGTTTTCAGGCTGATGTCTCATTAACATGTTATAATTTACGAAGATAGTTTAATTTATTGGTTTATATTACATTTATCTAGTGGTTTAGTCTTCGAAAGGATGGGGCTTGTGGGTAAGAGTATATTATCAGAGGAAGATATCAAGTTAAGATACATCACTCCGGCAATACTAGGAGCTGGATGGGACCGAAATACGCAAGTTCGTATGGAATACACTTTTACTGCCGGACGTATCATTTTGCGAGGAAACATCACGGCTCGAGGAAGAAAAAAGAGTGCTGATTATCTTTTATCCTACAAAAGGAATTTTCCATTAGCGATTGTGGAAGCCAAGGACAATAAGCACTCGGTTGGAGCTGGACTTCAGCAAGCTATCGAGTATGCAAAGGCTTTAGATGTTCCCTATGTGTATGCTTCCAACGGTGATGGATTTGTTGAGCAAAACCTGATTTCTGGCGAAGTTAGAGATTTAAAACTCGATGAATTTCCGTCCCCTGAAGAGTTATATCAAAGGTTTAAAGTCGACAAGGGAATAGATACGGCTGCAGAAAAAGTGATTCTGGAGCCATATTATTACGTTCCAAATTATAAGACACCTCGCTATTATCAGCGAGTGGCTATTAATCGCGCTGTTGATACTGTGGCAAAAGGCCAAAATCGCGTGCTTCTCGTTAGTGCCACTGGAACTGGAAAAACCTATATGACCTTTCAAATCATTTATCGGTTATGGAAATCTGGTTTAAAGAAGAAAATTCTTTTCCTTGCAGACCGTAACATTCTTATTGATCAAACAATTTCGGGAGACTTTAAACCGTTCAGTGGTAAGCTGACAAAAGTACAGGATAGAAAATTAGACAGTTCCTATGAAATTTATACAGCACTTTATCATCAGCTGGCCGGGGATGAAGGAGTAGAAGCATTTCGTCAATTTCAGCCAAACTTCTTTGATCTTATTGTCATAGATGAGTGCCATAGGGGAAGCGCCAAAGAAGAATCGGCATGGAGGAGAATTTTAGACTATTTTTCTGAAGCAACCCATATCGGCTGCACAGCTACTCCGATCGAAACGAAAGAAGCGTCTAGTTATAAATATTTTGGCGAACCTATTTATGAGTACTCCTTAAAGCAAGGAATTGATGACGGTTTCCTTGCGCCATATAAAGTTATTCGCATTGGCTTAGACAAGGACCTGGAAGGATATCGCCCGGAAGCAGGAAAACTGGATAAGAATGGATTCGAGATCGAAGATCGAGAATATAACGTAAAGGATTTTGATCGGAAAATCGTCATAGACGACCGAACCCGTGTTGTAGCCTCTAAGATTACTGAGTTTCTGCAAAAGACGGATCGCTTTAGTAAGACGATTGTCTTTTGCATCGATGTTGAGCATGCCGAAAGGATGCGCCAGGCACTCATCAATGAAAACAATGATCTTTATGCAGTAAATGATCGCTATATAATGCGCATAACTGGAGACAATGAAATCGGAAAGGCGCAGCTTGAAAACTTTATTGATGAAGAAAGTGTCTATCCAGTTATTGCTGTGACCAGTAGGCTCATGACTACCGGTGTTGATGCAAAAATGTGTAAGCTGATAGTCCTTGAGAACAACATCAACAGTATGACTGAGTTTAAGCAGATCATTGGGCGGGGCACTAGACTGCTTGAAGAATACGGGAAAACGTATTTTACGATTATGGATTTCAGAAATGCCAGCAGACTTTTTGCGGATCCTGCTTTTGATGGACTACCGGAAGTCGTTATTGACCTTGATGAAGATGATCCAGTTTTTGATCCACCAGTAGATCCAGACAATTCAAATGGTGAGGGAGATGACGAAAATCCCCCAGATGATGGTGAAGGAGGTAGTGGCGATGATGAGTGGGATGATAAACCGAAAAAGTATTATGTAGGTGATGTGACTGTTCGAGTCCTGTCTGAGAGAGTTCAATACCTCGATAAGGATGGAAAACTCATCACAGAAAGCCTGATCGATTACACTAGGAAAAATATCCTTCAGCAGTATTCCAGGCTGGATGATTTCCTGCGCACTTGGACTGAAGCTGAAAAAAAGCAGGCTATCATCGAAGAACTCAAGGACGATGGTGTCTTGTTAGAGGCTGTAAGAGAAGAACTGGGCAAGTCGGAGCTGGATGACTTTGACCTTATTTGCCACATTGCCTATGACAAAGCACCCTTAACTAAAAAGGAACGGGCGGAAAATGTTAAGAAGAGACATTATCTTTACAAATATTCGGACGTTGCTCAGCAAGTAATTGAAACGCTCCTTGATAAGTATGCCAATGATGGCATTAAAGAGATTGAGGATACAAAAATACTTCAGTTAAACGAGTTTGCCCAAATAGGCAGTCCAATGAAAATTGTAAAAGCATTTGGTGGAAAAGAAAAATATTTAAAAGCAGTTCAAGAACTAGAGAATGAAATTTATTATGCATAAGAAAGTAGGTACATTTAATGGCAATTGGTAACTTTGTGAAAAGAATTCAGGATGTAATGCGCAATGACTCTGGCGTTAATGGTGATGCACAGAGAATTGAGCAAATGGTTTGGATTCTTTTTTTGAAAATATATGATGCAAAAGAAGAAACCTGGGAGCTTCTGAATGATAACTACAAATCCATCATCCCAGCTGGATTAAAATGGCGCGACTGGGCGGTGGATCATAGGGATGGGGAAGCACTCACTGGAGAAGCACTCCTTACCTTTGTAAACACTACTCTTTTCCCAACCCTTAAGAACCTTGAAATCGATGAAGAAACTCCAATGAGCCAAGTCATCGTTCGCTACGCTTTTGAAGACGCTAATAATTACCAGAAAGACGGAGTTCTGCTAAGACAGGTCATCAACATCATCGATGAAATTGATTTTACCGAATATAAAGAGCGGCATGCCTTTGGAGGGATCTACGAATCGTTCCTAAAAGACCTTCAAAGCGCAGGAAATGCTGGAGAATTTTATACTCCTCGGGCTGTTACTGATTTTATGGTCAAAGTAGTGAAGCCGGTATTGGGAGAAAAGATAGCTGATTTCGCCTGCGGCACAGGGGGATTTTTGACTTCAACTCTGAAAGAACTGGAAAGGCAAGTCGGAAGCTCATTGGAGAATCGTAGGATCTACAATGATTCAGTTTATGGAGTTGAGAAAAAAGGGCTTCCCCACATGCTATGCGTCACCAATATGCTCATCCACGATATTGATGACCCCAATATCCTACATGGAAATGCTCTCGAAATTGACTACAAAGAGATGAGAAAACTCGAGCCATTTGATGTGATCCTGATGAATCCACCATATGGTGGCAGCGAGAAGGACAGCGTGAAGTCCAACTTTCCGATGGAGCTGAGAAGTTCAGAGACTGCAGATCTCTTTATGAATGTGATTATGTATCGACTTAAGAAAAATGGTCGAACTGGGGTCATAATACCAGATGGATTTTTGTTTGGTACAGATAATGCAAAGTCTAATATTAAGAAAAAACTATTCAGTGAATTTAATGTTCACACAGTGGTAAGAATGCCGCATAGTGTCTTTGCACCTTACACATCGATTAGAACCAACATCTTATTTTTTGATAATACAGAACCAACCAAAGAAACCTGGTTCTATCGTGTAGATATGCCGGAAGGGTATAAGAACTTCTCCAAGACGAGACCAATGAGATTTGAGCATTTCAATGAGGCCCTCAACTGGTGGAATAACCGAGAAGAGATCGAAGTAGATGGATTCCCTAAAGCAAAGAGGTATACGATCGATGAAATTGTGGAAAGAAGCTACAACATTGATCTTTGCGGATTCCCCCACGAAGAGGAAGTGATTCTTGAACCGATGGACTTGATTCAAGAATACCAGGAGAAGCGGGCGTCACTAAATGCAGAAATTGATCACGTATTAGAACAGATTACTTCTATGCTTGGAGGTAATTAAATGAATGCACAGGACTTAAAGAACAGTATTCTTCAACTCGCCATACAGGGAAAACTTGTAGAACAGCGGGAAGAGGAAGGTACTGCAAAAGAATTATTAGTAAAGATTGAAGCTGAGAAGAAACAGCTGATTAAAGAAGGTATAATCAAAAAACAAAAGACACTACCGGAAATCAAAGCTGATGAGATTTCATTTGATATCCCTGAGAGCTGGGAATGGGTTAGATTATCCGAAATAATAGATGTTCGTGATGGAACGCATGATACACCAAAGTATGTTGTACAGGGTGTTCCTTTAGTCACAAGCAAGAATTTGAAGCAAGGTAAGATTGACTTCGATAACGTCAAGTTTATTTCTGTAGAAGATTCCGAAAAAATCAATATGAGATCTGGTGTTGACGATGGTGATATTCTGTTTGCAATGATTGGCTCAATTGGAAACCCTGTACTTGTTAATAAAACTAGAGACTTTTCTATTAAAAACATGGCGTTATTTAAACCTATAAAAAACACAATATTCAACATGGAGTATCTACTTAATTATTTACAGCTTGAACAAGAAAACATGAAAAGTAAAGCTGCTGGTGGTGTGCAGTCATTTGTTTCACTAACGTTTTTAAGAAAATACCTAGTCCCCTTCCCCCCACTTGAAGAACAAAAGCGCATCGTAGCAAAGATCGAAGAACTGATGCCATATGTCGATAAATACGATGCAGCCTATTCCGAAGTGGAGGAGCTCAATAAAAAGTTCCCGGAAGATATGCAAAATTCCATTTTGCAATATGCCATCCAAGGCAAGCTCGTAGAACAGCGAGAAGAAGAGGGAACGGCTGAAGAACTTTATAAGAAAATCCAGGAAGAGAAGAAGAAACTGATTAAGGAAGGCAAGATTAAAAAGACCAAGGCGCTTCCAGAGATTACAGAAGATGAGATCCCATTCGATATCCCGGAGAATTGGAAGTGGGTTAGGTTGGGTGATGTAATCCATTTGACATCTGGTCAGGACATGACTCCAAATAAGTATAATGATATTTCTAAAGGTATCCCTTATCTAACAGGTGCGAGTAACATTCAAGATGGAGAAATTTTGATTAATAGATGGACAGAAGAACCTAAAGCAATAGCTCTTAAAGGCGATGTTTTGTTGACTTGTAAAGGTACAGTTGGCAAAACAACAATCCTTGAACAGGATGAAGTACATATTGCTAGACAAATTATGTCAATTAGAACTATAGTTGTCGATGCTGAGTTTATACGGTACTTTCTTAAGAGCTATGTTAATATTTTGAAATCGCTGGCAAAGAGTATGATTCCTGGGATAGAAAGGAAAAATGTTCTAGAAGCTCCTTTCCCCCTTCCTCCGCTTGCAGAACAAAAACGTATTGTGGAGAAGATAGAAGAACTTCTACCATATACAAACCAACTGGTAAAGAAGGTAGACTAATTAGCCCAGAGATGCTCTAATCTCTAAAAGATCTCAAAATGGTAACTGCGTCAGGGTCTTGCTATATTCACATAGGAACGTCCAGGGTGAAAGCGACAAAATTTAGAGACCATGAAGATATGAGGGACAGTATGATAGTATATAAGCCGGAATCCTTAGAAATAGAAATTGAGGATTGCATCAAATTTTTAAAACAAAAACAAACGGGTGATAAGGGGATAATTGTAGATTTGATACCTGAAATGGACAAAACCCTACGGGAGGATGTCCAGTTAAATGAATACTCCGAAATCGCCATAACCTTAGACAATTGTCCTAAAACACCGATTACAATTAGGGCATTAATCGATATGGTTAAAGAAGCACAAGGTATTAGAATTCACAATAAATCAATGTGTCTCTCAAATAAAACTGCGTTAGTGAGAGTGGCAGACTGTTCATATAATGATAATGGAGTGGCTAGGGAGTTACTGTGCACTGAGCAAAGTATATTTGAAACAACAGCATTTATCAACAATAAGCACGTTTCCTTGTCTATGGCAGGAGGACTTACTCTATTCGCTTTGATAAACCATTTCAAAGAATTTTACGGTGGTCTTTTTGAATCATTTACTGAGTTGGACTATTTTGTCAAAATCGGTTTCGAAGAAGAGTTAAGCGTAGAAGAAGTATATGAGTTGGTATATGCCTATTTATTTGAACTTAGTTCAAGTCATAATCAGAATTATAAATTAAAAGATTTTTATTTCGAGGAATTTTTTGAGGAGCCAGAGCTCGAACTTTTAGACGATTTTTTACTAAGGCCCTTATTGATTGGGAAGGGAATGGATAACGTAATCAGGTTATTTTATTCTGCGAATTCAGTTGTTGATAATGCTGACTTTTCAATTATTCAATTTACCAAGATCTTGGAGTATATTTCTCGAACGGCTGTGCGAGCGGAAATTAATGAAAAGACACTAAATAAATTGCAAAGTAAAAGAGCGCTAAAACCAGACGCAAACTATATTAGGGAGCTTGAAAAATTCTTTATTGAAACTGGGAAAAAGTTTGAAGATGACAGAGAAGCAATTGCTGTGACAATCAAAGCATGTTGTGACCTTGCTGAAATATCAGCTTTTGTGCCGAGGTACTTAGGTAAAGTAAAAAATATAAATAATATTGATCCGAAAGCTAATAGAGAAAAAATTATAGAGGCTGCTTTCGATCAGCTATCAAGTGCTATTTCCGATACACGGAACTATCTCTCTCATGCAAAAAGTAACTACAGGATGAAGGGAATGGAATGCCCGTTGGATCAATTAGGGAGCTTTGCTGTTATGATGAAACTCACATCAATACAAGCTATTAGATGGTTTGGAAACGTCTCTGATGCTAACAGAGTAACATAAAAAAATCGTCAATGAAATTTGGCGAAATATTCCTTCTTTTTATATTCATCCCCCGGATTTTTTCCGGAAGGGAGTTATATAAAATTACACCCATACGTGGCTCAACTTTTATTTCCGCTTGGCTAGCAAAAAATCAATAAATGTGAACTTCCCATGATTTCTCCTACTCAAAACTAATTAATTCCATAATGAACCTATTTAAAGCAAGGAATAGAGCCTGTTCCCCGCGTTTTCGGTTGCGGAAATGCGGGGTTTTTGCTATACTTAATTGAGTAGGATATCATTCTTAACCCCAATTCCCGGAAATAGTATAGTCTACACCCTCGGTTTGATCTCCCAATTGGGTGACATAGATGTTGGATTTCCCTCGAATTAAGTCACAGAGCCGATTTCATACGAAATGGCTCTGTGACTTAATTTATTTTTATCTTGCTTATTACCCCTCTGTAGACTACAATATAAGTAGTCTACAGAGGAGGGATATTATGGCAATGCTCAATATTTCAATCCCAATTCCCACGGAGCGCATCACCTACAAAAAAGATGGCCCGGATAAGCCCAGACGCGTCTATCATGTCGAAAAACGCTACAGAAACGCATTGGGTACCCCTACAGCCAAGGAAGTTGCCATTGGCAAAGAGGATCCTACTCGTCCCGGTTGGATGATCCCCAATGAACGATTCACTGAGTTCTATCCGCTGCCAGTCGATGCCATTTCCCTGACCCCGCCTCAAGAGGTTCTGGCGGCTGGTCATATCGCTCTGTTGTGGCAGCGAGCTGAGGCTATTGGATTGACCAAGGCTTTACAACAGGTATTTCCCTTGCAGGCACAAGAGCTTTTGGCGATGGCCATCTATATGGTCTGCGAAGGCAATGTCATGATGAATCTGGATCTGTTCATCCGGGAGAGCCTACTTTCTACAAGGCTCAGTCTGAATTCCCAGCGCAGCAGCGAACTGTTTGCACAGATCAGCGAAGAGCAGCGCTTTCGGTTTTTTAAGCTCTGGAGTGCTCTCCACAAAGACGAGGAACAGACCCTGGCTTATGATGTGACGAGCATATCGACCTATGCGGAGATCCAAATGGCAGAGTACGGCTATAATCGGGATCAGGAAACCCTACCGCAACTCAACATCGGCATGCTCTATGGCACCAAGACAGCCCTCCCGCTTTGCTATGAGATCTACAGCGGAAGTATCGTGGACAAGGCCTTTTTCCCCTATATGATGGAATTGGGCGAATTGGTCGGTCTCAATGATTTGTTCTACATCATGGATCGAGGCTTTCTCACCCTGGACAATCTGAGCTTCATGGCCCAGAACCAACTCAATTTCCTGATGGCTGCTCCCAAATCCCAGAAAATCTATCGTCAGGCATTAATCGAGGCAACCGCGGTGATCCGTCACTCTCGTTATCACATCCCCCAGACCAGCTGCTATGGACTGTCCAAAGTGATCCAGATCAATGAGTTGCCCTATACCCTCCACATCTACCTGAACACATCCAGTGCGGCGGATGAAGAAGCCCGGATCTACCAGCATGTTGATCGTCTCGAGGAAGAGCTGCAAAATCAGATGAAGCCCATCAGTATTACTCGGTATAACAAGTATTATGATGTGACACGCAATGCATCACCGATTGAGGAGTACGAACGCAATCACGAGAAGATCACCGAGATGATTGAGCTGGCCGGCATGTTCTGCCTGCTGAGCAATACCCAGGATAAGAGCGCAGAGGAGGCACTACGACTTTATGGGCGACGGGACATGGTGGAGAAGGCCTTCCAGAATTTAAAAAACAGCATCGACTATGACCGCTTTCTGACGCACACAGAAAAGACGACAGAAGGGAAAGCCTTTGTCGCCTTTTTGAGTCTTATTCTGTGGTCGGATTTGACCAATCATGGGAAAAACAGCGGGGAGAAATCCATCAACCGGTTGGTCAAACAGATGGGAACGATCAAGCGGACCGATTATGGATCAGGCTGCAGTTTGCTCCAGCCACTGACCAGGAAACAAAAGGACATTCTTAGCGCGTTCGCCATCGAACCGGAGGAATTTCTTCAAACCATTCTCCACTTTGAAGTGTAGACTATAGAATTCCCAGGAATTTGGGTCTTAAAAACCTGGATTCCCGGTTCACCTAACGAGGAATCCTTTGTATTTTCTCAAAAACTATTGATATCACTTACTTTCTATCTATTAAACCTTGCGGCTATCATAGTTATGTGTTACACTATACATAACTAGGAGGGCGTATTATGGCCATTGTTAATCAGTTCGATAAGCGCAGCGGAATTACTTACGTTTATGAATCAGTTTCCCATTGGGATAAGGAAAAACAACAGCCTCGGTCCAAACGGTCGCTCATCGGCAAACGAGATCCGGTCACCGGCGAAATCATCCCAACGGATGGACGGGGTAAAAAACGTCGGAACCCAGAGGCGGGTACAACTGAAGTCAATCCTGGCCCTGTGCCCTTTACCGTAGCTGATCGTAAGTTCTACGGTGCCACGTAACCGTTGGATCAAATCGGAGATTCTCTCGGGCTTACAGAGGACCTCAAGGCTTGCTTTCCCTCTCTCTACAAGCAGATTCAATCCATCGCCTATTATCTGATCCTGGAGAGCGATTCCCCCTTGTTTCGATTTGAAAAATGGAGTACGCTCCACCGGCATCCCTATGGAGCCAATATCCCATCTCAGCGCAGCAGCGAGCTGTTTGCAGGCATCTCGGAAGAGTCCAAACAACGTTTTTTCAGCTGCCTTGCCAAGCGCCATCAGCCCGATGAGTATTGGGCCTATGACACCACCTCGGTGTCGAGTTATTCCCAAACCCTTCGTCAGGTCCAGTACGGTAAAAACAAAGAAAGTGACCCCCTGGCGCAGCTGAACCTGGCCTTGGTCTTTGGACAAGACTTAGGGTTGCCGTTTTATTACAGAAAGCTCTCTGGCAACATTCCAGATGTCAGCACGATCAAAAATTTGCTGGCTGATTTCAAAGTGCTGGGCTTCGATAAAGTCAAGTTGGTCATGGACCGGGGATTTTACAGTGAAGCCAATATCAATGCGCTTCTTGGGGAGCGACTGAAGTTCATCATTGCCGCTGGCACGCATCTGGCCTATATCCGAAGACATATCGACGGGATCTATGACAGCATCCGATCCTTCGAAAACCTGGATGAGCAATATGGCTTATACTCCTCAACCATTCTGACTGACTGGGAGTTTCAAAAAGAACGCCCCAACAAGAAAGATGTCATCCGAGAAAAACGCCGGGTCTACCTGCACGCTTACTTCAACATTGAAAAATACGCGGATGAAGAAGCTCATTTTGATCGATGGTTATTTCACTCTAATGATACCGGCCTTAGCGGAAGCTAAGACCGGTAATATTCACTTTGAAGTCCACTAACATTGGGTTTAGAGTCCAGTTAAGTCCAATGTTTTTTTCCCTGAGGCAATTTCTCGCATGTTGATGATCCCAGTTTCTATGAAAACGGCATTGTGTATGATTCGGTCCATAATAGCGTCCGCATGGACGCCCCCTCCGAGTTTGTTGTGCCAATCTTCCTTCCGAAATTGGGTACAGAATATAGTCGAACCAGAATCGTATCGCCGTTCAATAAGCTCAAACAGGAAATGCTGTTCTAAGTCAGAAATCTCATCCATCAGCCACTCATCGATAATCAGTAATGGGATTCCAGAATATTTCTTTAAGAGCTTATGTGGTCCACCGGTTATTAGTGTGGACTCATCGTATTCCATGAGCAAATCAGGCATCCGAATATATCGAGTCCGAAATTGCATCTTACAGGCTTGTTTTCCCAGCACACACCCCAGATATGTTTTGCCGGATCCGGTGAAACCCTGCAGAATAATGTTCGTGTTAGTTTTGATATATTGGCAGGTCGCGAGCTCCAAGATCATTTATTTTTCCACACCCCTTGGTGCGTAGAGGACATCGCCGATATCTGCAGAGGGTATTCTCAGTCGGGCAGACTTAAGAAGACGGTGAAACTTGGCTACGAATTTTTCCTGATAGAGGTAGTCGATCATCATTTGCAGACGTTCATCAAACGTCAGGCTGTTGCTATGAGCCTCAATATGCTGCATTTCCAGATAGCTGATGAGTTCCGACAAGTTCAATTCATTTAGCTTTCTGCGCGTTTCTTCGTTTATCATTTGTTTCGCCCTCTGTAGTATTCGGCTCCTCGTACATAGCCTTTCGGAGCAACTTCAGGAGCTTGAGCGCTCTGTTTACCGTTTGAGTATAGAACGTCTTGATTGGCTGACAGGATTGCTTTAAGATGGTGGTAACGTGGAACCCTGACTTTAGTCAGTGCTAGTTCACAGGCGGTCTCCAGCCTAGCCTCTGAGTAGCTTTTGGTGAGACGAAGAACGGACAGGGAAGAATTATATCCCTGTTCTTTGATTTTTACCATCGAGAAGATCAAATCAACAACTTGCCTTGTGGATGGCCCGATTTTAACCGCCCACTGCTTTATGCGCACATCGTCCCACTCGGTATACTTAAGCTTTTCAGGCATGTCCTCTTCATGGGTTGAATATTTGTTTGTGACATAGGCTGGAAATTTCGGATGCGTTTGGATCCGCTGGTTGTTGCAGTAAATGGCCAGCTGCATGTCAGTGATCCTCAAATCCACTTTTTTTCCAAAGTATTGGAAGGGACATGAGTAGTAGTTTTTAGCATATACCACGTGAGAGTTTAATCCGATCGAGCGACTGTATACCCATTCAGCTGTTTCATAAGGAATGTCAGGAAGACGGTGCAAGTACCGCTGCTCTTCTTCCAGGAATACTTTGATCCGACTACCCTCGCGCTTTTGAAAATCAGCAACATTGTATTCTTCCAGAGCTAACCAGACGTCCTGCCTGAGTTCCTCAAAAGAGGTGAATTTTCGATTCCTAAGTTTAGCGATGACCGCAGTGGCGATATCACCCACTGTGCTTTCAATGCTAGGCTTATCACGTGGCCTACGAACTCTAGCGGGCATTACTGTGGTCATATAGTGCTGGGCCAGTGCATCATATTCTTCATTGAGGATGATATCACCTTCTTTAGGGTGTTTAATTACCCCCGTCTTCAAATTATCGCAGGTAATCCGAAGCGGCACTCCATTAAAATATTCAAACATGTGGACATGACACCTCAGCCAGGTGGTCTGCTTCATGTCCATGGTGGGTTCAACATAGCTATATTGGCTATAGGGCAAGGTGCTGGCAAATAGATGGACTTTGATGATCTCTCCGGTTGTAGGGTTTACATACTGCATCGTAGATCCGGACCAATCAACTTCAACATTATGTCCAGGTTTGTGGACCAGATGACTGGTTATCATGTTGGCCTCTGTGTGGTCTGCATAACCTTTGCAAAATCGAGTGTAGCCCATAGATATAGTCGATTCTGCTGCGCACTTAGTCTGGTACTCCTGCCACAGAAGCTTTAAGGTGACGCCAACTCGCTTTAACTCTCCATGGATATACTCGTAATCGGGTTGCCCATAAATCGACTCCGTGCTATGCCTGTCAGGAAAGAAGAGCTTGTATACTGACTCTGGATCCTTATCTGCGACGTCCGAATACTTGATACCAAGCTCATTGGCAATCTTGATGACTTGCGACACTGAATTACGCGACATTCCACGAAGATCAGCAATCTGATTTCGAGATAAGTTCTTGGATCGTAGCTCCAAGATGGTTTTGACTTTGATTTTACTGGCCATAATAAGCCTCCTCAAAATTATTGGTAACCAAGGGTTACACATTAATTTTAAAGAGAAGCGGACTCTGAAGGAATACAGGTGGACTTCATTTGTGTACACCTTCTAATATATGATGGACTTATTCATTTCAGCATGCGGACTCCAAAGCGGTATAGGTGGAATCATTAGCTCGAAATATTCAGATCGACGACTGCTGTCGATGAAGGGGGAAATCCTAAGCGGAAAACGTAATCCCGATCATGAGACGTTCTACAAGAAATACTTTGAAGTGACAGATACCCCGGTAAGGGGCATTAAAGTTACCGTGAAAGAAGATGTGGTCAAACAGACGAAGCGCTATTTTGGATTCTTTGCGCTGATGACCAATGAAAAGATGGATGCCATCACGGCTTTGACGCTGTATCGGAATAAAGATCTGGTGGAAAAGGCCTTCGGCAATATCAAGGAACGGCTCAATCTGAGGCGACTCTTGGTTTCCTCAGAAAAAAGCCTGGATGGAAAACTCTTTGTGGCCTTCGTCGCGCTCATCTATTTGTCCTACCTCAAAAAGCAGATGCAGGATAAAGGAATGTTCAAAGATTACACAATGCAGTCTCTGCTGGACAAGCTGGACGTCATAGAGTGCTTTGAAAACCCAGGCCATGACTTGAGGGTTGGTGAGATTCTCAACAAACAGAGGTTGATCTATGAATTCATGGGTGTTGAGACCCCATCATAGTTATGTGTTCCGGGAATCCAGGTAAAAAGGAGTAAAAATGTACTACGATTTTCTCGTAAAGATTCCGGAAAATACAGGCAAAATTACGGTGAACCGGCGCGGTGAAACCACTTATATTGAATACACCTATGCCCGTCATTACAACGCCGAAAAGAAGTATAACGTTCCCCAGCGAACTACGATTGGAAAACAGTCCAGGGTGGATCCAGCGATGATGCAGCCAAACCAAAATTTTATCAAGTTTTTCCCAGAGGTCGCCCTGCCCGATGAACGGAATCATTCCGATCGCAGCAGTTGCCTTCGTGTCGGGGCATTTCTTGTCATTCGCAAGATCATGGAAGAATACAAACTACCTGAAATTCTTTCCGATTACTGGGACAACCGAGGTGTCGGACTGTTTCTTGATCTGGCTGCTTATTCTATTATCTGTGAAAATAATGCCGGGCAATACTATCCGGATTACGCCTACAATCATCCGCTCCTAACAGAGGACATGACGATCTACAGTGACTCCACGGTATCTCGGTTTCTCTCATCGATAACAAGCGATGACAAAGTCGGATTCCTCAATCAATGGAATGCATCCCGGAATCACCGGGAGCAGATTTATATTTCCTACGATTCAACCAACAAAAACTGTCAGGCCGGCGACATCGAGATGGCTGAATTCGGGCATCCCAAGGATGATCAGGGCGTCCCCATATTCAATTATTCGATTGCCTATGATGTGGATAATAAAGAGCCGCTATTTTATGAAACCTACCCCGGCAGTATCGTCGACGTGTCCCAGTTGCAATTTATGTTGGAGAAGGCAAAAGGATATGGCTATCGCAAGATTGGTTTTATTCTTGATCGAGGATATTTCAGCAAGAAAAATATTCAGTACATGGACGCGTGCCAGTATGATTTCGTGATCATGGTCAAGGGGATGGCTTCTTTTGTCGAAAAGATCATCTTGAAACATAAAGGCAGCTTTGAGAAAAAGAGGTCTTGCGTGATTCCTGAATATCAGGCCTACGGGAAGACGATTCAGGAGAAGCTCTATGCGGATGATGAAATGGATCGATATTTCCATCTCTATCATAAAGTGAAAAAAGAAAGTGCAGAGCGTGGATGCCTGGAAGATAAAATTCAAAAAATGGCGGAATTTCTAAAAAAACAGGAGGGAAAGTCGCTGACATTCGGAGATGCCTATCATGAGTATTTTGAAATCTTTACCCATGAAAAGAATGATAGCACAAAAAAGTTTCTTTATGCAAAAGAAAAGAGCGAAGTGATCGAGAAGGAAATTGATCTTTGCGGATACTTTGTGATCGTTACGTCCAAAAAAATGACAGCAGCAGAAGCGCTCTCGTTGTATAAGAGCCGAGATGCATCAGAGAAGCTATTCCGTGGAGACAAATCCTATCTGGGCAATAAAAGCCTGCGAGTCGCGGGTAATGAGTCTGCCGCCGCGAAGATATTCATTGAATTTGTGGCGTTGATTGTGCGGTGCAAGATTTATACGCAACTAAAAGCAATGATGAAAGAAATGGCAAAGAAGCCGAATTACATGACCGTTCCAGCTGCGCTGAAAGAGCTGGAAAAAATCGAAATGGTGCGGCAGATGGATAACGTATACCGGCTTGATCACGCCATAACCGCAACACAAAAGACGATACTGAAAGCCTTCGGTATCGATGAAAACTATATCAAAACCAGCGCAACGAGATTAAGTGAGCTGTTAAAAGCGGCCGCGATGCCAGAAAGGGATGAGGAAGATGGCGCGTACGAGGAAGACAATCTCTATTGACGAGAAGATAGCCCAGGCAAAGGATAATTTTGAAAAGGCTAAGGCCAAGTATGATAATGCCGCGAAGGAACTCGAAGACCTCCAGGAAAAGCAGAGGTCAATTCAAAGAACCGAACTGATCAAAGCTGTTGAGAAAAGCGGCAAAACTTATGCTGAAATCATGGCATTTCTTGGGAGTATCGATTGATAAGAAATGCAAAACCAGGTGCTGATTAGGACTTTGAGTAGGTAAAACGTGAGAAGTTAACATTTAAATGAACCGCTTGAAAAGCAGTTGGGTGAAATTTTCATATCCCTATTCAAAATTGCAAATGAAGCTGCTATTGCTAGATATATTTCAGAACGGGAATATGAAAAAAGAAAAAAGGAAGAGCAACGGCTATGTGAGATTGAAGCGGAGAACTTAAGAGAAAACCAAAAAATAGAAGAGAAAAATCAAAGGCGAATTAAATTTCATCAGAATATAGATCGCCATATGGAAGAATGGTTTAAATACCAGAACCTAAAGAAATATATCAATGACATAGATGAGCTTCTGCCAACAATAGCTGATACCGAATCAAAGCAAATAATCGAAGAATACCTTTTAGTTTTAAGAGATAAAGCGGAGAAATCTAACCCTCTTAATAACATTATTTCAGAAATAAAATCACTGAAAGATGACTGAAAGGCTTTCAAGCAGAGCTTGAAATTAGTAGAAAATTCTACAAATTCCCCTTAGATATATGGTATAATATAGAAGTTCTCATTTTATTTGCGCTAATAATTTAGGGTAAATGATGCGTTGAAATGGATAAAGTAATTGAGCTAGGCGGTGGCTGTCTTGGGTGTAATAAGCGTATACAATTCAATACCGTATGATCTATCCGGGGCAGCAAGTAAAAATCGTTTCCGCCTTGAAATGCTATGGGGAATTAGCAAAATGTTCGACTTATATGATAAGCCGGATTTTTGTGTTGTTTTTGATTATAAATGCGATATTGAAATACATTTTGATGATACCTTGGAGTTTTATCAAATAAAAACTCATAAAGTCCAGTCACCGTATAAATTTACCGTTATTTCAAAGCCGGACAAAAACACCGGTAAATCTATCATAGGAAGATTATATCTTCTGAAAAACATATCTGACCAACAAGTAAGTATGAAAGTTGCGCTGGTGTCAAATGCTTTCTTTCAAATTGATAAGAAAGTTTATTCTGATGTTGAGGTATTAAAATTTTCTGATTTAGATGAAGCTACTCAAAAAAAGATATGCGATGCACTTAAAACGGAATTACAACAAGATGATATAGATATTTCTAATGTCCATTACATATACACCTCAATGAATTTGTTGGACCCAGAGAACGATATTAAAGGAAAAATCGCCGGGTGCTTTGAAAAAATTAAGAATTGTGAACCAATCAAACCTAATGCATTGTATCGGCTTATTCGAGACACAGTTGATGCAAAGGCTTGCTATGAATTAAAGTCGGATGATTATGACGAGCTAATTTTGCATAAAGGAATAACAAAAGCCCAGCTGGACATGATGCTGAATCAATATGTTGATAACACTGATAATGGAGTGAAACAGGCACAAGAATATATTGAGTCAAAATACTCAGTGAAAGAACGCAGGAAGCTGAAAACTGCGCTTGTACATATCTTAGAAGCGTCAGTAAGATCAAATGAGCTAAAAAATAAAGAGAGAGAAATCTCTTCTTATATAGACAGTAATATTGAAAATCTGCCAGAGGAATTTGAAGAGATTATTGATGTTTTGCTCCAGAATTTTGGAGATTCTTTTTCGGTCGAATATACTCGTGAACAGATTTATGTGTTCCTTATATTAATTTTGAAGAGATGGGAGGATGGAAGAAATGCGTAAAATGATTTTTAAGAAACTGTACATCTTTTCCAGCTCTGAGAAAAAAGCAAAAGTTATTGAATTTGCTGAAGGGAAAAATATTATCACATCGAGTCCTGTTGATGGTACTGACCGCGGGAAGTCAGTTATTATGAAGTCTCTTTATCATGCTCTTGGAGCAGATTGTTATTTTGATGATAAATGGCAGGACGATGGTAAAGCATATATCGTCAATTTTACCATTGCAAATGAAAAATATTATATCTTCAGGTGCAACCGTCTTTTTAAGGTGTTTGACAGCAATCGTCGTCTCCTTTTCAAAACAATAGATAGACATGAATTAGCTGCATCTTTGGGTACAATCTTTAAATTCGCAGTCAAACTTCCTAACAGAAGTGAAGATACGCTTGAGATTACGCCACCTGCCTATAATTATTTGCTTTATTTCTTAGACCAGGATAAACTTGATGGAACTAATTTTGCATCGTTTAAGCAGTTGGCCCAATACCCTAATTATAAGGAAAATGCTCTTTTTTATCATTTTGGAGCGTTTGATGGTAATTATTATGAGATTATGCACAAATTGGAGTCTCTCAGCGATGAAATCAGTCGCTTGAAGAAAGATAAGGAACTGTCAGAGTCTATGCTTGAAAAAGTCTTTGTAAGTATCAAAGACGTATCGTATTCAAAGAGCATAGACCTGTTACGCCATGATATAGAAAGGTCAAAGGAGCAGTATTCTTCCATTGCTAAGATGCTCAGTGAAACAAGGACGAAACTTATTGAAATTAGAAATGAAAAAGATGAGCTGCAAAGAAGTTTGCATTCACTTGAACACCTTGGAAAACTGAATGAGAATCATATTTCATCTTTACTAAAACATAGGTGCCCATTATGTGAGTCAGAAGTTGCAGATACGCTCCATTTGAGAGTTATGAAATACAACACTAACGATGACATTATTTTGCTCAGTAGTGATCTCCAGATTTCGATTAGTCAGACGGATAAGAAAATAGCTAAACTGGAAGAGGAATACAAAGATGGACTTTCAAAATTAAGCGCCTATGAGAAATCACTTGGCAACAAAACAGCAGAGGTTAATGACGTTTTGAAGCATCAGGGACTGATTGAAGTCCGTGATAGTATTACATCAGACCTGGTGACCACAAGAAAAGCCATCGAAGGGAAAGAGGTATCTGAAAAGGAACTGAAAAAGCAGATTCGTGTGTATAATGACCGTAAAAAAGAAATAAACCAGAGGTACTATGAATTGATGCTGGCTGACAAAATAAAGTTTGGACTGGAAGAAATAGACGCTAAAGGTTTTGAGAAAATTACCAACTCCTTTTCTGCCGGTGGAAGCAACAAACCAATTTCAACAGTTATCTGGTACACCAATCTGATTAAGCTGAAACATCAGTTTAACCCGGATGCGATAAATTTTCCTGTTGTTTTTGACAGTCCTAATAACGCTGAGACTGATTTGACTAAGAGAGTACGAGTATATGAATATCTCGCCCAAAATATTGATGATAAAAACCAGCTTATTCTTTCAGGAATAGGGTTCAAGTCTGATGACTTTGACGGAGTACAGTTTGATAAAGTGATTTATCTTGAAAATGCTAAATATGAACTTTTATGCGAAGAAGATTATTCAAATAATAGTCAGCTCTTGATTGAACTATCAAAGACAAGCGAATGATTTAATGTAATGATAAACACACCATTGGTTACGATTGAAAATGTGGAGGAACAAAACTATGGTTGACTTTAAAAAGAGACTCAATAAAGGGGCAATCGAGAAAAAGATTGATCCAATTGAAATATACGGTACTGTTGACAGAAAAAGTGTTACTGGACCTTTAAGGCCTGCACAAAAAGCGATTTTAGAAAGTTGGTACCAAACATACAAAGATAAAAAAGACCTTGTTGTGAAATTGCATACTGGTGAGGGGAAAACCCTTATTGGATTATTAATTCTTCAATCAAGGCTAAATTCAAATACCGGTCCTTGTTTATATGTTTGTCCAAACAAATACCTTGTACAGCAAGTGTGTGAGGAAGCGGAGAAATTTGGAATCAGCTATTGTATAATGGAGGACGGAAGAGAAATACCGAATGAGTTTTTATCTGGTGAAAAAATTCTGATAACGCATGCCCATAAACTTTTTAATGGCATGTCTGTTTTTGGCTTAGGTAATAATTATACAAAAGTAGGGACGGTTATTTTAGATGATTCCCATGCGTGTATCGATGTAATTAAAAACGCTTTTTCTATTACATTAAATAAAACAAAAAATCAACCTCTATATAATAGTTTGGTTTCACTGTTTGAGGAAGATCTAAGAGACCAAGGAGAAGGAAGTTTTATTGATATACAAACAGGGAATTATGAAACTTTGATGGCTGTTCCTTATTGGAGTTGGTTTGATAAAAAGACAGAAGTTTTAAAGTTGTTGGCAGCAAACATAGCAGATAATCAAGTAAAATATGCTTGGCCACTTTTAAAAGACTCCATAGAGAATTATGGGTGTTACATTACGAGTAGTAAAGTTGAAATATCCCCATATAATCCAAATGTAAAAATGTTTGCTACATTTGCAAATGCAGAACATAGGATCTTGATGTCAGCCACAACGCAAGACGATTCTTTTTTTATCAAAGGTTTGGACTTCGATATAGACGCTGTTAAAAATCCTCTGAAAAATGACCAACAAAAGTGGTCTGGCGAAAAAATGATTATCCTCCCGTCGCTTATACATGATGAGTGTGACAGAGACTTAATAGTAACAACTTTTGCAAAAATGAAAAATCAAAAGTTCGGCATTGTTGCCCTTGTACCAAGTACGAAGAAAGCAGATCATTATAGAAATCTTGGAGCAACTATCGCGGATAGTGATAATATTTTTGCACAGATAGATAAACTGAAAAAAGGAAACTTTGGAAATGTCTTGGTTATCAACAACCGTTATGACGGGATTGATTTGCCGGATGAATCTTGCAGAGTTTTAATTATTGATTCTATGCCCTACTTTGATGGATTATCTGATAGATATGAGGAGCGATGCAGACCGCATAGTGAGGTAATCAATAAAAAGATTGCTCAAAAAATCGAGCAAGGAATTGGTAGGGGTGTACGGGGTGAAAAAGACTACTGCGTGTTGCTCATCATTGGTTCGGATATTGTGAAATTTATTAGAAGCATTAGTACCAATAAATATTTCTCTGCACAAACAAGAAAGCAGATTGAAATAGGGCTTTCGATTGCTGAGATGGCCAAGGAAGATTTACAAGATGATCATGAACCTATTAAAACTGTAATATCCCTGATTAAGCAAAGTCTTGGGAGGGATGATGGTTGGAAGGAGTATTATGTATCAGAAATGAATAACGTTACTATTCCGCCAGAAAGTTCTACGATTTATGAAAAATTGTTAGCAGAAAGAAATATTGAGCAAATGTATTTGCTGGGTGAATATAATAAAGCTCGCGATGCCATGCAGAAATTTATTGATGAACTGTGCGATGGCCCCCTGGAAAAAGGTTGGTATATGCAACAATTAGCAAGATACCTTTATAGAATAAGGAAGGATCAGTCAAATGTAATACAAAAAGCCGCATTCAAAATAAATACGCAGTTGCTTAAACCACGAGAAGGCGTTGAGTACACAAAGGTTTCTTATATAAATGAAAATAGGATGAACCGAATTAGGTCTTATTTATGTAAGTTCAAAGATTACAAAGAATTGCAGTTATCAGTTAATGCTACGCTTGATAATTTATCATTTGGCATGGAGTCTGATAAGTTTGAAGAGGCTTTAAAAGAAATCGGTGAGATGCTTGGCTTTATCAGCCAGCGTCCTGACAAAGAAATTAGAAAAGGCCCTGATAATTTATGGTGTGGCGTTAATGAACAATTCTTCATGTTTGAGTGTAAAAATGAAGTGGATGAGAGCCGAGCTGAAATAAGCAAATATGAAGCGGGACAAATGAATAGCCATTGTGCTTGGTTTGAAGAAGAGTACGGAAAGGATGCCAAAGTTAACCGTTTCTTAATAATTCCGACCAAAGATCTGTCCTATTATGCTAACTTTACACATGATGTTCGTATTATTAGAAAAGGAAAATTACGTGACTTAAAAGGTAATATCAAAAACTTCATAAAGGACTTGTCCCCATTTGCATTAGCAGACATAAGTGATGAGACTTTACAGCGTCTTATTACGCTTCATAAGCTTGATGTTAGCCATATTCAATCAGCTTATGCTGAACAATACTACCACAAAACAAAATAGTTTTTCAAAATGCATTTTAGATAATAAGAAATTGTATCGTGTTTATGCCGGAACCAATCGTCCTATAGGGGGGTGCGGATATTTTTTTGGACCATATTAGCATTCGTCCACCGATATTCGGGGAACACTTAACCCTAAGCTTTTTCGATATTGTATTGGGCTCAAACCACCGAGAGATAGCTTAATTCGTTTGTCTTTATACCAGCAAAGATATTTGTTAACCTCATGGATGAACTGCTCAATCGATACATTTTTCCATGATCGACCATAGAACATTTCATTCTTAAGACGACCGAAGAAGCCTTCGCAAGCAGAATTATCGGGGGAGCATCCTTTTTTTGACATAGATCTTATAAGTCCATGCTGTTCCATTCGCTCGATCCAGCCTTGCCAGCGATAGTGTGAGCCTCTGTCACTGTGAACAATGGGCTTTTCATCATCCTGCAATGTTTCTATGGCGTCATCTAACATGGTATTTACGAGGTCAGCATTGGGCGATGTTCCTATGGTCCAGGTAACAGGCATGCCATCATAGCAGTCAATGATTGGAGATAGATAGACCTTTCCGGCTGGAATACCAAACTCAGTAATATCAGTTAGCCATTTTTCATTTGGTTTCTCCGAATGGAAGTCGCGATTAATGACATTATCTACAGCTGGGGTTATTTCGCCCTTGTAAGAGTTGTACTTTGAGTGCCGAACAATTGGAACGATGAGCTTTTCTTCTTTCATGATGCGCCGAACTACCTTCTCGGAAAGAACCACGCCCCAGGCTCTTAACTCTGCGTGGATTCGCCGGTACCCATAGGAGTGCCCAGATGCCTCAAAACTCTCTCTTACCTGAACACGGACCTCTTGATACTTGTCATAGCGGATTGCCGCTGCTTGATAACAGTAACTGCTCTTGGCCATCTGCATAACACCCAGCAGCTCAGCCAGGCTGTATGTTTTTCGAAGGGCATTAATAACGATAACCTTTTCACGGTTTGATAGTGATTCAATACTAATGCCCTCGTCTTTTTTTATTATTTCAGCAGCCTTTTCATAGATATCACGCTCTATTTTTAAGCGGTGGACCTCCTTCTTCAGATCATCACGTTCCTGTGTAAGTGCCAATACGGAGCTTTGCAGCTCGTCTACTTCTGCATTATTAGCCTTAAGATTTTCTTTATCCTTTTTCTTTGCCCTTGCTTTTGAAAGCTTCATTTCAACCGTCGGCTCCTTGATTAGGAGCTGATTATGCCAGTTGTACAGGTTCTCCCTGGTTGTCCCATAATCTGCCGCAACCTCTTTAGCGGTCTTTTCACGGCTACATAGGGCTATTACGGCTTGCTCCTTATAATCTTGGGTATATCTTACACCAGGCCGGCTGGCCCTACAAAGTTTTTTCTCTTCGGGAGCAAGTTCCCTGAGCCATTTGTCTAATGTTTCGCGATGGGGATACCCTAGTATCCGACATGTTCTACTTAAATTCTTTCCATGTTGAAGATAGTAGTCAACTGCTGCCTGCTTCTGATCAGGAGAGAACTGTTCCCTTATAGGAAACTCTTTGCTTAAGTTACCCTTATCCCTATACTCGTAATACCACCTCCGTAAGCTACGACTATTGGGGTATCCTAATTCTCTAATAACGGCAGCATAACTCATGTCGTACTTTATCAATAACTCTACTGCTTTTAACCGTTGCTCATATGAATACATGCGGGCCTCCTTGGATATTATTTATAGTCCAAGTTTTTGTCCGCATGCCCTAGTAGCCAGCCTTGCCTGTCCGTAAATAGACGGATATAATGTCCATAAATATATTTTGGAGGACAAAAAGAGATCCTCCCTGACTCTATGGTTAGCGCCGAGTCATCAGGGAGGATCCTTACTAAGTTATTAGCATGATCAGTATATCAAAATACGTTTTAGAATGGAATCCCGATCAGCGTGTTTTTTGTTCGGAGTATGGAGAAAAGCATATGTCCCATCTGTCATCAGTCGCTTAAGGTCATTGGCTCCCGCAGGAGATTAGTGATCAACGAGAATGGGGATGTCATGATCCTGGTGCTTCGTCGCCTGCGCTGTACCAACCCCGGTTGCGGGAAGATCCATCACGAACTTCCGGATCTCTTAACTCCCTATAAGCGGCAGACCACAACGATCCTGGAGCAGATCATCACCGGTCAACATGAAGCGGTGCCCGTTGAGAATTCGACCATTCGGCGGGTCCGAGCCTGGTTCAACTCCAGAGCCCACGCTTTAGTCGGTGCTCTGCTCAGTACATATGCTACAGTCACTCAGGACTATGGGGTCGACTTTTCCGATCTGCCTCAGTCCATACTCGAGAGGATTTTCTTCTTTGTAGGCGAGCCTGCGGGCTGGCTGAAAAAGGTTGTCCGGATTTTAGTCAACAATCACCGATGGCCACATACCCAGTTGGCATAGGTGTCCACCGAGGAGTCCTCTAAAATCATGTCATCACTCGAAATTGAATGGAGGCATGACATGAAGGACAAGGAAAAAGCACAGGAAATAGCGACGCAACGGGCGATTCTACTGGCGCCCCTTCTTTCCCATGACTTGGACAAGGGGCAGATCCGGGTGCTTAAGGAGCAGATCTGCCGCGAGGCTGGGATTTCCGAGCGGACCTTACGGCGATATCTGAATAGTTATCAGCAGAAGGGATTTTCCGGACTGATACCGCAGGCGAGGGTATCGCAGGATTCAAGAGCCATCCCGGCGCTGGTGTTGGACGAAGCCGTGCGGCTGCGCAAAGAGATCCCGTCCAGAAGTGTGGCTGAGATCATTCGAATCATGGAATGGGAAGGCCTCACCGAAGCTGGCTCGATCAAGCGAAGCAGCCTGCAGGAGAAATTGCAGGAGAAGGGCTACAGCGGGAAGCATATGGCCATCTATGCCGCTGGCGGGGTAGCTACCCGCCGATTTCAAAAACGCACCCGCAACAAACTGTGGCATTCGGATATCAAGTATGGCTGTTACCTGCCGATCGGTCCTGGAAACAAGCCGCAGCAGGTCTATCTGGTGGCGTTTTTGGACGACGCTACCCGGATGATCCTCCATGCCCAGTTCTACTCGAACCTGGAGCAGAGCATCGTTGAGGATTGCTTCCGCAAAGCCATCCTCAAGTGGGGAATTCCAGAGCAGGCATACTTCGATAACGGCCGCCAGTTTAAAAATAAGTGGATGTCCAGAGCCTGCGCAAAGCTTGGCATCCGGCTGATCTTCGCAAAGCCCTACTCTCCGGAAGGCACCGGAAAAATAGAAAAATTCAATCAGAATATCGATCGGTTTCTCGATGAGTATAAATTCGATAACTCGGAACGATCCCTCGAGGTTATGAATGAGCGGTTCTGGATCTGGTTGGAAGAATGCTACCAGAACAAACCGCATACCGCACTCAATGGAACGACCCCGCATCAGGCGTATAATCTGGATCCCAGGCCCTTGAAATATCTGCCAGCGGAGAAGGTCGCCAACGCCTTTTTGCACGCTGAGACCAGAAAAGTCGATAAGAGTGGCTGCATCAGCTTTGGCGGCGCGAAGTATGAAGTTGGGCTACCCTATGTGGCTCGCAGCGTGGAAGTGGTCTATGACCCCAGTAACACCGAGGAACTGAGCATTGAGTATCAGGATGACAAACCCTTTGTGGTGAGAAAGCTGGTCATTGGGGAGCGTGTGGAGCCCAAGCCTCAGCTGCCGGAGTTCCTGACTCCAGTCAAGCCAACCTCTTCCAGGTTACTCGATGGTGCCCAAAAGCAGAATCAGAAGCGAAAAGACAAACAGCAGTCTACGGCCATCTCTTTCAAAGACATAAGAAAAGGGGGTGGCAGTGATGTTTGAAGCGTTTTATGGCTTCAAGAAAACTCCATTCTGTCGGGATCTGCCGACTACGGAACTATTCCCTTCCAATACGCTGGAGGAGTCCCTAAGCAGATTATCCTATGTCGCCGAACGGCAACTCTTCTGTGTACTCACCGGAGAGTGCGGCACTGGTAAGACGACCACCATTCGCCGATTCCGCGATCAACTGGATGACACCAGATACACCCTGATCTATCTGGCAGACTCGAAAATGACGCCGAGAAATTTCTACAAAGGGATGCTGGATCAGTTAGGGGCCGAATCAAGATTCTATCGAGGGGATGCCAAACGCCAGCTGCATAAAGAGATCGAGTTGATGAAAGGACTCCACAATAAGCGTCCGGTGGTCGTTGTCGATGAGGCGCATCTGCTGGATCGAGAAATGCTTGAAGAGGTACGTTTTCTCCTCAACTTCCGGATGGATGCCGTCAGTCCCATGGCACTGGTTCTGGTGGGCCAGGTCGAGCTATGGGAGAAACTCCAGATGCAGTCCTATACGGCGATCCGGCAACGGATCGACATCCAGTGCAAAATGCAATTGATGGACCACTCACAGGTGAAGGGATACATGAAACGCCACCTGGAATATGCCGGGATCGACCATGAGCTCTTCTCAGATGAGGCTACTGAGGCAATCTATCGATATTCCGGTGGATCCGCCAGGCTAGTCAACCAAGTGTGTACCAGCACCCTGATTTTTGGTTACCAAAGTGGAAAGCGAATCATTGACGACCACATGGTCAAACTGGTCATCAATGGCGAACTGAGCTAAACAAAATGGCAAGTTGAAATTTCTCTCAACTTGCCATTCTTTCCAGCAATTCCCGGACAAGAAATACCATCAACTTCTGGACAAGGAACAATAGCAGTAACAGTATCGAATAAAGCCTTCAAAGATTGATCTTTGAGGGTTTTATTGCTTACAATTTACTTTAATTGTAAAGCAAAAGCAGGCACCGAATAACCCCAAAAGTGACCTGCCCAGGCTACTGTTTATGAAATATACCCTGCCGCCAAGGGGATACCTGATATGCTCCCCTTAAAGTAGACACCTGAAATAACAAAAAATCAGGACTACACAAAGGGGAGCATTTATATGGGGAAAAGAGGAATCAGTTGTTTATGCCGGAACTAATCGTCCTATAGGGGGGTGCGGATATTTTTTTGGACCATATTAGCATTCGTCCACCGATATTCGGGGAACACTTTATAATGCTCCCAGGAATTGAGACACGACAAACCGGTTCCATCCGAATAGAATGGAGAGTATGAGTAAGAAGAAAAAAATCTATAGCCCTGATTTTAAAGCAAAGGTTGTGCTGGAGCTCTTAAGCGGACAGCACTCGCTCAATGAACTAGCCCAGATCCATCAAATCGCACCTGCCACGTTGAGCAGCTGGCAACGCCAGTTCCAGGAACGGGCAGCCCAGATCTTCCAGAGCGGACCGTCCGATCAGGAAGAGGCGCTCGCCCAAAAAGAGGAAGAGATCGCGGTCCTGCAGCAAAAAGTCGGTCAGCTCAGCATCGAGTGTGACTGGCTAAAAAAAAATCTGACGAAGTCTTTGGACCACAAGGAGCGCACCGAACTCGTAACCCCAGAAAATGAGACCCTGACCGTCAAGCGTCAGTGCGAATGCTTGACGTTAACAGGACCAGCGTCTACCGTACAAAGGAGGAGCGGATAGACCACGGGGAATCAGAAGAGAATCTTACCCTAATGACGATCATCGACAAGATCCATCTGGAGCACCCGGCCTGGGGTTACCGCAAGATAGCCCACTATCTGCGCAATTCCGACCACGACATCAACCGTAAGCGGGTTCGGCGCCTGATGCGCCTGATGGACATCCAGGCCCTGTATCCTGGCCCGAACCTCTCCCGACGATACCACGCGCAGTACGTCCGGCCCTACCTTTTGAGGAACCTGGTTATCGAGCGAATCGACCAGGTATGGGGGATCGACATCACCTATGTTCCCTCAAGAAAGGCTTCTTGTACCTGTTCGTCATCATCGACTGGTTCAGCCGCAGGATCGTCGACTATGAGATCAGCTATCGCCTCGAGAAGGAGTTTGTCCTGCGCTGCCTTAGGCGTGCCTTGTGCGAGAGAAAGCCTGAGATCATGAACTCGGATCAGGGGAGCCACTTCACCTGTCCCGCCTACCTTAAGCTCCTGGACTCCTGCGATGTTAAGGTCTCCATGGACGGCAAAGGACAGGCACTGGATAATGTACGGACCGAGCGGTTCTTCCGCAGTCTGAAATACGACGACCTCTACATCAAGGAGTACGAGACACCAAAGGAGATGATCACAGGGATCAGAAAGTACATCCACACCTACAACACCATTCGTCCGCATGCATCCCTGAGGGGCCTTACCCCCTATGCTTTCTGCCAGAACCAATCAACCCATCACGCAGCCTGAACAAGGTGTTCGGATGAAATCAAAATCCGTGTCTTGACAATAGGGGGCACTTTATTCAACCGAAAGGTAATTTACACCAACATTAAGGACTTGACTGCGCAAATGAATGACAATATTTAATAAATAAATTAGGTTTATCAGTTTTATTTATATTTATAAAAACCTTCACCGGCATTAACACCTGTTTTACCGGCCTCAATGTATTTTTTGAGCATTGCTACAATGCGATGCTGTATACCATTTTCATCTTTTTCCTGAGCCGCTCTCATTGAAGCGATATTATATGCAGTTTCCAATCCGACAACATCTAAAATCTGGAATGGGCCATAGGGAGCACCTGTTCCCAATTTCCATGCCAGATCAATGGTTTCATAATCAGATACTTCATTCGCGAGTAATGCCTGAGCTGAACTTAACAGAGGTACTAAAAGTGAATTTAAGAGATAACCGGGCTGTTCTTTATTGACTCTCAGAGGAATCATTCCAATTTCATGAGACAGGTTGACAATGGCTTCAAAAGCTTCCTTGCCGGTTTCTGAATGTCCCATCACTTCAGCAAGATTATTGCGCCAGATATGATTGGCAAAATGCATGGATAAATATTTTTCCGGTCTGCCGGTATATTGGGCGAAAGAGCTGGACAATAAGGTAGAAGAATTGGTTGCGATAATCGTCTTTTCAGGTAATAAATCCGCCATTTTTGAATAAAAATCAATTTTTACATCGGGAATTTCGGCAACGGATTCAATCACAAAATCTGCGTTTTCAACTGCTTCCGCTAAATTTGTGGTATAAGTGACACTCTCATAAGCACGCTTTACATTCTCTTTCAGCTGTTCTATTTTTGCTTCATCTAAGCCGGCAAAATCATCAATCAGTCCACGTGGATAAGAAGCATCTTTTTTACCTAAGAGAGGTTTCAGGGCTTCTAATTCGCCTAAATAAATTTTATATAAATTATCAACTTTCGGTTTTGTTCTGCCTATTGAATCATCATGGCGTAACCAGAATACTACTTCCAAGCCTTTAAAAGCTGCCTGAAAGCCAATTTGGCTACCTAAAACTCCGCCACCGGCGACAACTAACTTTTTCATAAACTAAAAACCTCTTTCTTAAATATTAACTGTGTAAATTATAATTGAGATGGGTAAGTATAGCAAGTATTTTAGAAAAATCGTCTATAATACAATGATTCAAGATGAATGCCAAAGTAATCTGGACACTATTAGGCGGGGGCCGTCTAATTTACTTTGGCAAGGGGCCTATTCCAGTTTAGTTAGACAAGTTTCTTTTAAATAATGTATATTAAACAAGGAGTCAGCTCTAGTTGTGTGGTGTCCTTTCTGTTTTAGGAGGTCACCATGACTAAGAATAAGCATCTGTCTTTGGAAGATAGAACTCAGATAAAAATTAAACTCGATGCCGCCTGCTCTTTCGTAAAATCGCTAGAGATTTAGGCAAGTCCCCTACAACGATTTCAAATGAGGTCAAGACGCGCAGACTAGTTGTGAAAAAAGGGGGCTTTAACCGGCCATATAATCCTTGCAGCTACCGGTTTAACTGTAAGCTTAGCGGGTATTGCAAAGACCGTCACAGCTCAAAGGTAACCTGTTCCGGTTGCAAGACATGAGAGTAACATAAAACAAATCCTCACCAATGAGAAATACATCGGCGATGCCATCCTTCAAAAGACCTATACGGTGGATATCCTCGAGAAAAAGCGCGGAACCAATCAGGGGCAGGTGCCAAAGTATTATGTGGAGAATAGTCACGAGGGGATCATCGAAAAAGATCTTTTTCTGAAAGTGCAGGAAGAAATTACTCGAAGAGCCAATCTGACTGGCACTGGTCGAAAGCGGATTTACAGTGGGAAATATGCCCTGTCAGGGATTGTGTTTTGCGGAAGATGCGATGACATTTACCGGCGAATCAAATGGAACAACCGAGGCCGCAAATCAGCGGTGTGGCGCTGCGCCTGCAGGGTTCAGGAAGGACCCGTTGGCTGCACTGCCAGAACCTTGGCAGAAGAAACCCTGCAGGAGGCTGTGGTGATGGCCATCAACGAAACCTTCAATGAAAAGGATGAAGTCCTGGCCATCTTAAGAGAAAACATCCAGAGCACTCTGGAGGAAGATACGGAGAATCGAGCGGAAGAGATTGATGGCGAAATCAGAAGGCTCCAGGAAATGCTTTTGAGCTAAGGAAACGCTGATTAATTCTGTTTTCTGTAACTCTGAGGAACGCTCTCACGATATAATTTAAGTATTACGTTACCAGCGAGGTTTTTCTTATGAAGCAGCAGACTTTCAGTGATTTTGAATACGCACATCGCCGCAAGACTACAAAGAGAGAAGAGTTTCTTGATTCTATGGAAACTATCATTCCCTGGAAAGATTGGGTCGAGATGATTCGCCCCTACTATCCTCAGGGAAAACGCGGCAGAAAGCCCATCGAAATTGAAACAATGCTTCGGATGTACCTGATGCAAAATTGGTTTAACCTCTCCGATGTTGCAATGGAAGACGCCATCTATGACAGTTATGCCATGCGCAAATTCATGCGGCTGGACTTCATCTCGCAGCAAGTGCCTGACGCAACCACGCTTCTTCACTTTCGCCATTTAATGGAAAGCCATCTCTTGGGGGAGAAGATCTTTCATGATGTCACCAGACGCTTGGAATCTGCCGGACTAATGATGCATGGCGGCACCATCGTGGATGCCACCATTATTGCAGCCCCCAGTTCTACCAAGAACCAGACGGGAGAACGAGACCCTGAGATGCACCAGACAAAGAAAGGCAATCAGTGGTACTTTGGGATGAAGGTTCATACCGGAGTTTGCGCCGGCAGTGGGTATGTCCATACAGTCACAGGGACTGCGGCCAATGTCCATGACATAAACGAGACACACAAACTGATTCGTCCCGATGATGAAGTAGCTTACGGAGATTCCGGCTATAATGGAGTCGAGTCAAGAAAAGAATTCACCGAGGATCCGCACTTATCTACTATTGAATTTCGCAGCAATGTTCGCCCTTCCAAGATCAAGACCAATAAGAACTATCCCGGGATCCAGTGGGACCGGGCAATTGAACAACGCAAATCATCCGTTCGAAGCAAAGTGGAGCACCCATTTTTGATCGTCAAACGGTTCTTTGGTTATGCCAAAGTAGTTTATCGGGGGATCAGCAAAAATTTGAATAGATTCAACATCTTGTTTGCCAGCGCCAATTTGTTGAATTGTATTCGTGCAAAACGAACGAAAGAATTCTGCATGGGATAAGTGCGCCCAAAATTGGGGGTTAGCCCACAAAACGGGCTGAAATCGCACTAAAATCCAGCATTTTTGTGCACCCATGAGCAAAAAAACAACATAATGACCGAACTGGGAAACGTTAACCTCAAATAATCAGTGTTTCCTTAGATTCATGCGCTTGTGGAGGTGGACAGAAATTTTTAGAACAATGCAAAATGATTGGAAAAGACCTGACTGGGAAATCGTTAGATGAAAAGGTAAATCATCTGAATAACAATATTTTTGATTGGGAAAAAATTATTTTCAACGGGAACAATTTATTGACAGGAATTCTTTCATACAAAGGAAATGAAAAATACAAATGCGTCTGTTCCGCCGCCGTAAAAAAGGGCATGACGGTTTCTGATCTCACAGGCGATAAAGATGATCGCACTATGCCGCTTTCTTATTGCTTTTGTTGTGCCGGCTCATTTCGGTGTCACTTACAGCTACAACTGGGCGTTGAGCTAAAAACAAAAGAAATTGTTTCATCACCGATTAACAGCAAGGGGCAAAAACCTTGCGAGTTTATTTTTGAGATACTATAAATGTGAACTTCCCATGATTTCTCCTACTCAACACTAATTAATTCCATAATGAACCTATTTAAAGCAAGGAATAGAGCCTGTTCCCCGCGTTTTCGGTTGCGGAAATGCGGGATTTTTGCTATGCTTAATTGAGTAGGATATCATTCTTAAAAAGGAGTAAAAATGTACTACGATTTTCTCGTAAAGATTCCGGAAAATACAGGCAAAATTACGGTGAACCGGCGCGGTGAAACCACTTATATTGAATACACCTATGCCCGTCATTACAACGCCGAAAAGAAGTATAACGTTCCCCAGCGAACTACGATTGGAAAACAGTCCAGGGTGGATCCAGCGATGATGCAGCCAAACCAAAATTTTATCAAGTTTTTCCCAGAGGTCGCCCTGCCCGATGAACGGAATCATTCCGATCGCAGCAGTTGCCTTCGTGTCGGGGCATTTCTTGTCATTCGCAAGATCATGGAAGAATACAAACTACCTGAAATTCTTTCCGATTACTGGGACAACCGAGGTGTCGGACTGTTTCTTGATCTGGCTGCTTATTCTATTATCTGTGAAAATAATGCCGGGCAATACTATCCGGATTACGCCTACAATCATCCGCTCCTAACAGAGGACATGACGATCTACAGTGACTCCACGGTATCTCGGTTTCTCTCATCGATAACAAGCGATGACAAAGTCGGATTCCTCAATCAATGGAATGCATCCCGGAATCACCGGGAGCAGATTTATATTTCCTACGATTCAACCAACAAAAACTGTCAGGCCGGCGACATCGAGATGGCTGAATTCGGGCATCCCAAGGATGATCAGGGCGTCCCCATATTCAATTATTCGATTGCCTATGATGTGGATAATAAAGAGCCGCTATTTTATGAAACCTACCCCGGCAGTATCGTCGACGTGTCCCAGTTGCAATTTATGTTGGAGAAGGCAAAAGGATATGGCTATCGCAAGATTGGTTTTATTCTTGATCGAGGATATTTCAGCAAGAAAAATATTCAGTACATGGACGCGTGCCAGTATGATTTCGTGATCATGGTCAAGGGGATGGCTTCTTTTGTCGAAAAGATCATCTTGAAACATAAAGGCAGCTTTGAGAAAAAGAGGTCTTGCGTGATTCCTGAATATCAGGCCTACGGGAAGACGATTCAGGAGAAGCTCTATGCGGATGATGAAATGGATCGATATTTCCATCTCTATCATAAAGTGAAAAAAGAAAGTGCAGAGCGTGGATGCCTGGAAGATAAAATTCAAAAAATGGCGGAATTTCTAAAAAAACAGGAGGGAAAGTCGCTGACATTCGGAGATGCCTATCATGAGTATTTTGAAATCTTTACCCATGAAAAGAATGATAGCACAAAAAAGTTTCTTTATGCAAAAGAAAAGAGCGAAGTGATCGAGAAGGAAATTGATCTTTGCGGATACTTTGTGATCGTTACGTCCAAAAAAATGACAGCAGCAGAAGCGCTCTCGTTGTATAAGAGCCGAGATGCATCAGAGAAGCTATTCCGTGGAGACAAATCCTATCTGGGCAATAAAAGCCTGCGAGTCGCGGGTAATGAGTCTGCCGCCGCGAAGATATTCATTGAATTTGTGGCGTTGATTGTGCGGTGCAAGATTTATACGCAACTAAAAGCAATGATGAAAGAAATGGCAAAGAAGCCGAATTACATGACCGTTCCAGCTGCGCTGAAAGAGCTGGAAAAAATCGAAATGGTGCGGCAGATGGATAACGTATACCGGCTTGATCACGCCATAACCGCAACACAAAAGACGATACTGAAAGCCTTCGGTATCGATGAAAACTATATCAAAACCAGCGCAACGAGATTAAGTGAGCTGTTAAAAGTGGCCGCGATGCCAGAAAGGGATGAGGAAGATGGCGCGTACGAGGAAGACAATCTCTATTGACGAGAAGATAGCCCAGGCAAAGGAGAATTTTGAAAAGGCTAAGGCCAAGTATGATAATGCCGCGAAGGAACTCGAAGACCTCCAGGAAAAGCAGAGGTCAATTCAAAGAACCGAACTGATCAAAGCTGTTGAGAAAAGCAGCAAAACTTATGCTGAAATCATGGCATTTCTTGGGAGTATCGATTGATAAGAAATGCAAAACCAGGTGCTGATTAGGACTTTGAGTAGGTAAAACGTGAGAAGTTAACAGTCATTTGGAACGACGTGGATTTCATGTTCATTGATATGCCGCCGGGCACTGGTGATGTGCCGCTTACTGTTTTTCAGTCCATTCCTGTAGATGGAATTATTATTGTAACTTCACCACAGGAGCTAGTTTCTATGATAGTTTCAAAGGCTGCTAAGATGGCGGAGATGATGAATATCCCTATCATAGGATTAGTAGAGAATATGTCGTATTTCAAATGTCCGGATAATGATAGGGATTATAAGATATTTGGCGATAGCCATATTGATGAAATTGCTGAAAAGCATAAATTGAAAGTTCTTGCCAAGCTACCAATTGATCCTAAGATTTCAGCCGCCTGTGACAGAGGCATGATAGAACTTTATGACGGAACCTGGCTCGATCCTATAGCAAATATATTAGAAAAAATGGAGGAAAAAGAAACGATGAGAATTGCAATTGCAGGTGAAGGTCAAAACGTAACGGAGCATTTTGGACATTGCGTTAATTTCCTACTTTTCGATGTTGAAAACGGAAAAATTACGAATGAAGACTCCATACCCAATCCCGGACACAAGCCCGGATTTTTGCCGAACTTCCTGGCTGACCGTGGTGTAAATGTGATTATCAGTGGCGGTATGGGCGGCGGCGCAGTGGAGATCTTCAACGAAAGAAACGTGGAGGTTGTTGTGGGTGCATCTGGCGATGCGAGAGCAGCAGCCGAAAGCTATCTTAAAGGTGATTTAAAGACAACAGGTTCTGTATGCCACGAGCATCAGCACCATGACGAATGCGGAAACTAAAAGGCATCATTGTTAGATATTTAGCAAATATATTTGATAAAATTAGTTATGAAAAGGAGGAGATAGCATGAGCAAATATGTATGTTCCATCTGCGGTTACATCTATGACGAAGCAGCGGGTATTCCTGAAGCTGACATTGCACCGGGCACAAAGTGGGAAGACCTGCCGGAGGATTGGGTTTGTCCGCTCTGTGGAGCTGCAAAATCGGATTTTGAAAAGCAAGGTGAGCCCTCTGCTCCAGTAGTGAAAAAACCGATATCGGTCGTTGAGTCATCCAGCGATATGAAAGAAATGTCGCCATTGGAAATCAGCGCACTCTGTACTAACCTAGCGCGAGGCTGTGAGAAGCAGTATAAAGCTGAAGAAGCTGCTCTTTTCAATGAACTTGCTGGCTTCTTCAAGACAGTAACAGCACCTGCAAAAGAACCAAGTGTAGATAAACTGGTCGAGCTTATTGAAAAAGACCTGGCTGAAGGCTTCCCCAATGCCAATGCTGTAGCATCTAATATCAACGATCGAGGTGCACTTCGCGCCCTGGTGTGGAGCGAGAAAGTTACCCGCATCTTTAAATCTCTTTTGAACCGGTATCAAAAAGAGGGTGACACCATGCTTCAAAATACCGGCGTATACGTATGTACCATTTGCGGCTTTGTCTACGTAGGAGATACACCGCCGGATATTTGTCCAGTATGTAAGGTGCCGAATTGGAAATTTGAAAAAGTTGAAGGGAGGTCATGAGAATGTCTAAAAAATACGCGGTGAGAAATATACGTCTGTGCACGAAAGACTGCTTGTGCCTCTACGTCTGCCCTACCGGTGCTACTGACACCGAAAACAGCATCATAGATGTATCAAAGTGCATCGGCTGCGGAGATTGTGCTGATGCTTGTCCATCCGGTGCAATTTCGATGGTGCCTTTTGAGTACCCAGCCCAGCAGCCTAAAACAGAAGCTGTAATCGGTGCGATGAAGGTGCTAATGCGCAGTAAGTCCGAGCAGGAAAATATCGCTTTAGGTTTACCAGGAAAACTGGCAGCCGCCATCGAAAAATCCAACCATATCATGGCTGAGGATATCATTCGAGAAGCAGGCTATATGATCCCCCAAAGTCAAAATGCGAAGGATTTTCTGCAGTCACTTCTTGATCAAACTCAACCCGAAGGATTCCCAAAAGATGCTGTGAACAAACTATTAGAATCTCTATTTAAAAACAAGGAGGACAATAAAGTGAGTGAAAACAAAACATTTGATAACCTGATGGAGGCTTTCGCCGGAGAATCCCAGGCAAACAGAAAGTACCTGGCTTATGCAAAGAAAGCAGAAAAAGATGGAAAGCTCAACGCAGCTAAGCTTTTCAAGGCTGCATCCGACGCAGAAACCATCCATGCCTTAAAGCACTTTGAAGTAGCAGGAAAAATCAGCTCAACAGTTGATAACCTAAAGGATGGCATTGCAGGTGAAACCCATGAATACAAGGAACCTGAAATCCCGCCCGAATTTATAACAACATCACTCCCCCAAGGAAATGTCGAATGCCTCAAAGATCATTCGCTGGTCTTTTGTTAGCGGTGCAATGATGATGTGTTCATGGATCTCTTGGATTCGGAGTTTGGCCAGGATCCACTGAAGCTCTTTCATGGTGTATTTACGGTATAGATCCTTGTCACTCATCACCTGATTAATCCCAGACATGATAACAGAGGCAATAAAGCCGACGAATAGTTTCCCTTGAGCGGCGTTGTCGCTGTGGACACGTAGTCTCCCTAAGTCAATACTGTTTTTGAGACGAAGGAAGCCTTTTTCTACAACGTCCTTGTCTCGATAGATGCTCATGGCTCTTTTGGCATCACTGATGTCATTGCTGATCAGGACCACCCAACCTGCCGTTTCCAGACTTTTTTCAACGACATCATTTCGAATGCTGACGGTGTATCCGCTGGCTTGTTTATCGGATTTTCGAATCACCAGGTATTTTCTACATTCCTCGTCATTAATCCATTTTTCTGGGTTTTCAATGGCCTTTTCACGCAATAGAGCAATGGATGCATACAGGTCCTCACGAATTCCCATTGCCTTCACGGCACTGTAGTAAACATGCGTGTATATTTTGTTCTGCGGATCCCAGGACCGCTCTTTGGTGACGGCTCTCATCGAGTTGTCATTGATGACAATTGTGTTTTCCACACGATCGATGTCTTTTTGCTCGCTCTCCACTTGCTGCTTGGAAAAAGCGGCGGTAAATGGTACCGCGATTAAAAACTTCACTGTTCCATTGCCGGTGTCATTGAGCAGAAAATCGATATTCCGCTTGCTGTAGATCCCTTTGTCCATCACTACTGTGATTGCCCGATTCTCTGTGATCGCCTCAAACTGACTCAAGGTGGTCGTCAGCGTACGGACATCCTTTTGACTTCCACTGAATAGGGATTGATAGATCGGCAGCCGTCTGGTTTCCCCCATCAGCATACAAAGATTGATCTGGGGGAGATGATCGTGGTCGCGATTGTATCCCCATTCCACATCATCAATCAGTTCCGAATAGGATGATGCAGAGGTGATGTCCAAAGCCAAATAGTCATCAGCTGGATTGGCCTCACACCAGTTCTTATAAAAATCATTCCGTTGCTGATCCGTAATAGAAATCAAAAGTTCACTGATTCGCTGAGAGGTCATCGAGCCCACCGGATACGACTCTGTGCCTGAGATCCAGTCAGAGCAATCAAGAAGTGGATCACTGGTAGAAATCATATAGCAGGCCAACATGAACAGTTCCTGCCAGTAATCAGGGATCGCTTGCCGTAAGGCATCGATCAAACCAAGTCGTTCAGATAGGGAACGATACAGCCAGAACAGCCCATAGGAGCGAACGGATGATTTGCGGACATCTTCGATGGAAAACATGGTTTGTGTGGAAGGGATCTGAATGGGATTACCAGAGATCCGTAGCTCCTCAAGATATTCGGCTTTGTACACTTTATGTCCTGTTTCAGGATCGATCTTGCCGATCGGTCGCCGTTTTTGCCGCGATTGGCCATCTTTATTGCGAAACCCTTCGGCTAAATAAATATATTGATACCGGCCCACCTTTTGGATTACCTCAAAACTCATAACACCCACCTCACTTGTTGTTATAAACATTATAACAACAAGCAGATGAGTATTCAATAATTATAGGGAAGCACTTATAAGCTAAGTGGCTCTAGGTCGGACTTCTGCAAAGGGATAGAATGTATCCAAAGTGTTGTTATAAAAATATAGCGGGAATTTAGGAAGGAAATGTATCCTGATTTTGTAAAAGAAGCCGAAGCCGTTGGAAATAAAGCCGCCCTTATGTCCTTCACCTTTGCGATGAAGGCCGAAGAGGTTCATGCTGGGCTTTATCAGGATGCACTAGAAAATCTTGACCAGACTGAGGAGGTTTTCTATTATCTCTGCCCTGTCTGCGGAAATATCGAAAAATTCCAGCCAGATAAGTGCAGCATCTGCGGTGTTCCAGGGGACAAATTTATTAAATACTAAAACATCACTTCTTGAAGTTGTTTTCTTTGTCATGTAATTCGCTTTTTCAACAATTGAAAAATATATAAGATGGCTGGGTAAAAAATTTTTATCGGGAGAATTGATAGATAAAAACGTTGGCAGTTGATGTAATTAATGCCAACGTTTTTATTTGTTACTATTTATAGCTAATAGCTTCTTGTTTGCATTTTCTTGAACATTCCATACATACGATACAATCGCTTTTGTGAATTTCATGATGATCTTCATATTTTTCGACGGCTTTTGCGGGGCACACGCGCATGCATACACCACAGTTATTACATTTGTGAGAATCGATAGCCATATGGTACTTGGATGTTTTTGATGACAGATTAAGAATAGTGCCATATGGGCATAAGTAGCGATGCCATAACTCCTCAGGGAAAAGAAAGGTTAATAACATTCCTATCATAAATAAAATAGGTAGAATGGGTAGCTTCTTTCCGGTAAACATAGTAAAAATAAAAACTATGACAAATACACCTAAGGCAACATAACGTACCCATGCTTTTGTTAAAAACGATGGTATTTTCATACTTTTTATATGAAGCTTCTTTTTTATCCATGTAACACCAATCATGACGGTATTGATTGAACATATCCATCCACAATAGATACGCCCCAGCACAAACGATGAGACGATACCTAAAAGAAACAGCCCCATCCATAACTGTACTTTACCACTAATAATTAGGAAAACGAAAAGAGCAAGAAAGAGTATTTGAATTACACGCTGTAATGTTTTTTTCATACTGATACCTCTTTATAGTTCGTAGGGTTAGGAGATTTGAGTACAAAAAAATCCAGAACACATTCATCAAAATTATAGACATTCATTTTAGTGTTATAGGGAATGCTGACAATTTTGCCATGTGCATATTTCTGAGGTTCCTGATCATCAAGCTTTAAAGTCATAATTCCTTTGATAATAACCATGTATACATTCGAATTTGAATAATGTTCGGGGACCCCTTCTCCTTTAGGTAAAATCATGTGATTTATGAGTATAGATTCGTCATCAACTAGTTTCTCTATCTGTTTTGTATCTTTTTTAGAAAAATCATATAGTTTTTCTATCATATCGAAAGCTCCTTTCAATTTAAAATATAAAATATATATAATCATACAACAGAGTGGGGTATAATATAGTTACCAAGGAAACTATTTAGGTGGTGAGAAAAATAAATTTTGATATTTATGTTGATGTAATTTCGAAAATGGATCTTTTTAGTGGATTTACAAATGAAGAGTTATATTCGGTATTTGGTTCATTCAGGTATAGGATAAGCCAGTATGACAAAGGACAAATCATATACCTTCAAAATGAGCACTGTAATACAATGGATATTATTTAATATGGAACGGTATCTGTTCAGAAAATAGATGAAAACGGAAGAGTGCTTACAATATCTGTTTTTTTAGGTGGGGATATCTTGGGAGCAAATCTGATATTTTCACATAGAAATTCTTATCCTATGACGGTGGTGGCTGAATCCAAAACTGTTGTACTTCATATGTATAGAGAGTTGATACTTGAACTTAGCAAAAAAAATGTTGGTTTTATGGTCGGTTTAATGACTGCCATATCTGATAGAACTCTCGTTTTGACGGACAAGATCAACGCAATTTCACTTAAGACAATAAGACAGTGTGTTATAGATTATTTAAAATACGAATGTTACCTTCAAAAAAGTAATACCATAGCACTCGGTATTTCTAAAAAAGACTTTGCAGACAGGTTGGGGGTACAGCGAACTTCACTGAGCAGGGAGCTGAATAAAATGAGAAGGGATGGTTTGATAGAGTACAATGCCCGTACCATTACATTAAAAAGCTAGCTATATTTTTTCTCAAATAAATCAATATGGCAAGACATCAGTTCCAACGTCTCAACCTATAAGCGTTGACATGTTCCCACTAACGTGAGGTATTGAAATTGGCCAAATGACATCGGTTGTCTAAACTCCGGCCACGTGGAGACGGTAGTATTGATGTCGAGGGTAGTTGTTGCTTTGTAATAAATAATGACACGGAATATTAATAGATAATGACACAATCCAAAAAACGGATTTTTAAAAGAGAAAGTAAAATAGTCTAGGAAACCGTTGCCGCTAAAGGTTTACGCGGTTTGTGTCATTAATTACAGTTTGCGTCAATAATTAAAAATTTGCGTCATTATATTTTATAATGTCACAGTAGATAAGTGAGTGTGTGAAAAAGGCTTGAAATAAGGGCTTTTTGAGTTTTGAGAGTGAAAATCATCTGTGCAAAAATCGTGAAAATTTCGCTCCGTGGGAACAAGTCCAAAGGCATGATTTTGAAACCTACGTTCCCGAACTATGTAACGATGAAAAATCCTAGAAGTGTTGAAAATCAATGGTTTTTGGCACTTTTTTCTTGACTTCAACATCGTTACATATTATAATTAGAACGAGGCGGTGAAACTTATGGGCATCATTTATAGCAAAAATCAGAAGACTGGAATCACCTACGCGTATGATAACAAGCCATATTGGGATCCAGAGAAAAAACAGTCCCGAGCTACCCGCAAATTGATTGGTAAAGTAGACCCCGTGACCGGTGAGATCGTGGAGACTCGCCCTTATCGCAAGCGGGCAGCTGAGCCTTCTGAAAAACCCAAGCAGGGCCCTATTCCTGTTTTGAACACCGAACGAAAGTTCATGGGGGCTTCCTACTTGCTGGATCAAATTGGCAAGGAGACTGGTGTGGAAGAAGACTTGAAGCTTTGCTTTCCCAACGAATACAAACAGATCCTCTCTTTGGCCTACTATCTGATCATGGAGGAGAATAATTCCCTGTCCCGGTTCAGTCATTGGCACAGACTGCATCGCCATCCCTTCGGTAAAGATATTGCCTCACAGCGCTCCAGTGAGCTGTTTCAGAGCATCACAGAAGATCAGCGGATGAACTTCTTCAAGAAACAAGGCAAGCGTCGAATCGAGAAGGAATATTGGGCATTTGATACAACCTCCATCTCCAGTTACTCAGACACCCTGGCGCAGGTTAAGATGGGCAAGAACAAGGAAGGCGACCGACTGCCTCAGTTCAACCTGGCTCTGCTGTTTGGCGAGGAATCCGGATTACCATTCTATTACCGCAAACTCCCCGGTAACATCACGGATGTGAAAACCATCAAGCGACTGATTGAGGAGTTTGATGTGATGGGGTATCAGAAAGTCAACATGGTCCTGGATCGGGGGTTCTACAGCAAAGAGAACATCAACTGGGTCTATCAGAGCCATCAGAAGTTTCTGATCGGCCTGCGCTTGAATCTGAACTACGTGAAAGAGGTCTTGGAACAAGAACGGGACAATCTGCAGCTTTGGAGCAACCTGGATCCTCAATTTGGCACGTATGGGATCTGCCGTTCCATCGAATGGGAGTATACGCAGGATCGTCCCCGTAAGGGCGACGTATTGACCGAAAAACGCCGGGCATACCTGCACCTGTTCTATAACGATGAGAAAGCCGCAAAGGACCGAGTGGACCAGAATGAACTATACACGCAGCTCTACTATGAACTGACCCATAACGAACGCAAAGACTATCACGCCAAAGATTATGCCAAATACTTTGATGTCGTCGAAACACCAAAGCGTGGAGTCAAGGTAACGGCAAAGGAAGACGTCATGAAGGCTGAAATCCGCAACTATGGCTATTTTGCGATGCTGTCCAACGATGTTCGCGATCCCTTCGAAGCGCTCTGTCTGTACCGCAGCAAAGACATTGTGGAGAAAGGATTCGGCAATTTGAAAGATCGTCTAAACTTCAGACGAATGCAGGTTTCTTCCGAACTTGCCCTTGATGGCAAGCTATTTGTAGGGTTTATCGCATTAATCTACTTGTCCTACTTGAAAAAGAAGATGCAGGAAGCGAAGCTATTCGATCGATGGACGCTCCAGGGAGTACTGGATGAAGTGGACCTCATTGAAGTGTTTCAGGCACCTGAGGTCGGAAAAGTCATTGGTGAAGTGACAAAAAAACAGAAGGAGCTATTCCTGTCGTTGGGAATAACTCCACCATCGTTATAGATTCCGGGAACGTAGGTTGAAAGCGACAGAGCGATTTAGATGGCAGGGTCTGACGAGTGGTCGATTTAGATAACATGTGTTTGCGAGTGGTCGATTTAGATGTTTTTTGAAAAATCCGAGGTTGTGTGGTTAGAAGGCTGCGACGGCAGCTCTAAACTGTATAATAGAAAGTGTTATGGGTACTCGAATGTAATTAAAATTAAATGTGGTCTGCTTGGATTTCGACCACTTTGAAGGAGGTATTGTATGTCACAAATAACTAAGAGAGCATTAGAAGAATCATTGAAAAAAATGCTGTTAAAAAAGCCGGTTAACAAAATAACAATCTCGGATATTACGGAAGACTGTGGAATCAATCGTATGACATTTTATTATCATTTTAAGGATATCTACGATTTGGTCGAGTGGTCCTGCGTGGAAGATGCCGCAAGAGCGCTCGACGGAAAGAAAACATACGACACCTGGCAACAAGGATTTCAGCAGATTTTTCAAGCAGTTTTGGATAATAAGCCGTTTGTTCAGAATGTATATCAGTTTGTCAATCGAGAACAGGTCGAAACTTACCTGTATTCGCTTACCCATAATTTGTTGATTGGGGTGATTGAAGAAAAAGCTGTTGGGATGCAGGTCCGGGACGAGGATAAAGAATTCATTGCCGATTTTTTCAAATTCGCGTTTGTCGGTCTAATGCTGGACTGGATTAGAAATGGGATGAAAAAAGACCCACAGCAAATCATCGACCGGCTAAGCATCCTGATTGAGGGAGATATTACAAGAGCCCTGAACAAATACCGGATCGATAAAACATATCAAATTCTCTAAGTTGATAAAAAACTTTACATTCTGAACACCATGATATAATTTTTATCATGGTGTTTTTATTGCCTATAGTAATTTCTGTGGTAAAGACTAAACTTACTAATATAAGAAGCTTAAACAAAAAGACAAATGGAGGTTTGGTTATGTATTATTCAAACGGAAATTATGAAGCATTTGCACATCCTGAAAAACCCGAAGGGGTTGAACGTAAATCCGCCTATATTGTTGGTTCCGGTCTGGCTGCTCTCTCGGCGGCATGCTTCCTTGTCCGTGATGGACAAATGAGCGGAAAAAGGGTTCATATTCTTGAAAAAGACCCGATCCCAGGTGGTGCGTGCGATGGCTACCAGTATGATAACTTAGGGTATGTAATGCGTGGTGGTCGTGAAATGGACAACCACTTTGAGTGTATGTGGGATCTGTTTCGTTCTATACCGTCTATAGAAACCGAGGGTGTTAGCGTGCTTGATGAATACTATTGGCTCAACAAGCATGACCCGAACTACTCTTTGATGCGAGCGACGGTCAAGCGCGGTGAAGATGCCCACACTGACGGCAAATTCGGCCTTTCTGACAAGGGTGCTATGGAGATCATGAAGCTCTTTTTTACGCCGGATGAGGAATTGTATGATAAGCGGATCAATGAGGTTTTTGACGATGATGTTCTGAATTCAAATTTCTGGCTGTACTGGCGCACTATGTTTGCTTTTGAGAATTGGCACAGCGCGCTGGAGATGAAGCTTTATATTAAGCGGTTCATCCATCATGTGGGCGGCCTGCCGGATTTCAAGGCGCTCCGCTTTACAAAGTACAATCAGTATGAGTCCATGATCCTGCCGATGATAAAATATCTGGAGTCCTTTGACGTCCAGTTCCATTACGGCACCAAGGTTATTAACGTGGAGTTCGACATTCAAAAGGAGAAAAAGGTCGCAAGGCGGATTGAGGTCATTCGGGACGGCAACGAGGAAAACATCGACCTGACCGAAAACGACCTGATCTTTATCACTAATGGCGGTTGCGTTGAAAACTCGACTCTTGGTAGTCAGAACCAAGCCGCACCCTTCAAGGCCGAAATCAAAGAAGGCGGCGGATGGGATATGTGGCGCAAAATCGCGGTGCAAGACCCGTCCTTTGGACACCCGGATAAATTCTGCTACGACCCTGAGCAAAGCAATTGGATGTCAGCGACTGTGACTACGCTGGATGACCGTATTCCCCCATATATCCAAAAAATCTGCAAGCGTGATCCCTTAAGCGGCAAGGTGGTCACCGGCGGCATCGTGACCGTCCGGGATTCCAATTGGCTGCTCAGTTGGACATTCAACCGTCAGCCGCAGTTCCGCAGCCAGCCGAAGGGTCAACTGGTTGGATGGATTTATGGGCTGTTCAGCGACAAGCCCGGAAATTATGTGAAGAAGCCCATGCGCGAGTGCACCGGCAAGGAGATCTGCATGGAATGGCTATATCACATGGGTGTGCCAGAGAGCGAGATCGAGGGGTTGGCAGAACACAGCGCTAATACCATTCCCTGTATGATGCCTTATATTACCGCCTTTTTCATGCCCCGCCGTGATGGTGATCGTCCCGCTGTTGTACCTCAGGGCAGCGTAAATTTTGCGTTCCTCGGGCAGTTTGCCGAAACGGCGCGGGACACGATTTTTACGACGGAATATTCCGTCCGAACCGGTATGGAATCGGTCTATACCCTGCTTAATATTGATCGCGGTGTGCCAGAGGTCTGGGGCAGCACCTATGATATCCGTGACTTGCTGAAAGCGACCGTACAGCTGCGCGACGGCAAAACAATTACAGATATGGACCAGGGCTTGATTGAGAAATTAGCACTTAAAGCAATCCTCAAAAAAGCCAACGGTACCGATATTGAAAAACTACTGAAGGAATATCATGTAGTCTGACTTTATTAGTATTTCAGTGGACGATAAAAGTCGCTATTCATGGTTAACTGCAGCTCTTCATGTTTCTTAGTCATGAGCGGGTTCTTATGAGTCTTAACGCACCCAGAGTAGTATGCTGACAATTTGGCGGTTTAATAAACAGAATAAACCCTGACAGCTTAACGGCTGACAGGGTTTTGTTTTTTGGTTATTCCTCCACATCCACCGTCATGCCGGACTTGAATTCCACGGTGAATTTGTCCTCGTAAACGGTAACTTTTTCAATCAGCCTACGGACAAGCGGTTCATCGTATTCGGCGATGGCGGTGAGCTGTTCCTGTAGGAATACGCTCATGTCAGCTATGCGATTTTTCAGTTCATCCCGGCCGATGTTTTCGAGTTGCACTTTCTGTTTTTCCTCACGTAGGCGGAAAATCTCGTCGGCGACGTCCTCGTAATCGACTTTGGAGTTGGCTAGCTTCAAAAGCTCTGTCTGAAGCTCCTGAAGCCGCGCGTCGATACCTGCAAGAGTCTGGTCGTTCTCTTGGGCTATAACCGTTTCGATATTCTCCCGCAAGGTGGCAAGGAAGCTGTCCTTGTCGCAAAGCGTCTGATTGATGGCGGTAACCAGCACCTGCTCGATTTGGCTTTCCGGTACCGTTCGGGCCTCGCAGAAAGGACCAGTGTTTTCTAGGCGGCTGACACACCGCCAAACAACTGATTTCTTGCCTCGGTTGTTCCAGTGAACCCTGCGGAACACCTCGCCGCAGCCACCACAGACAATCATGTTAGAGAATCTAAGTTTTGCAAACAATTATACTAGTAACGATCTGCAAACTCCTGAAACCATTGTAATGTCTGAGAAAATCAGTCCTTTCCATCTTGTTATCCCCTCCTATTTTTAGTATAATTATACTAAAAATAGGAGGGGATAACAATGGCTCGTCCCACGGATTCTAACAGCCCTTACCGGGTATCGATTCATCACAATAATGGATACCACTATGCCAGTACACAGCCGGCCAGAGTGAACCCAAAGACCGGAAAACGGGAATACCGTCACGTTTATTGGGGGACGGTAACAGATGATCTTAAGTTTATTCCGGGAAAGAATTATCTTCTGGAGTCTATTGAGGAACGAGGTAAACTCATCTTCCCGGAAGGATGGGATCTAAGTGAAATTGACAAACTGTCAGGACGACGGAAGGCGGGAAGGCCGGTTATTGAAAGTCAGGATGAGAACCGGCTCTATGGCGACATATGGCTGTTGGAGAAGATTGCGGAACAGACCGGCCTGAGATTCGACCTAATGAGCACATTTGATGGGGACAAGGAAAAAGTTGATACCCTCATGACATTGGCCCTCTATCTTCTTTGTGGACGAGAGACCTATAACCAGCTGGCTTCCTGGCAGCGCATAGCCAAGACCCCCTGGGCAAAGCCACTCTCTTCTCCGTATATTACCAGGTTTACCCAGTCCATTACAGAGCAGGATCGCATGGCGTTCTTGCGTCTGCGGGCACGCCGACTCCACGACAATGAGCTGTGTGCCGTCGATTCCACAAGCTGTTCCAGCTACGGACACTCGCTGGCGGATATCCATTACGGGCGGAACAAAGAACAACTGCCCCTTCCACAGACCCTGGAAGTAGTAGTCTACACCCTGGATGGCCACATGCCAGTCTATTATCGAAGCTTTGCCGGAAACACCCCTGACTCCCGAAGCCTGGCCGTGATCCTGAAGGATTTGAAACAGGCTGGCATGAAACGAATTATCCTGATCACTGACCGGGGGTATGAATCGATCCGCAATCTGGAACTATACATCGACCAGCAGCAACGCATGATCATGGGAACCAAAACCGGCCAGAAACACGTTCGTCAGTTGATCGATGAATTCGGAAACTTCGGCCACCACCCGGAGGGTATGCAAGTGGATCCGGAGGAACGGATCTACTATCTGCAGAAAGATATGGATTACCAGATCGAAGGGCAGCGTGACAACCTTAAGAAAGCAGATAATCTGAAACTGAACCTGTACTTTGATCCCATCCGCCGAGGCAATGAACTGACGGATCTGGACATTGCTCTGGCAGCTCAAAAAGAAGCCTTGGAAGCGTCCCTTGTTAACCAAATCCCCTTGGATGATGATGAAACGCTGAAACAGGTCTACCGGTTTTATCGGTTGAAGTATAATGCGAAAACTCGAATCCTGGAGGACTTCAGCCTGGATGAGACCAAGGTCATCCGGTGTCGGCGAGAAGCAGGTTTCTTTGCCAACACGACCCATGGTTTGGACATGGATGCGTTGAGTGCTAACCGGCATTACAGGCTGCGGGATGAACAGGAGAAGTATTTTGCCCTGATGAAAGGGGTCCTGGGAGCCGACCGCCAGCGTACATCAACGGAAACTGGAAAAATTGGTCGTTCCTTTATTCTCTTTGTTGCCCAGATCATGGGCTGTTACCTAAGCCATGTCCGCAAAACAAAGCTGGGCGAACAGTTTCATTCGGTAGCGGATGTGTTAAACGAGATGAGGCCGATTCGCTATATCGAGCACCCCAACACGAAGGCGTACATTACCCCATTTGTGGGGAAACAGGTGGACATATGCGAGGCTCTTGGCTTTGAGATCCCTGAGGGATGCGCCCCGGACTACGTGGTGAAAAAGACGAACAAGGGTAAGCGCGGACGTCCACGTAAAAATCAATTGGTCGTTAAGGAATAGTTTCTAGTATAAAACTCTGTAAAACTCAGAGTAAAAACGGTAAACCGTAAGAGCCACGGTCCTCATGTCTGCCGTTATACATTGACGCATAAACTGCTGTTAAAAAAAGTTCCTCATCAGCTCATTACGGATACGCTTGGTCATGTTTCCAAAGAATCCGACAAGCCTTATCTGTCAATGGAAGAATATATGCTGCGGGAGTGCCCGCTTAGCTTTGCCATGATTGGGCAGAAGTACTGGGAAGAAGGTGAATACCGTGGCTGATCCCGTATTTCGCAGTAAACTCTGTCACGACCTGGAATCTTTTATTATACAGAAACGAGCAGCTGGCTATCCTTACCTTACATCTGCGAAGATTTTGGGGTATCTCGATGATATGATCGCCGTGAACTACCCTGAAAGTGATGTTCTGTCAAAGGAAATCTGTAACGCATGGATTGAAGAATGCTCAAAGCTCCATCAGAACACTTTATTTAGGAGGGTGACACCTGTAAGGCAGTTTGGAAAATATCTCGCTGGGACAGGAAAACCAGCATGCATTATTCCGGGCGGTGTTCCGCATAAACAGATCCGTTACGATGCACATATTTTTACGGAAGTAGAGCTAAAAGCATTCTTTGCCTCCATAGATCAATACGGGAAATCATCGTATGCCCCGTATCGGTGCTATGTGTTATTGCTCCCCTAATTAAACCTTGCGCATATTAAGAGGCATATTTTGTGGTTTTTGAATGGAAGAACCCCCTGATTTTATTAGGACGCAATTGCACAGTTTTTAAATGAGATCGAACATTATGTTCAAGCTCATCATCGCTCCTGGGACTTGGTTTTTTACTTATGCCACGTTTGAGATCGCTGTTGAGCAATTCATCAGGATTGTACTCTGGGGCATACGGTGGCAGGTAGAATAGCTCAATTTCTTCCTTATGCTTTTCTACCCACGCCATGACTTTTTTAGCGTGATGAACCCGCAGATTATCGAGCACCAGGAATACTTTCTTGTTGCTGTCATGCACTAACCGCCGCATAAAATCAATCAGTTTGTCGGCATTCATGTTGTCTTTATAGAGGACAAAGCGCAATTTTCCTCGATTGGAAATTGCTGAAAGCATGTTGATCTTGATATGCTTTGCTTCGGTTCGAACCACCGGCGTTTGTCCGATTGGCGCATACCCACGCAAGCAAGTTGACTGGTTTTGCAATCCGGTTTCATCTCCAAAGAAAATCTCTGCATTCTCAGCCTCTGCTCGTTCAGTAATGCCAGGAAACTCAGTTTCGACCCAGTGCTGCACCTTCTCTGTGTCTTGCTTGTAGGCGCGTTTCATCGGCCGCTGGACTGAGAATCCCCACCGCGCCAAGTAGACCCCTAAAGTAGATACGGGCAGGCTGATTTTATACTTTTCATAAATGAGCTCTGCAATGGTTTTTCTGCTCCACATGCAGTCTTTGAACTTCAATTGATCCGGTGACTTATCAACCAGGATTTGCTGTATTTCCTTTTCCTGGGCAGGAGTAAGGGTTCGTTTCGCACCCTCTCGGCGACCACGCTTTTGGGGCTTGATCCCTGCGATCCCGCCTTCCTTGTATTGTTTCTTAGTGTTCTGGACGTGCCGCAAGCTTACATCTAAGATTTCTGCTATTTCTCATTCGTTTTACCTTTTTCTGATAGTCGGATGAAGGCATCAGCATCCTGGAGAACACAGCAAAGATCGGTCTGCCGGTCCCGGAGAAACTAAAGAATATACTTGCGCAGCTTAATGAGGAGGACTAACCAATGAATTTAAAGAAACTGATCTTCACTCAAAATGCCTGCTACAAGGCCGGAAAGACCATCACCCCACTGGGGATCATGATCCACTCGACGGGAGCTAATAATCCAACCCTGAAGCGTTACGTGGGGCCAGACGACGGACTCTTGGGCCGGAACTTCTATGGCAACCACTGGAACCAGGACAAGCCCGATGGCCGAAAGGTCTGCGTCCATGCCTTCATCGGAAAGCTCGCTGACGGGACCATCGCCACCTACCAGACACTGCCCTGGAACCACCGCGGCTGGCATGCGGCCGGCTTTGCCAATGATACGCATATCGGCATTGAGATCTGCGAAGATAATTTAAAGAGCAAAGACTACTTTACAAAGGTCTATCAGGAAGCGGTAGAGCTTTGCGTGAGTCTTTGCAAAGAGTTCAACCTCACCGAGAAATCCATCATTTGCCACAGTGAAGTTCATAAGCTTGGTATCGCCAGTAACCACAGCGATGTGCTGCACTGGTTCCCCAAGCACGGAAAGTCCATGGATGACTTCCGGAGGGATGTGAAAGCCAAACTCGCGGAATGCGCAGAGCCCAGAAAATTCTTCCGGGTCATTTTAGGATCCTACCTGGAACGTGCCAATGCTGAAGCGGTACTGGAGAAGGCCAGAAAAGCCGGATTCAAAGATGTGTTCTTAAAATGAATAACTTAAAAGCCTGCAAAGATTCCTTCGTGGAATTTTTGCAGGCTTTTTTTCGTTCAATCGGCTCCCAAGTGTCCTAGGACTATTAGAGGGTGATGAATTCCCTCGGAAGGGAGTCGAGATGATGAAAGAAGATGAAGTGAAGGATGAAGTCAATCATCAGGATCACAGGTATGTGATGGCAGAAAGACTTTGCAGGAATCTCCTGGAAAACGGACTGATCAATCAAGGTGAATTTGACCGGATCATGGCCAAAAACAGAGTAAGTTTCTCACCGCTTCTTGCGGTAATAGTGTCCTAAATGGGTTGATATATAAGCCTTTCAGAGTGATGAATGGTACGGGAGGTTGAGACAATGAAAGGAATAACAAAGATTGAGCCATCTGTCAGGATGGCAAAAACCAAACTCAAAGTAGCTGCCTATGCTCGCGTATCAACACAATGTGAGGATCAGCTGGTCAGTCTGGAGGCTCAGAAAAACTATTATGAGACTCGGATTAAGGCTAATCCCGACTGGGAGTACGCAGGTCTCTATTATGATGAGGGGATCTCAGGGGTCAATATGGCTAACCGAAGCGGCCTGAATTCAATGCTGGCTGACTGCGAAGAGGGGAAGATCGATCTGATTCTGATTAAGTCCATCAGCCGCTTTGCCAGGAATACGGCAGAGTGCCTGGAGGCCATTCGCAAGCTGATCCGGCTCAATGTGTTCATCTACTTTGAGAAAGAAAACATCAATACCGGTGACATGGAGGGAGAGCTTCTTTTAACCATTTTCAGCAGCCTCGCTGAAAGTGAGTCCAAGGCGATTTCTGAGAACGAAACCTGGTCGATTCAAAAGCGTTTCCAAAACGGCACCTATGTGATTCCATCACCACCCTACGGTTATAAGACCGAAGCGGGGCTTTTGGTTATCAAGGAAGATGAAGCAGAGGTCGTAAGATTCATTTTCTCTGAGTGTTTGGCGGGGAAAGGGATGTATTTGATTACCAAGGAACTTAATAAAAAGGGGATACCAACTAAGCGCCATGGAAGATGGCACGAGTCTGCGGTAAGTTGCATTCTTCAGAATGAGAAGTACAAAGGGGATGCTCTTTTTCAAAAGACATTTACTGACTCATACTTCAATCGGCACCCCAATAACGGAGAGAAAGCCCAGTACTACATCACTGATCACCATGAACCGATCATAAGCGCTGAAGAATTTGATGCTGTCCAATCCCTGATTGAACGGCGATCAAAGGAACGAAACATCCAAAAGCGAAACCCAAAGTACAGTAATCGCTACCCCTTAACCGGAAAAATAATTTGTGGGGAATGCGGGGCGACCTGGAAGCGACAGACTAACACCCGCCAGAAGGGGAATTTCATTTCCTATAACTGCACCACGCACTTAAAGCATAATGACCGGTGCAGTCAGCGCTATATCCAAGAAAAAAGTTTCGAGGCTGCATTTCTAAACATGCTCAATAAACTGGTGTTTTCAAAGAAGGTATTATTACAACCACTCCTAAAAAGCCTCACGAGTATTCAGCAAAAAAGTGAACTGGGCCGGATCAATCGGCTGGAGGCAGCTTTAGAAGAGAATCTAAATAAGAGGCAGCAATTGATGAACCTGTACACCAAAAAATATTTAGAGCCATCAGTCTTCATGGTCCAGAATGAAAGTTTACTGGCTGAGGGAAAGTTTTTAGAAGGCCAAAAAGCAGAACTGACTGCATCAGCCCAACATGAATTTGCACATGTCGATGAGCTTAAAAAGTTGATCAGGCACATCAGCAGCACAGATACTTTTGACCGATTTGATGAAAAAGCCTTTCAAGACTTGGTGGATCACATCACAGTTTACCAAAGGTTTGAGATAGGATTTTCACTAAAATGCGGATTAACACTAAAAGAAAGGTTGTGAGTAAAATGCCGGTTCCTTTAGGTTACAAAATTGAAAAAGGAAAAGCAGTTATTGATGAAGTCCAGGCTGAACAGATCAGAGCAATTTATGCAGGGTATATTTCCGGACTCTCCTCCATTGAAGCGGCGAAGGCCGCGGGGGTGACGATGCGTCACACTGGAGTAAGGCTAATGCTCATGAATAAACGCTATCTGGGGGATGATTACTATCCTGCAATCATTGATCAGGAGACATTTGATCGAGCAGAGGCGGAGCGAATTAGCCGACAGACGAAAAGCGGCAGACTCTTCAGTGATACTCAGACGAAGGAGACCACCCTCGACACTAAATTCTACATGCCAAAACTTGAGAAAAAGTTCGAGGATCCCTTTAAACAAGCAGAATACATTTATAGTCAAATCGAGGTGGAGAAATGATTTCATTGGCAAATAATGTGACGGTGATTCCGGCAAAAAAAATCATCGGAAGTCAAAAAACTACCGATAACGTCCAGAAGAAGAGGGTAGCAGCCTATTGCCGGGTATCCACCGACAGCGAGGAACAGGAAACCAGCTACGATATGCAGATCGAGCACTATTCAAATTTAATCCAGAATAATCCCGAGTGGCAGCTGGCTGGGATTTACGCAGATGATGGGATTTCAGGCATGAACGCGAAAAAGCGTGATGAATTCAAAAAGATGATTCAGGATTGCCTGGAAGGGAAAATCGATCTGGTCATTACAAAGTCCATCAGCCGGTTTGCCAGAAATACCGTGGATTGCCTGAATTACACCAGAGCTTTAAAGAGCAAGAACATTGGCGTGTTCTTTGAGAAGGAGAACATCCACACCCTTGATGCCAAAGGTGAGGTCTTGATGACCATCATGGCATCTTTGGCCCAGCAGGAGAGTGAGTCCCTATCGGCAAACGTTAAACTTGGATTGCAGTTTCGCTACCAGCAAGGAAAGGTGCAAGTCAACCACAATTGGTTTTTAGGCTACACCAAGGACGAAGATGGACGCCTCATCATCGATCAGGAGCAAGCCGAGGTCGTAAAACGAATCTACCGCGAGTACCTAAGTGGCGATGGCTTTTTAAAGATAAAAAGATCACTTGAAGCGGATGGAATTCTGAACGGTGCTGGGCACAAAAAATGGCATGAAACTAATATCAAGCAGATACTAACCAACGAGAAATACATCGGCGACGCATTGCTTCAAAAAACATATACAGTGGATATTCTAGAAAAGAAGCGCGAAGCCAATAAGGGACAGGTGCCGAAGTACTATGTTGAAAATAGCCACGAAGGCATTATTCCAAAAGACATCTTCCTAAAAGTCCAGGAGGAAATTACACGACGCGCGAACCTTACCAAAGGCAGCACAGAGCGTAGACGAGTTTACTCCGGTCGGTATGCATTATCGGGGATGGTTTTCTGCGTACATTGTGGGGATATATTCCGCAGAATCAAATGGAATAATCGAGGGTGTAAATCTACGGTTTGGCGCTGCACCAGCAGAGTTGATAAAGACGGTCCTGACTGCCCGGCAAGAACAGTTCGTGAAGAACTCCTTCACGAAGTGGTGGTAAAGGCGATAAATGAAGCCTTTCGGGAAAAAGAAAACATCCTGCCTCTTTTACGAGAAAACATCGAAAGCAGTCTGACAGAGGATGTAACGTATCAAATGGCGGCGCTTGATTAGCAGATAAAGGTGATCCAGCACGAGCTTTTAGCAACAACTGATATGAAGAACACGGGTGATGACCTTGGCATGGAGGTCAGAAGATTGCGTAATGAAAAGCAAGCCCTCCGAGCTGAGGAAGCATCTAATCAGGACCTGAAGTTACGAGTAGATGAAATGATGACTTTCCTCGACTGTCTGTCAAGCGAGCTTAACGAATACGATGAGCAGTATACCAGGACACTCATCGACAAAATCACGGTCTATGATGATTACTTCGTTGTAGAATTTAAGTCCGGAATCGAAATCCAAATAGACGAGTAGTCAGTTATACAATTTTACCCGCCGCTCTTATGAGTTGCGGGTTTTTCTATATGTAAACATTCAATTGTTATTTGAAACCAAATGGTTTATAATTATCTCATTGAAGTATAGAGGCGCTCAACAGTCTTTCAAGTTCACGGAATGTATGATTTTACAGGCTCAATCATAAATCCTGTGGGATGGTGGATTCCTTACGTACGTTTTACGACTCATATCGAATAACTTGAGGAAGAAGTATTCATCATCTGGATAGCCGTACCCTTGTCGACGTAATGTCTTAATCTTGTTGTTGATCCCCTCGATTTGACCATTCGAAATACGGTAGGTCGCATAAGCTATAATCCCTTCAAAATGTCTGTCCATCAGGCGCCCAAACCACTGCAGGTGCTCATTCTCCGAGGCATAGCATACTTCCATGACCTCCGTGATCAGACTAGCCATTTCCGGCTCACTGGCGGCCTTGTACGCCTCCGAGAGCATCTCTTTGACGAGGTCAACTGTGAACAGAAGCTGGTTCTCCTGGATGAGCTGGTCGTACTTCTCCTCACTGCCAGGACGACGCGTGATCTCTGCCCTTTGGAAGAGCGTACCGCCCTTGGACAAGGGTTTGCCCTCCGCGGCCTCCCGGTCTTTGCGCTGCAGCGTCTCCCGAGAAGACATCAGGATATAGCGGGTCCTCTTGAGGGACTCAGCAGCTTTGTACTCACCCATCGCCTGAAGACGCCTCTGTTCGTCTTTGCGCACTTCAGCGACCACTTTGTCATTGAAATTCTTGATGATGTGGAAATGGTCGAAGACCGGCTGGATGTGGGGGCACTTTTCCTCAAAGGCTTCTTGGAAGTCTGAGTTCATGTCCGAGGCGACTGCTTCAACACCGTCCATCCACTCGAGACCGACGTGCTCAATGAAGTCATAGACGACCTGCTTGCGCTTGCCATGGGCGATCCAGAGGATATGGCCAGTCTCTATGTCGATGATATGAGTGGCGTACTGGTGGCCCCGGTGAAGCTTGAACTCGTCGATGCTGAGGCACTTTGCCTGCCGCTGGGGCTTGATGAGCTTGCCATCAAGGGTGTACATTTCCTCCAGGCGTTTCAAGTCGATCGCTTTGACCGTGTTCTTGCCTAGACCAGTAATCTCAGCGACCTGTTTGAGATTGTAGGTTCCGATGGCGAGAAGGTCCCTGGTGTACTGCAGGAGGGCTTGTGTGATCCGATGGCCTTGTGCCTGGAAAGACACCTGTTGGACCTTGGTGATCCCGCAGGTTGGGCACAGTAACTGATTCTTGCCGAACTCCAGGGACGTATAAGTGTGCCCGAAGTTCAGGTGCCAGAGACTGCATGGGGACGTATTGTTAATGTGCATGAAGCCCCCGCAGTTGGGGCAGGCGCGATCGGTGTCATCTAGCTTGAGGACTCCATGCAACTGAACAACACTCTTACCGGAAACGGCGGTATGCTGCGAACTATGCGTAGTAGTAAACCCAACAAGAGATGAAGGGATGTGCAGAAAATTTTGTGAATCATTGATTGTGTTAGCCTGTCCATTCTGTGTATAATTCATTCAGAGCCTCCGCTGTGCTTGGATTTGTACATCCGTCCAGATGCATTTCCATCATAGCGCGGGGCTCGTTCTATTATCAAATGTTATGCCGGTTTGGGGAATGGATCTAGTCGGTCAATCCCACAGAATTTGTGATTGACCCATTTTACAAGGAGGCCAATAATGAATAAAAAAGATAACAATCTTAAAGATGGAAATATGGACCACAGTAAGATGGATCACAGTAAGATGGATCACAGCAATATGGATCACAGCAATATGGATCACAGCAATATGGATCACAGCAATATGGATCACGGCAAGATGGACCACAGTAAGATGGATCACAGCAATATGGATCACAGCAATATGGATCACAGCAATATGGATCACAGCAATATGGATCACGGCAAGATGGACCACAGTAAGATGGATCACAGCAATATGGATCACGGCAAGATGAATCACAGCAATATGGATCAAGGCAAGATGGACCATAGTGCGATGGATCACAGTGAAATGGATCATGGCGCAATGGGAGGGCATGCCCACCACCATCACGGTAGCTTTAAGGAGATTTTCTTGAAGTCACTCCCATTAGGAATTGCAATCTTGCTCATTACTCCTTTGATGGATATTCAGTTGCCTTTCCAAATCATCTTTCCTTATGCAGACGTTGTAGCAGCTGTATTGGCAACAATTCTATACATTTATGGCGGAAAACCATTCTACATGGGTGCGAAAGATGAGTTTAATTCAAAAGCTCCAGGCATGATGTCCTTGATTACTTTGGGAATAACGGTTTCTTATGCCTATAGTGTTTACGCAGTGGCCGCTCGATATGTGACCGGAGAACATGTCATGGACTTCTTCTTTGAGTTTGCAACGTTACTTTTAATCATGTTATTAGGACACTGGATTGAAATGAAGGCATTGGGTGAAGCAGGGGATGCGCAAAAAGCTCTAGCAGAATTATTGCCAAAAGACGCTCATGTTGTTTTAGAAGATGATTCGATTGAAACTCGTCCTGTGTCTGAACTTCAGGTTGGAGATGTTATCCGTGTTCAAGCAGGAGAAAATGTTCCAGCTGATGGTATCATTATTCGCGGAGAATCCTGTGTAAACGAGGCCCTCTTAACAGGTGAATCTAAGCCAATCGAAAAGAATGTTAAAGATCAAGTCATTGGTGGATCAACAAATGGTAGTGGTGTCCTATATGTAGAAGTAACAGAAACAGGGGATAAGTCCTTTATCTCACAAGTACAAACATTAATTAGCCAAGCACAAAGCCAACCATCTCGAGCAGAGAATGTGGCTCACAAAGTAGCTAGCTGGTTGTTCTACATTGCCGTTGTAGTAGCTTTAATCGCTCTAGTAGCCTGGATGATCATTGCAGATTTACCTACAGCCGTTATCTTTACTGTGACTACGTTAGTTATTGCCTGCCCACATGCTTTGGGTCTTGCTATTCCCTTGGTAGTATCACGTAGTACTAGTTTGGGTGCAAGCCGAGGATTACTGGTTAAAAATAGAGAAGCTTTGGAATTAACTACTAAAGCGGATGTTATGGTATTGGATAAAACAGGTACTTTAACAACTGGTGAATTTAAAGTGTTGGACGTCACTGTTTTGAGTGATAAATATTCTGAAGAAGAAATTACAGGCTTGTTGGCGGGTATAGAGGCGGGCTCCAGTCACCCGATTGCCCAATCGATTGTGAACCACGCTGAAGCAAAAGGCATTAAGTCAGTTTCCTTTGACTCCATTGAAATCGTTTCGGGAGCAGGAATAGAAGGGGAGGCGAACGGCCACCACTATCAATTAATCAGCCAAAAGGCATACGGAAAAGCATTGCGTATGGATATTCCGAAAGGCGCTACTTTAAGTATCCTTGTAGAAAATAATGAAGCAATCGGCGCTGTCGCATTGGGAGATGAACTGAAAGAAACCAGCAGAAACTTGATCGAGGTGCTGAAAAAATACGGAATTGAACCACTCATGGCTACTGGTGATAACGAGGAAGCTGCACAAGGAGTTGCAGAAGTTCTAGGTATTCAATACCAAGCCAATCAATCTCCGGAAGATAAGTACAAGCTGGTCGAGTCCATGAAAAACCAAAACAAGACGGTAATCATGGTGGGAGACGGGGTCAATGACGCACCTTCCCTTGCCTTGGCAGACGTAGGTATTGCAATCGGAGCTGGAACGCAAGTAGCTTTGGATTCTGCGGATATTATCCTTACTCAGTCTGATCCAGGGGATATTGAATCCTTTATCGAGTTAGCAAACAAGACGACACGTAAAATGAAACAAAACTTGGTATGGGGAGCAGGCTACAATTTTATCGCGATTCCAATTGCTGCTGGCCTCCTTGCTCCTATCGGCATTACCTTGGGTCCGGCCTTCGGCGCCGTCCTCATGTCCTTATCGACCGTTATTGTTGCGATCAATGCAATGCTTTTGAGATTAGACCCGAAATAAAACGAAGCAGGAACAAAAAAACACTGGCTGGTGTGCTGTACAAGGATATACGTACACCCACGGATTTCCGAGAAAAAACAGGACTCCATCATTTTAATCTGGACCTGATTTCAAGGACAATATCGGATAGTAATTCTTAACACAATTTTACCCGCAGCTCTTTTTATTGAGTTGCGGGTTTTCAATTTGTAAACATTCAATTGTTATTTGAAACCAAATGGTTTACAATATTTCTATTGAGGCATGGAGGGACTATTATGAAAACCTCGGACATGATACGACAGCTATGTGAACAGAAGAATATCAGTGTCTCCGAATTGGCTAGACGCTTAGGTCAGTCGCCACAGAATTTTGGAAAGAAGCTGAAACGTGAAACCATAACCTTAGAAGAGCTTAAGGCCATAGCAGATGTGATGGATGTTAAGTTTGAACAGTCTTTCATTCTATCTGATGGCAAGGAAATAAAGACTGGAAGCGAGTAAAGGAGGCGGCCTACTATGATGATCAGCCCGGAAGGATACTATGAAGAGCATCTTAAAGGTAAAACGAAAGAGCAGATTATGACCGCTATACGTGGTCTTAAACAAGAAATAGGTCATCTTAAGAATACGATGGAAAGCCCGGACTATGGCAAAGAGCTTATTATGCATCCGAGCGAAGATACGCGCCTCCACTGGACTCGTGAATACTTGGAGCGAGCCAAGCAAGCTTATGCTGAAGCCGGTGGCACTTATACCTTATCTAAATTAGAAGAAAAAGTTGCTGACTTTGATGCAAATATAGATGCCATCTCAAAGATTACTTTCAGCATTGGCGGTTTCTTTGGCGGCTACCGTAGTTATGTTGTAGAACTATCAGATGGATTGAAGGCCTATACAAAATTATGGGAAGACGAAGAACCACTCGCTCTGATGGATGTTGATAAAGAAGAACCCTTCACAAGAGACACTTTCATGGCTGCTCTTATGGATCTTCATATTGGTGAATGGCGCAGACGGTATTCAACTCAGCGCTTCGGATATACGGTGTGTGATGGTACACAGTGGGAGCTGGAATTTGAATATAGCAATGGACATAAACCGGTAAGAATCGATGGTGACAACTCCTACCCGTATAACTTCAATAAGTTCCAGATGTTATTTGGCATTGACGAAACTGAGGAGGACGAGGATGAGTAAAATTGATTGTGTGAAGGAGGTTCAAAATTGGATACAAACAAATTGAAAGCTTTATCATATGATGAGCTGCGCGCTTTGTATAGGAACTTCCTACATAGCCAAGACATTTCAAAATTAACAATCGATACTGCTTATAGTGACACCTTCTACCTTTGGAGAAAAGGCAGCAAAGAACTTTTCTGGAATACAGTGATAGATACTGGTTTTGAAAATGCGGCAAAGAGTGAACTAATAAAAGTTCTTTCTGAGAACTCGACCGGAAACGTTAAATCGCTTGCGAGTAGTTACTTGTCTCATCTAAGAAGGTTTCGCTTATTCTTAGCTTCTGATGGAACTGCAGATCTGACTGCGCCTAAGAAGGAAAAGACAGCAAGACCTACGCATATAAGAAAGAAGAAAGTGAGCGTTATCGTCCCCAATCCATCAAACGATCAAGTTGATCTTTATCTTGAAAAATGGGATGGCCTTGAGAACTACCGACTCCAGGAGGATGCACTTAATAAACTGTTCTTTGAGCTATGCCCGAAGAATATTGACATAACTGATATTCTTTTGAAAGCTTCAACGCTTAACAACTTTTATAGCACGAACATTTTTTCAATCTATCCAGTGGCTAAACATATCTGCGCTATAGATATTGATGAGAGACTTAAAGCCGGTGATGTTACCCTGGTTGGCGATATCCAGTATGTAACAATCGGTGAGACATTGAAGAATTTTTACTCCTTTTCCACAAAATATTGTAGCCATCACAATCCGATCGACTATCCAATTTATGATAGCTACGTGGATGAGGTGCTTCGCTATTTTAGAAAGCGTGATGGCTTTTCAGATTTTCAAGATGTTGATTTGAAGGACTACGCAAAATTCAAAAACATTCTGATTGAATTCCGTGCCTTCTATGGCTTGGAAAAACATAAACTTAAGCAAATCGACCAGTATGTTTGGCAGCTTGGGAAAGACTACTTCCCGAAGAATTATGGAAAGAAAAAGGAAAAAACAATTGGAGGCTTACTATATGAGTATCAATAATGAATGTTGTTGTGGAAGCAAAACAGAAAAGCCAGATCAAATTAAAGACAATTGTCCTGTGTGTAATAAAGAAGGGATTTCCGTTAGTAAAGTCACTATTGAACATCTAGTGACAGATGATTATCGTAATGCCGTTGACGGAGATCAATATAAGATTTGTCTGAATGAGGACTGCGACGTTGTTTACTATAATACGGATAATAAAATTAAATTCTTAAAAGACCAAGTTAGGGTTCCTATCTGGTTTAAGAAGGATGCAGATCCTAAGTATGCTTGTTATTGCAACAAAGTCACAGAAGATCAGGTAATTGAAGCAGTTGTAAAGCACGGTGCGAAAACCGTTAAAGAAGTAAATGTCATAACTGGAGCAATGAGAAATTCTAATTGTAAAGAAAAAAATCCTTTGGGGGTATGCTGCCATAAGATTATTCAGGAAGCCATTGATAAGGGATTAACCATGAAATGATATGAGTTGATATGTTCTCACGAACAGACAAAACCATTGATATGTTTCCTCATACCCCGAAAACGCTAAAAAGCCGTTGACCTGTTCCCACTAACGTAAGATACGAGAATTGGTAACTGACATCATAAACCTGGACTCGGGCCACGTTGAGACCGTCGTCTTGATCACAAGAGAGAAAAAATAAAAAGGCCTGAAGAGGCCTGATATAAATGGTTTCCAGAAATTCGGATTTTCACTCGGGGGCTGGAAGCCATTATTCATCATGCTCATAGCCTCGGGGAAGTTATGCCGCTTTGAGACGAATTAGGATAGGGTTTGAGACTACAGATATGCTTTTGAGGAGTGTTGAGGCGATGGACGAGATGACAGTGAACAGAGTGTGCAGAATAAGCCAGAGTGCGAACCGATTGACCGGATAATGTGTAATAATGTTTATTAAATTTTTGAATATTGCTGCAAGTTTGCATAGATTAATAGCATCAATTATTGTTAACTTCTCACGTTTTACCTACTCAAAGTCCTAATCAGCACCTGGTTTTGCATTTCTTATCAATCGATACTCCCAAGAAATGCCATGATTTCAGCATAAGTTTTGCCGCTTTTCTCAACAGCTTTGATCAGTTCGTTTCTTTGAATTGACCTCTGCTTTTCCTGGAGGTCTTCGAGTTCCTTCGCGGCATTATCATACTTGGCCTTAGCCTTTTCAAAATTCTCCTTTGCCTGGGCTATCTTCTCGTCAATAGAGATTGTCTTCCTCGTACGCGCCATCTTCCTCATCCCTTTCTGGCATCGCGGCCACTTTTAACAGCTCACTTAATCTCGTTGCGCTGGTTTTGATATAGTTTTCATCGATACCGAAGGCTTTCAGTATCGTCTTTTGTGTTGCGGTTATGGCGTGATCAAGCCGGTATACGTTATCCATCTGCCGCACCATTTCGATTTTTTCCAGCTCTTTCAGCGCAGCTGGAACGGTCATGTAATTCGGCTTCTTTGCCATTTCTTTCATCATTGCTTTTAGTTGCGTATAAATCTTGCACCGCACAATCAACGCCACAAATTCAATGAATATCTTCGCGGCGGCAGACTCATTACCCGCGACTCGCAGGCTTTTATTGCCCAGATAGGATTTGTCTCCACGGAATAGCTTCTCTGATGCATCTCGGCTCTTATACAACGAGAGCGCTTCTGCTGCCGTCATTTTTTTGGACGTGACGATCACAAAGTATCCGCAAAGATCAATTTCCCTCTTGATCACTTCGCTCTTTTCTTTTGCATAAAGAAACTTTTTTGTGCCATCATTCTTTTCATGGGTAAAGATGTCAAAATACTCATGATAGGCATCTCCGAATGTCAGCGACTTTCCCTCCTGTTTTTTCAGGAATTCCGCCATTTTTTGAATTTTATCTTCCAGGCATCCACGTTCTGCACTTTCTTTTTTCACTTTATGATAGAGGTGGAAATATCGATCTGTTTCATCATCCGCATAGAGCTTCTCCTGAATCGTTTTCCCGTAGGCCTGATATTCAGGAATCACGCAAGACCTCTTTTTCTCAAAGCTGCCTTTATGTTTCAAGATGATCTTTTCGACAAATGAAGCCATTCCCTTGACCAGGATCACGAAATCATACTGGCACGCATCCATGTACTGAATATTTTTCTTGCTGAAATATCCTCGATCAAGAATAAAACCAATCTTACGATAGCCATATCCTTTTGCCTTCTCCAACATAAATTGCAACTGGGACACGTCGACAATACTGCCGGGATAGGTTTCATAAAATAGCGGCTCTTTATTATCCACATCATAGGCAACCGAATAATTGAATATGGGGACGCCCTGGTCATCCTTGGGATGCCCGAATTCAGCCATCTCGATGTCGCCGGCCTGACAGTTTTTGTTGGTTGAATCGTAGGAAATATAAATCTGCTCCCGGTGATTCCGGGATGCATTCCATTGATTGAGGAATCCGACTTTGTCATCGCTTGTTATCGATGAGAGAAACCGAGATACCGTGGAGTCACTGTAGATCGTCATGTCCTCTGTTAGGAGCGGATGATTGTAGGCGTAATCCGGATAGTATTGCCCGGCATTATTTTCACAGATAATAGAATAAGCAGCCAGATCAAGAAACAGTCCGACACCTCGGTTGTCCCAGTAATCGGAAAGAATTTCAGGTAGTTTGTATTCTTCCATGATCTTGCGAATGACAAGAAATGCCCCGACACGAAGGCAACTGCTGCGATCGGAATGATTCCGTTCATCGGGCAGGGCGACCTCTGGGAAAAACTTGATAAAATTTTGGTTTGGCTGCATCATCGCTGGATCCACCCTGGACTGTTTTCCAATCGTAGTTCGCTGGGGAACGTTATACTTCTTTTCGGCGTTGTAATGACGGGCATAGGTGTATTCAATATAAGTGGTTTCACCGCGCCGGTTCACCGTAATTTTGCCTGTATTTTCCGGAATCTTTACGAGAAAATCGTAGTACATTTTTACTCCTTTTTAAGAATGATATCCTACTCAATTAAGTATAGCAAAAACCCCGCATTTCCGCAACCGAAAACGCGGGGAACAGGCTCTATTCCTTGCTTTAAATAGGTTTATTATGGAATTAATTAGTGTTGAGTAGGAGAAATCATGGGAAGTTCACAATTATGTTTCCAAGAATTGCTATTTAGTACCGAGTGTGATGGAGATCATGGTTATTCTGAGACTTATGATACAATAGACACAATTATATAAGGCCGAAGAACGATAAGGCAGGTGACCACTTCCCATGAAAAATAGGCAATGCCATGATATTTTTATCTTATCCACAAATGATAATGTTGCAGATTTTGCCAAGAAATTGAAACAAATGAACGGTTTGAATATTTGGATTTTCGGAGAAAGGGAATTGTTTCATGATTTTGGAGAGCAGCGCTTAGTGGATGAATGGATTATCAATGCAGCGCCAACTATCATTGGAGGTGGTAATCCTCTTTCTAAGAAGGTGAATATCGTAACACGTTTTATTTTAAGGTATAACACGCTTCATCCAAATTACGGAACTTCACTATGAATCTACATAATGCGATTATATAGATTACTGGGAGCAAAGAATGTCATATTAATTTTCCATTGTGTTTTTGATCAGAAATAGCTTTTACATAAGATTAATTTGATAATATTAGTCGCCAATGCCCTACTAGGTACAAAAGGGCATGGCTATCATCAAATTAACATTTATGAACCAATCAAATTGAAGGGGGAAAAGTAAAAATGGCAAGAGTTTATGGAATAAAAAAGAAGTTGTCGTTAAATAATGTTGATGAAAAAATAGTAAAAGAAATCATCGGCAACGAAGATTTAGTAGATGTTATTTCGCGAATGGAGAGGCTGCTTGACCATGATATGATGCGTGAGATTTTAGATTCATGCGCTTGTGGAGGTGGACAGAAATTTTTAGAACAATGCAAAATGATTGGAAAAGACCTGACTGGGAAATCGTTAGATGAAAAGGTAAATCATCTGAATAACAATATTTTTGATTGGGAAAAAATTATTTTCAACGGGAACAATTTATTGACAGGAATTCTTTCATACAAAGGAAATGAAAAATACAAATGCGTCTGTTCCGCCGCCGTAAAAAAGGGCATGACGGTTTCTGATCTCACAGGCGATAAAGATGATCGCACTATGCCGCTTTCTTATTGCTTTTGTTGTGCCGGCTCATTTCGGTGTCACTTACAGCTACAACTGGGCGTTGAGCTAAAAACAAAAGAAATTGTTTCATCACCGATTAACAGCAAGGGGCAAAAACCTTGCGAGTTTATTTTTGAGATACTATAAAATAAGAAAGCGCAATGTTTAGTGTAAAGTTACTGTAGGTCGAAAATGAAAGAGAATAAGCCCAAGTGCTAGAACGTTAGTAACAACCAAAAACAAACTACACGAAAGGACTTATTCTCATGCCTATCTTAACAGATTTCAACTCAATGTTCACCTCTCTCCGACAAGGTTTTGATTCAAGAATGGCAAGCGGTACCCTCACCATGGATCAGGTGGTACAGGAGACTCACGAGCTAACGGATCGGATTGCCCGTGAGCAGATCAAGGATAATGTCAGGTACTCGATGAGCGCCTGAGGAACCCACAGTTGCGGAAAAAGGAAAAGGTCCGGAAAGGCCTGATATCTGTTGTTTCCAGACTTTCCGGAAAGAATCACCGGATACCGGAAACCAATTCTCTTCATTTCCATAGTCTCAGGGAAAAGTTCCTTGGGAGTGGTAAACAAGGGTAGGGTGGCACTGCATGAGTCTTTTTCGGTGCCTTGAGGTTGATCGGAGCGACCAGGTCTAGGGGATTGGCAATTGAAAGTTTTTTAACTGTCGATGAACTCAACTTCTAAGTTTCTCGTATTCCTCAACCAGAGATGTCAGATACTCTTGCCGTTCCATTTTTTTCAATAATTGTTCTTCGAGTTGATCTTTCTCAGCCAGCAAAGGTTCCAGCTTCGTATACTCAGTGGAATAACGAATGATTTCATTGGAAATATAATCCAGCTTTTCTTCCAGTTTCTGGATCTCGTCATCAATGGTCTCAAATTCACGCTTTTCGTTATATGATAATTTGGTCGGGGTTTTTACCCTGGCTTTTTTGTCTTCAACCAGTGCGGCCTTACTTTTAACATCTTTTAATGGTTCACTGCTTTCTGTTAGAAGGGTATTGGCATTTCGGTTATTCCTGGCAAAATCAGAGTAATTGCCGGTATATTGAGTTACATTCCCTGTTCCATCCATGTGGAAGATCTTATTACAGATTCGATCCAGGAAATAGCGGTCGTGGGACACGGTGATGACAGGTCCTCGGAAGTCGTCGATGTATGCTTCCAATACCTTCAATGTATCGATATCAATATCATTGGTCGGTTCATCCAATACCAGGACATTAGGGGCTTCCATCAAGATTTTCATCAGGTAGAGACGACGTTTTTCTCCGCCGGAAAGCTTATTGATTGGTGTCCATTGCAGATCTGATGGAAACAGGAAAGTTTCCATCAGCTGGGAAGCGCTGATCTGATGTCCGTCGGAAGTCGTCACATATTCCGCGGTCTCCTTGATATACTCAATGGCTCGCAGGGATTCGTTCATCCCTTCGATCCGCTGTGAAAAATAAGCCAGCTTTACGGTGTCACCCAATTCCACAGTCCCTGCATCGAGCGGTGCTTTTCCGATGAGAATATTTAATAAAGTGGTCTTGCCGACTCCATTATCACCAACGACGCCGATGCGATCGTCCTTTTGGAAGGTATAGGTAAATCCGTTCAGGATCTTTGTTGCACCGTAACTTTTCTGAAGGTTGTTGAGTTCAATGATTTTCTGACCCAATCTGGAGTGGATGCTGCTGATTTCAAGCTGAGAATCAGAAATATCCATCTTTGCGTCCTTCAACGCATCAAACCGCTGAATCCGAGCCTGCTGTTTGGTGCTTCTGGCTTTCGCGCCTCGCTGGATCCAGGCCAATTCCTTTCGATAAAGATTCAGCCTTTTTCTTTCAATGGCACCAGCTAATTCCTGGCGTTCAAGCTTTTTTTCCAGGTGATACGTATAATTTCCTTCATATACATATAAATTCCCCTGATCGATCTCCATGATCTTTGTGACCACTCGATCTAAAAAATACCGATCATGGGTGATCATCAGTAAGGAACCTGTCATCCGCCGGATATGTCCTTCCAGCCAGTCGATCATTTTATTGTCCAGATGATTGGTGGGTTCGTCTAAAATCAGCAGGTCACATGGCGTTACCAATGCCCCGGCCAGAGCTACTCTCTTTTTTTGCCCACCGGATAAGGTCTTCATCTTTCTCGTAAAATCATGAATCCCCAATTGAGTTAAAATGGTCTTGATCTGACTTTCCATATCCCAGGCGTGATTCGCGCTCATTTGATCGCTCAATTCAGAGAACCTTTTTTGAATATGCTCATCCAGCCTGCCGGCTGTCATTTCTTCCAATGTGTTCTCGTAGTCCCGAATCAATCGCAGGACAGGGGTATCTCCTTTAAAGACCTGTTCCAGGATCGTGGATTCCTCGTCAAAATCCGGATCCTGGGCTAAGTACTCGATTTTCATCCCACTGGACTTTTGAACCGTGCCGGTCTCACTGGTCTCCAATCCAGCAATGAGTTTTAACAGAGTCGACTTGCCCGTTCCGTTAATGCCAATCAGCCCGATTTTTTCATCAGCGATGCTGAAAGAAATATTTTCAAAAAGCAACTTATCTCCAAAACTCTTTGACAGATTGGTTGCGGTTAGTAAGCTCATATCGTCTGCTCCTCGTAATCAGTAAGGTAAACGCTAGGTAAATGATAATAATAGGGATTATTAAACACCCAGGCGAAACCACAATAGTTCCGTAGCAATAAGTCCGCCATGAAAATCTCTTCTGGATTTTTCGCAGGTGGTCTTACCTCGTCCAAGAAAATGAAAGCATCAAGAGCTCAAATAATAGGATCATCACCAAAGTGCCTGGGTATTATTCTACCACAGCATCCATCCTGCGTGAGAAAACAGATTTCACATTAGCCTTGGCATCAATCTGTAATCTGGCTCGAAGCGATCACAAAGACAGCCGTCATCCTGCGTAATGTTCGATCCATCAGTTTTTGGTCTTGAGAGGGGATGTTGAATCAAGGTAAAAATTTTTTTTTATCTATGCGAATCGGTAGTTCAGGATATACAGGATTGAGAATTTATAGTGCTTCTGGGATTCCTGGTGCTCCCTCCATAAGGATTTGACAAAGGAAAGATTGAACTGCATCCTGCAATCAGGATTCGAATTACGATATAATCTGAAATAGGATAACATCAGTTGAGCTTGGAAAGACAAAAAATCAGATGAAGCAGGGAGACAAGAACATGGAAAACGAAGAACAGGAATACATAGAATTGACCTATGAAGAGTATCTAGAGAAGTGTAAAGAGATCAAAGCCAGGAATGAGGTATATCTGGAGGAATTCTGCAAGGATCTTGAAAAGGAAGGCTTAACCGAAAAAACGATTCAACGGCATCGCAACAATGTGGATTTTTATATCAATGTATACCTCACCAGGGAAGAACCTTTGGAAATGATTGAAGGAGCCTCGCCATATAAAATTGATGATTTTTTAGGCTGTTTCTTTATAAGGAAGTGTACCTGGTCAACCCCCTCCAGCATCAAAAGTAATGCAGCCAGCATTAAGAAGTTCTATAAAAGCATGCTGGGACGGGGACACATTGACAGAATGGATTATGAAGTGCTCACCACCACGATCAAGGAAATGATTGAGGAATGGATGTCAACCTGCGAGATCTATAATGATCCGGATGAAGAAAATCCCTTCGCGTTCTTCTTTTAATGGCTGAATCCTCCTCAAAACGGAATCACATTCAATGAGCATGAATGTGGTCGGTTCGAAGAGTTTTTTTCTAAACAACTGTCACTCGGAATCATGGATCTTGAAATAAACTCAAAATCACCGGATGTTACTTTGCATCCGGTGATTTTTTTTATTCAGTGCTCAAGTCATGTGTCTAAATTGAGATCAAGTCCATGGAATCGATTGAAATGAGAACCAACCGAATCAAAGGGTGATATTATGAGGATATCAGACAGCGATATTATAGTTTACATCTGATCTGGACTTGCGAACATTGGATCATATGCGGCAGGAGAGCATCCTGACAGAATGGATGCCTTGTAAATGCCTTCCTGTTCTCATAGTTTCTGCGAGAATTATTAATGGTCTATGAGTGTCCATGGAGGATTCATTGAATCATGCTGCTGGGTGCTGATGAAAACTATTGGAGTAAAACGATGATCTACCAACAGAATGACCTGGCTCAAGCATTGAGCGTAATGGAATCCACAATTAGAAAGTGTGAGCAGATCCAGCCGAAATTTCTGGAAGGCTCCCCGCAGAATACACTGCTTCGAAATCGACTGAAATCCTTGGCTCTATCGAAGGATCTGATAACCTGTGTCGCTGAGCAGAAAGAAACTGGACGCTACTCAGAGGATGAACTGACTCAGGCGCTGCCGCCGATGATTTCGATCATCAGCAAATGCGCTGCCGCTCAGAAAAAGCACGAGATTGGATCCCGTTATCATCTGCAGTGCCAGAAGATCATTGACGCGATGACCATTTCAATCCAACTGATCCAGGAAGAGATCGAAAAGATAAGATGAAAGCAGTGCTGCTGATCTGCGCTTAAGCCAGCATTTTAAAGCCTCGGCAGAGTCGAATAATCCATAAAGTGGGGCTGCAATAATGCCTTCGCTCAGACTGTATGAACCATCCAGGAGTGGAGCATTTTTGTCATTGAAGAAGGAAATGAATCTATTCTAAAAAACAAGACAGACCAGCAGAGCTATTAAACTTGGGGGAAATAGATGAATCAAAGACTTGCTAACGTTGCGCGGCAGGAAGCTCAGAGAGGCTTCCACGGTTTTGTGATGGGAACACAACCGAATTTTGAAGAGATCATCTCGTTATTCCCGGCCTGGGATCTTGATAAATGGGATAATCACTGGTGCGCCGCATTTGTGTATTACTGCTGCACCAAGGCGGGAATCAACCTGCCGGTACGATACCCGGACCAGCGCATAACCTGTAACTTTGCAGGCTGCAACGCTTGGGAACAATGGTCACAACTGCCGCATGTCAATAACTGGCATGATTTCCATAAAGCTCATTTTACGCCGGAGCCCGGTGATATCGTCTTGTATGACAGAGTCTTTGAAGACAAAGAGCATGACCACATTGGCATCGTTCTGGAACATCTTGATAACAAAATGATGGTGGCTGAGGGGAACTTCAATAACGTTTCCGCGATTGTGGAACGAGACCTGGATGAGCATATCAGAGGGTTCATTCGGATTCAGCAATAAGGGCCATACGATGGTAGCCTGAGAATGCCTGGCAACCTATGATCAAAACCGACTGCAAATAGTGATTTAATCCTTGATCGATGACTGTGGAACTTGAAAAGATTGGGAGGGAGTACATTGTTGAAAAAATTTCCGAAGACAGAGCAATATGATGAGAACTGGATCCACGAGAACTGGATGGGCCCGAATCCATTGTGGCTGCTCGAAGAGCTGTGCCAGCACCTGGAGTTGAAGCCAGGCATGAAGGTTTTGGATATGGGCTGCGGGAAGGGCATTACTTCAGTGTTTCTGGCGAAGGAGTTTGGGGTAACGGTCTTTGCCAACGATTTATGGATCAGCCCAACGGAGAACCTGAAGCGGTTCGAGGAAGCCGGCGTCAGCGACCGGGTATTTCCGATCCATGCCGAAGCCCATGCCCTGCCCTATGCCGAGGGATTCTTTGATGCCGTGATTTCCATCGACAGTTATCAGTACTACGGAGCCGATGAACTGTATTTTCCCTGCACCTTGTCAAAACTGGTGAAGCCAGGCGGCCAGATCGGGATCGTGGTTCCCGGATTAACCAGAGAATTCGATCAGGGCTACCCCCAGACTCTGAAAAAACACTGGGTGGGGGAAATGTTCAGCTTCCACAGCAAGGACTGGTGGCGGCATCTCTGGGAAAAGACGGGTATTGCTGAAATCACTGCCTGTTATGAAATGGAGAATCCGAAAGAACTCTGGTTTCCGTGGGCGATATGGGCACAAGAACATCTCGGGTTTGATGACGTGGATTTCTTGAATTCCGATAGGAATAATGACCTGTCAATCATTGTCATGAGCGCGGTCAAGCAGGAATAGTTCAGGCATTATGCCCGGCCGTGCCAGATACCGTAAAAACATGAGATAGGAGGAAGCATGGGAGAGATTCGAACTGTTCAGCCGGAAGATCAAGAAAGCTGGTACCGTCTTGACCGGCATTTGCCGGAGAGTGAATTTCAAAAGAAAATACGAGACCGACAGGGCTATGTTCTGCTGGAACATAATAAAATAATTGCCCTTCTGCGGTACAACTTATTCTGGGACAATACGCCATTCTGCACCTTGCTGTTCGTGGAGCTCCAGTCTCGTGGAAAGGGATTTGGAAGACGCCTGATGGAGCATTGGGCGAATGACATGAAAGACCACGGCTATGGCATGGTGATGGTATCAACTCAGGTGGATGAGGATGCCCAGAATTTTTATCGAAAACTCGGTTATAAAGACTGCGGTGGACTTACACTAGACCTTCCCGGGTATGAGCAGCCCATGGAACTGTTTATGGTCAAAGCACTTTGATCGAAGAGGGTTGAAAGGAACCGCTTTCACACCGATGGAACAACGGTTGCCTCTTCGCTCGGTCACCAAGTAAGATAATACCTTTGTTACCGGCCCACCATGGGATACGGTTGAGGGCTGTACGATTCAACTGCCGGGATAAATCAGTTGTTGGGATTTATCAGCCATTGGAATGAACAGCCAATAGGAGGGATCAGCATGGACCGCAAGGAAATTATTTCCTGGTTGCTGGAGGGGGATGTATCCATTCAATACCAGACACATCGGGATTTACTGAAATCAGATCCAGCGTTATTAAGGGAGTTAAAAAAAAGAATTGCCTCGGAAGGCTGGGGTTATGAGCTGCTGAAGCGACAAAACCCGGAAGGTCACTGGGGCCGTGCATTCTATCAGCCCAAGTGGACCTCGACCAATTACACCCTGCTCGACCTGAGATCCCTATGTACTCCGTGTACCCCTGGCATCACGAGGGCACTCCACGTGATTGTTGAAACATGCAAAGGCATGGATGGCGGGATCAACGGCTCAGTGACTGTGCCCGAAAGTGATTTGTGCATTAATGGCATGTTCCTGAACTATGGTTGTTACTTTGGCATTGAGGAAGAAGCGATCACATCCGTCGTGGATTTTGTGATCAGCCAGCAAATGGAAGACGGCGGTTTTAATTGTATGCTGAACCGATATGGTGCCAGCCACAGCTCGATGCACACCACAATCAGCACTCTGGAAGGAATCCGGGAATATCTTGATCAAGGATATGGCTATCGGCGAGACGAACTGGTTCAGATCGAAGGGGAAGCTCAGGAATTTCTCCTGCGGCATCGGTTGTTCCGATCGGACAGAACCGGAGAAATTATCCATCCGGCCATGCTGCGGCTGGCATTTCCGACACGCTGGAAATACGATATTCTCCGAGCCTTGGAATATTTTCGAAATGCCGGAGCTCCTTGCGATGAAAGACTGCAGGAAGCATTAGAGGAAATCCTTAAAAAACGAACGAGTGATGGCCGGTGGAAATTGCCGGCACCCTATCCAGGTGCCGTCCACGTTGAAATGGAGTCAACCGGCGTGATCAGCCGGTGGAATACCCTGCGGTCACTGCGTGTACTCGACTATTTTCAAGGCTCTGAAAGAGTGGAGTAGAAGGGAAACAGACAGAAAGCTGACAGGAATCTGGCCTGGAAACAGAATTCACAACACCTGTCGGGCATAGCCGAATTTTTGCAGGAAAGCAAACTCATAGCGGGAGGCTGTTCAGCATGAAACCAATTGAAAAACAGATGCTTCGGAATCCAGACATAGAGCCAACAAGCGAGGTGCTGGAGGAAATACTGGGAACGGCCTACAGCACCTATGTTAAGTTTCTCAGCGAAATGGAACGCCGGGAGATCCACTTGGAGTGGCGGTACTATAACGATGGAAAGGCATGGCTTGGCAAAGGCCTCCATCATTGGACCGGCAGTCGCGGCGGAAAAAAGGAAGTTACTGTATTCTGGCTGTCGGTTTGGGAAGGGTATTTCAAGTTAACCATCTATTTTCCTGAAAAAGTACGATCCGAAGTCATGACCCTCTCGTTGTCCGAAAAACTGAAGCAGAGGATTGTGGAGACAGATCAAATGGGCAAGCTGAAATTTTTCCCCGTTGTGTTTGAACTGCACATAGATGAATCCTTCGACGAAGTTTTGACGCTTTCAGAGTTCCGAAAAAATATCATATAACACGGATTCGCAGAATTCGAATTGAATGAGATGAAGAGAAACAGGAGGTACTGCAAAGTACTCTAAAACCTAAGGATTCTGAAGAAACTACCAGAACTACCAGAACTACCAGAACTACCAGAAACTGGAAGAAATAAGAGGGAATGATGATAGAAATACCGATGAAAGAAACACGGATCAAGGAAGCAACGAAAGAGGATCTGGATGCAGTGGCGAATCTGGCTGTTTTGCTGTGGAACGGTCGCAGCATTCAGGAAATGGAACAGGAGATTTCAGAATTAATCTCTAAAGACCATTCCAGATTCTTTCTGATCTGCGAACAGGGAACGCCTGTCGGTTTTGCACAATGTCAACTAAGGCATGACTATGTCGAAGGAACTGAAACCAGTCCGGTGGGATACCTGGAAGGAATTTATGTAATGCCGACGTATCGCCAGAAGGGATATGCCAGAGAGCTGTTAGCTGAATGTGAGAAGTGGGCAAAAGCACAGGGCTGCAAGGAATATGCCAGTGACTGTGAACTGGACAATGAAGAAAGCTATCATTTCCATAGGGCGATGAAGTTCAAGGAAGCGAACCGAATCATCTGCTTTACCAAGGAACTCTGAAAGAATCACCAGTGATTGCCGGATCAAGCGGATTCAGGCCGGCTGCCAAGCCAGATGCAGAGCTGATGTACTGATGCTGCAACCTGGGATATTGCTTGATGAAAGGGGGATGATATCTGTTCGAATCGTCCCTGCCAGGAACATTGGTTGAGTCAGGAACAACGGAATGAAGAAGAGGGAAATCGATGATCGAATAAGGAGTATATACAGAAGAACTAAACGGATGGGACTTGGATGAGGGATTTTTTGAGGGCTGGCCAGCTCACCCGGATCAGGCGGTTCATCGAAGCATCTTGAAGGACAGCTTCAAATCCATTGTGGCACTGGATACCGATCGGAAGAAGATCGTCGGATTCATCAACATAATAAGCGATGGAATCCTGTCTGCCTATATTCCTTTGCTTGAAGTTGTGCCCAGATACAGGAATCGGGGAATCGGAAGAAAGTTGGCAGAACTGGCTCTTGAGGAGACGAAAGATTTCTACATGGTCGACCTATGCTGCGATGAGACGATGACTGCTTTTTATGAGAAATTCGGGATGGTTCCGGTACGAGGCATGATCCTGAGAAATCCCGAGAAGGCGATGGGGCGCTGTACGGAATCAACCGATCGGAATTGTTAGCCAGCTGAGGATTGATTTCAAGGCAATTCTGGTGACTTGAAGCAAGTGCTGTTTGATGGAGCAGTTAAATCCGGTTTTTGGTACAAGTGCTTAGCATCAGACCAGGAAGCAGTTTCATGATCAATCCGAATCAAGAGATGAATCCGAATCAAGGGGGCAATCATGTAAGCTCACTTCATACCAAATCAACAGGAAAGTGACTACGTAAGGAATCCGGCATGACTAAGGGATGACTCCAGATGGATCGGGAAGGCCTCCTGGGAAGCATGAAGATATAGAACAGCAACTCACACCATGCAGAGTTGAGGGAATAGCTATTGTAGAATAATCAAATGCTGATATACAATGTTGCATAAATGGCCTTCCTACTAAGTGATATATTCCCGTGTCCCATAACAACTTCCTGGAGCAACCGGATGCGGGTTATGAAATTCTTTGGGAAACAGAAAATGAAATTTTCTGGGAAGCTGGGAGCAGCTGAAGGCATGGCAGTTATACTACTCCATCAACACTCATCATCTGGTTGAGGGAAGCTTCAATCAGGTAGTAAACGAATTTCTAAATGATTCCAAGGAGAGAATGCATGAAGGATGAACTGTTTTTAAAAGAAGCGATTCGACTGTCAGCTCTGGCGGTTGAACATGGCAACGAGCCCTTTGGGGCGGTACTGGTCAAGGATGGGGAGATTGTTTATACCAATGAAAATCAGATCTACTCCCAAACAGATCCCACGGAACATGCTGAAATCGGTTTGGTTCGAAGATATTGCGAGGAAACCGGGATCACTGATTTAAGTGCGTATACTCTTTATTCCAGCTGTGAGCCGTGCTTTATGTGCAGCGGAGCGCTGGTCTGGATGAAGTTGGGAACCCTGGTTTACGCCGCCAGCAATCAGGATCTGGCAGAGATTCTGAATGAACCGGGATGCAATTGCTCTGACCTGGTGTTCCGGCATTCGCATGTTCAGCCAGTCGTTCGCGCCGGATTACTCCGGGAGGAAGGCCGGCAGGTTCTGTCGGATTATTTCTCCGGCCATCCGAAAGGATAGCGATATCATCAACTCATCATTGCCCGGCTGATCACAGGATCAGACTGGCTTATTCAATCAACTTCAATTGATCAGGAGGCAGCGAAAGTGATTCTTTGCATTGTTTCAGCTCCATGCACGGTCATATAGGACAACAGGCATGGAGTAACATCAGGTCCTATCTTGACTTTGCATTTTAATATCAAAATATATATTAAAGGAGTAAAGTCAAATGGAATCAATCAGAACAAGTCTCAGAGACTTGAAATAATTTATCATTTTATGGATTTCGCAGTCCTTTTCATCACTGGGCAGCGCCATGACCAATTATGCGTTAGTCATCTGGTCCTATCAGCAGTATGATTCGGCCTTAATCGCGGTCTGTTCTTATGCGCCCTATGTCATCATGAGCATATTCGCCGGAGCCTTGAGCGATCGGTGGAACAAAAAACATACCATGCTGCTGTGTGATACCTTTGCCGCATGCTGTACGATCGCTATCCTGATACTTCTGCAGACTGAGAAGCTGGAAATCTGGCACATCTATCTGCTGAATGCCCTGAATGGGCTGATGAACACGATCCAGCAGCCGTCAGCCGGCGTTGCGATTACCCTCCTGACCCCGCAGAAATATTATCAGAAAGTCAGCGGTCTGCGATCTTTCTCGAATTCATTGACCGGAGTTCTAACTCCGATTATCGCAACCATGATTCTTACCCTCTGGGGAATGAATGCGGTCATTCTGTTTGACCTGCTGACATTCGGAATTGCATTTCTTTGCCTAGCCCTTTGGATTCATATTCCGGAACTGGAACGGAAGGATCGCCCCGGAGAAACCCTGTTCCAGTCGGCTCAGGCGGGCCTTGAATTCCTGAGGGATCACCGGGGGATTCTGGATTTAATTCTTTTTTTAGCCGCCATCAATCTGATTGCGTCCAAGTACAATGCGGCCTTTCCCGCACTGATTCTGTCACGCAGCAGCGGCGGGGAAGCTGGTCTGGGCATTGTCAACGCAACCGAGGGGATTGCTTCACTAGCCGGCAGCGTAATGGTTTCGGTCCTGCCCGCCCGAAAAGCCGGGTGAAGGTGATTTGCGACTGCCTGCTCTTCTCCATGAGCACAGAAAACTTCTTTCTGGCCTTTGGCAGAACCGTTCCCCTCTGGTCAATCGGGGCAGTCCTGGGATGGATTTTCATCCCGGTGATGGGGGCGAACATGGAAGTACTGCTGCGAAACCATATCCCCGTTGAAATGCAGGGGAGAGTCTTCTCAGCCAGGAATACCCTGCAGTTCTTTACAATCCCGCTCGGCTATCTGCTGGGAGGATTCCTGGTGGATCGGGTCTTTGAACCATTTATGGCGGCCAGGGAACCAGGAGTATTTACCGCACTCTTCGGTGCGGAGAAAGGCTCAGGAGCAGCATTCCTGTTCTTCTTCCTGGCCATCGCCGGCATTGCGGTCTGTTTATTCTTCCGGCGGGATCATCATCTCTGGGCACTGGAAGAATAGCACAAAGCAGGAAACGCCACGCTAAAACATCTGATTTGCAAGGCAGCAACCTGATCGGTGATGGGGTTGCTGCCTGTATCATGTCCTGCCCGGCTGGGCATTTCAGAAGGCTGAACTTATTATTTGATGACAATTGGATCCGGCGGACCGGATCCGCCATGACAAGGAGAACCATCATGCAGAATCAGAGAATCATTGACGCACCGTCGGGCGCAACCGCCCGGACGATGCTTGCGCAAGTCGAAACCAGGGAACGGGTGCTGTACATCCTCCATTGGATCGCCAGCGCAGCCCTGTCTTTCAGCGAAGTGTTCAGCATGAGCCTGATTGCGGGACTGCTCAACCAGGGGGCGCTGCCCCGGGCAATCCGGGTGATCCTGGTCTTCGCCATCGGCGCGGGAGCCCTGAAAGTCTTTATGATCTTAAGCGAGGTGATCGCCTACACTCCGCTGAATCAGATTCGAGGGAATTACTTTCTCAAGGACATTAATGCCATGACGACCATGGATCTGAAGTACTTCGAGGATCCCACCTTTCAGGATGAGATGGAAACGGCGACTCAGGCGACCCGGACCAACGATACCGGACTGGAAGGAATCTACCATAAATTCTTTCCGCTGGGAGCAGACATTGCTTCCTGGCTGGTCCTGGCTGCCGTCATGGCCACACTTCGTCCCTGGCTGTTTCCCCTCTATCTGCTGCCGATTCTGGGCTGCCTCCTGATCGCCAGAGCGGTCAGCTCGATCCAGAATCGCCGTCGGTCCCAGCGGCAGTCGACCCACCGCAAGAACAGCATGTACAGCTGGATCGCCACTGATTTCAAATACGGCAAGGACAGCCGGCTCTACCGCATGCGGTCGCTCCTGATGGACTACTTTAGCAAGGAGATCACCAAGCTGAAACAGATCATGCTGTGGCACTATCGGATCGACACCACCGGGTATGCCCTCAGCTTCCTGCTCGTGATCCTGCTGGATTTCCTGTCGCTGCTGCTGCTGATTCAGGCCCGGGAGCAGGGCCTGTCCTTTGAGCGGTTTGTGCTCTATCTCACCACGCTGACCACTATGAGCTTCGTTATTCTGCGCGTATCGCAGGCGGTGAGCTTTGTCTTTACGGAGTTTCGCGATGTCCGAAGATATTTTGGCTATGTCGAAACGAACTGGAGCAGTGCCTCGGCAGAGAACCATCAGACCCTTGAAAGTGCTCCGACCATTGAGTTTGAAGGGGTCAGCTTCAGCTACCCCGGAAGCGATAAACTGGTTCTGAATGATGTCAGCTTCACCATTGCCGCCGGACACACCATTGCTCTGGTGGGAATTAACGGAGCGGGGAAAACCACTCTGATTAAGCTGCTCATGGGATTGTACCGGCCAGATCAGGGCCGGATTCTGATCAACGGTACGGATTACCATCGGTATTCCCTCAGTGATATGCGCAGGATGTTTGCCGTGGTATTCCAGGAAGTGGAACCGCTGGCAATCACGATTGCCCAGCATGTCTCCTGCGAGTATGAGCCGGCTGACTACCCCAGAATTGAGCGGGCGCTGCGCCGGGCCGGGATCTGGGAAAAAATCTCAGCGCTCCCCCGCGGAATGGACAGCCCGCTGCAAAAGATCGTGGATCCGGAAGGAGTCATCCTTTCCGGCGGCGAGAACCAGAAACTGATGATTGCCCGGGCGCTGTATCAGGAAGAGGCTAAAATCATGGTGATGGACGAACCGACAGCGGCACTCGATGCCCTGGCCGAGGCCGACATCTACCGAAATTTTGATGATCTGATGGACGGACTGACCGGGATCTTTATCTCGCACCGCCTGGCCAGCACCCAGTTCTGTGATGAAATCATCCTGCTTGACCAGGGGCAGGTCCGGGAGCGGGGTACTCACGACGAACTGATGCAGCAAGGCGGGATTTATCGCCAGATGTTTGACACCCAGAAGAGATACTACCAGGAGGGCGCCCATGAAGACTTTTAAACCGCTGCTGATTCTGAGCCGGCTGATTCTCCGGGAAAACCCCGCGGCGCTCCTTTGGCTTTTGGCTTCAGGCATCGTGAGCACCGTTCAGATCCTGTTCACGGTATCCATTCCCAAGCTGATGATCGACGGATACCTGCAAAACTACGATTTTCAGCGGTATGCCTTGCTCATCCTGGTCATTGTCGCAGTTCGCCTGATGTTGTCAGTCCTGAGCAAATGGATTGAAAACCGCCAGTCAATCAATCGGGAGATCCTGAACTTTCAGTACATCCGACTGTTTTCCCATAAGATCATGTCCATTGACTATGCCCACCTGGAAGATCCGGAAACCCTGGATCTGCGGGAACGCGGCCAGTTTGCCCTGGCGGCGTATCGGGCCTTCGATCTGCTGTTCGCGTCACTGGTGGAAATCATCTCAGGCCTGTTTACGCTTCTGACGGTAACGGTCCTGCTACTGGCCTTCAGTCCAACGGTGTTCGGCATCATTGCCGCTCTGACGATCCTCTCCACCCTGATCTCCCGGGCGGGCATCCGGCGCGCCGGGGAGCTGATGAAAAAAGTCATTCCGGTCAACCGGGTCTACAACTATTATTTCGGGAAAGCTTATGATGACGCCATGCAGAAAGATTTCCGTATGTTTAATCTGGGATCGATGATCGTGCGGCTGGTCCATCAGCTCAACATGGATTCCAATCAGTGGCTGATGCGGATGCGGATGGTTCGAGGAAAAATTGCGGCTTCCCAGGCCGTCCTGCAGTACCTGATTACGCTTGTCATTACGCTGTTTGCGGCCTACCGGACTCAGGGGCAGCTGGGCGGGAAACTCTCGGTCAGTGATTTTACGTTCTTTGTCGGAATCGCCATCCAGTTCACCCAGTCTTTTTTAAGTGCCATGAACGGAGTTTTTCAAATCGCTCAAAGCCTGGACATGCTCGATCCCTTTGTGGAATTCATGCAGATTCCGGACAGTCGGATGAAGAGCGGAAACAGGCAGCCCGGTCCACTGGAAAGCCTGGAGTTTCGCAATGTCAGTTTTCGCTATCCCAAGGCCGAAAAGCTCGTTCTGGAAGAAGTCAGCTTCCGGATCGAGCAGGGAGAACATATCTCCATCGTTGGCATCAACAATGCCGGAAAGACCACCATTGTGAAACTGATCTGCCGGCTGTTTGAACCGGAGGCGGGCGAGATCCTCTACAATGGGGTGCCAATCCGGGAGTATGAGTACAGCAGCTACCTGGATCAGCTGGCCACCGTATTTCAGGACTTTCAGTTTTTCCCCTTCACCTTGAAGGAAAATCTGGGCCGGGATCGAACCGAGCAGGAAATCTGGGAGCGACTGGCCATGGTCGACATGAAGCATAAAGTGGAGAGGCTTCCCCACGGTCTGGACACCTATCTGGATAAACAGGTTCATGAAGGGGGCATTGACTTTTCCGGCGGAGAAAATCAGAAACTGGCCATTGCCCGAAGTATGCTCAAGGAAGGCCAGCTGATGATCCTGGATGAACCAACGGCCGCGCTGGATCCCTTTGCCGAAAGCGAGATCTACCAGCATTTCGCCCAAATGGTCCGAGGCAAAACCACCGTCTTCATCTCTCATCGGATGAGTTCCTCCCTGTTCTGCGACAAGATTCTCCTGCTTGATCAGGGAAAAGTCGTCGCCTTTGCAGGCCATGCTGAACTGATGGAAAGCGACAATCTCTATCGCCGGCTGTTCCAGGCCCAGGCCCAGCATTACCAGTCCAAAAGCGAAGGGATATAAAAGACCCGCACAGCATTCCCCATCTTAATAACGAGAATGAATGATCACCAGGGGCACTTCCGACGGGAGGTGCCCCTGGTGCATGTGTCAGAAGAGGTCACAAGGATCGGGTCTTACTGCTCAGCCCGGTCAACCATCAAATCAGCATTGATTACCAAATTATCAGTTTTATATTGGTTACAACCTATCGTTAATTAATATTTTAGTAAAATAATAATAGTATTAATAATGTTGGTTGCGTGATATAATCATTCTAAAATTATAGTTCTTCTGCTTTGAAGGTTATAGGAGGTGCTGTTGTTCTACGAATGGGAGGGATCGGACGGAATTATTTTTAGAAGGAAAAGGAATCATAACGGACTCACAAATTAACAGGAGGAGAATCACACATGCCGAAAAAAATTATGCGTACCGCACTCTCACTTCTCACTTCTCACTGCTGCATTGTTCTTCTTTAGCTCCGTCTCCAGCGTGTTCGCCAGTACTCTTGATACCAGCGTGGTTGATCTTAATGCGCCGTTTAACAGAGTAACCCTGATTCCAGGTGATTCAGCAGAAATCACCATCGACATCACGGTGAAGAAAAAGCAAACGGGTACTGCTACATTTCAGATTTACACCGAATGGACCCTGAACAATGGGGTTTTCACCGGATCAGCCCCCAAGTCCTTTACAGTTGATCCTCAGTCACCGGGAACTACCACAACATTCTCCGAGAAAGGGAAAGTAACGGTAGCCTCCGGCCAAGGCTTTGGGACGTTTGATCTTACAGTAGAAGCGTTTGACATAACCAATACAAGTACTACGGACCCACTGGAAATGGGTAAGGCAGCGACGTATTCCGTTATAGTTCCAAACAATCTGCCAAGTGATACAACATCGCCAGTTATAACAAAACCGGCCGACATGACTGTTGAAGCAACTGGGCCGGATGGAGCGTTCGTTGAATTCAACGTCTCAGCCCTGGATGCAGTGGACGGAGCCGTTTCCGTGACGGCAATGCCAGCCTCCGGCTCGAAATTCCCCTTGGGGTCAACAACAGTGAGCCTGACAGCTAGTGACAGCAAAGGCAATACCGCCACGGATTCATTCCTGATAACTGTCGTGGATACGACAGCTCCTGACATTACGGTACCGGATGACATCACAGTTGAAGCAACGGGGCCCTCCGGTGCGGTTGTCACCTTAAACCCGACTGCCTGGGACCTTGTGGATGAAGCTGTCGAAGTAATGGCAGCCCCCATTTCCGGGTCAACGTTCCCCCTGGGCACCACGACGGTAAAGGTGTCGGCCACAGATGCTGCCGGCAACTCGGCCAGCAAGACCTTTACGGTAACCGTGGAGGATACAACGCCTCCTGACATTACGGTACCGGAGGACATGACAGTTGAAGCAACTGGGCCCTCCGGTGCGGTTGTCACCTTTAACCCGACTGCCTGGGACCTTGTGGATGAAGCTGTTGATGTAATCTCAGTTCCCACTTCCGGGTCAACGTTCCCATTAGGGACTACTACAGTAGATCTGTCCGCCACTGACGCGTCAGGAAACAAAGCTGCAGCAGCTTTCACTGTAACGGTGGTTGATACCACACCTCCGAAACTGACAGTCCCGGACAATATCACAGTGAATGCGGTAAGCTCGGCCGGAGCTTTGGTCAATTTTGATCCCGCAACAGCCATTGATCTGGTGGATCAGGATGTTGAGATCACATATACACAGAATTCCGGAACCTGGTTCCCGCTCGGAACATCAACAGTTGTTGTAACAGCCAAGGATGACTATGGCAATACAGCAACCGGCTCATTTACCGTTACGGTAAAGTACGATTTCAAAGGCTTCTTCCAGCCTGTGGATATGTCCAAAGTAAACATTGCGAAGGCTGGAAGCGCAATTCCGATTAAGTTCAGTCTCGGTGGCGATATGGGACTCAATATCATGGCTGAAGGCTATCCCAAGGTAATGACATTTATTGTGGATACAGATGCTGACACGGATATAATCGAAACAACCGTTACCGCAGGTGCCAGCAAGCTGACCTACGATCCGATTGCTGACCAGTATATCTATGTGTGGAAAACAGAAAAGAGCTGGAGCGGCACGGGCAAGAAACTGATTGTCGTATTTCAGGACGGCACCAGGCATGAAGCCAAATTCCAGTTCAGGAAATAGACCTGGGCAGTTCTTATATGCCTGATGATCGATAAGCTGATTACCGAATCTCTGGCATTCCCCAGTGGACCTAAGAATGGACTGACTTAAGGTTTTATCCCCTTTATAAAATCCAGAAATGCTCCCTTGCTGATCAACAGAACGCTCTGTTGATCAGGAGGGAGCATTCAATTATGCTGCGAAACAGGATTGACTTTTGAAAGTCAAGATTTTAACCATGAGGAGAGGAAGCTGCCAGGTGCATTCATACTTACCGATATGAAAACCTGTCTGATTCCAAGGGACAGCAGAGGATTCCGGGTTCATTCGGGGGAATCCGCGTACAATGCGCAATGCAGGCAATGACTTTATCAGAATTGGATTAAACATCTTTCCTCAATTCCGGTCTCTTACCGGTGAGGAGATTTTATTGCTTCTTTGGAATCAACGGATTGTAATTTCGAATAATGAAATTCATAGGGAAAATGAGAAAATGTTATCAATAATGAAAACGTTAGTCAGAAGTGATACAATAATCAAACTTAGTGATGGAAACAAGGAATAGATTAAAAGCCGTTCACAGTTTGCTGGGAGAATCGGCTGAAAGTCACTGGTGACTGGCATTCAGGTGGGATGGAAGCAGGTACTGGCTTTCGCACCGGGATATATATTTCATTGGATTGGGGAGGAAGAGAATGAAGGAAATTTTTTTGGTAAGCTGCTGCAGAACGGCAATTGGGAACTATGGCGGGAGTCTCAAGGATGTACCGGCGGCTCAGCTGGGATCCATTGTGGCAAAGGCCGCTCTGGAAAGAGCGGGGTTGACCGGAGATCAACTCGATGAAGTAATGTTCGGCTGCATCCTGACGGCTGGCCTGGGGCAGAATGTCGCGCGCCAGGTTGCCATCGGCGCCGGGATCCCGGTAGAAGTCCCGGCCTATACGGTGGGCATGGTCTGCGGATCAGGCATGAAGTCAGTGATTGAAGCCGCCCGAGCGATTCACGCCGGTGATGCCGAAGTAATTCTGGTGGGCGGCACCGAGAATATGTCGGCAGCGCCTTACGCTGTGCCCACTGCCCGGTGGGGAGCCCGCATGGGCAATGCGGCCATGGTCGACACTATGGTCAACGACGGCCTGACCGATGTGTTCAATGATTACCACATGGGCATCACTGCTGAGAATATCTGTGACCAGTGGGGCATCACCCGGACCGAACTGGATGAGTTTGCACTGAAGTCCCAGGAGAAGGCAGCCAAGGCCATCGCCGAAGGCCGGTTCAACGATGAAATTGTCTCGGTCCCAATCAAAGTGAAAAAAGAAGTCATCGACTTCAAGACCGATGAGTATCCCCGCGCTACCTCAATGGAAGCCCTGGGCAGACTGTCTGCCGTCTTCAAGAAGGACGGGCGGGTGACCGCCGGCAATTCCTCAGGCATCAATGACGGAGCTGCCGCCATAGTTCTGGCTTCGGGCGAAGCCGTCAAGAAATACGGGCTCAAGCCCTTGGTTAAACTGGTATCCTGGGGTCAGGGCGGCGTCGATCCCAAGATCATGGGAATCGGTCCGGTGCCTGCTTCCAGGCAGGCGCTGGCTAAAGCGGGACTGGACATTGCGGATCTGGATCTCATTGAAGGGAATGAGGCCTTCTCGGCTCAGTCCATCGCCGTTGCCCGCGAACTGGGCTTTGACCTGAGCAAAGTGAATGTTAACGGCGGAGCGCTGGCTTTGGGACATCCCGTAGGAGCCAGCGGTGCCCGGATTATCGTCACGCTGGTTCATGAAATGCTCAAGACCGATGCCAGGAAAGGCCTGGCAACACTCTGCATCGGCGGCGGCATGGGGGTAGCAACGATCTGGGAAAAATGCAGCAAATAACCGTCTCTCGTTGTTTATGAGATCAAAGATCATAAAGGATTGAATTTTAAGCAGCCCGCGTCCAACGCGGGCTGCTTTGACATGAAAATACATTTTTTCCGTATAGTATGTAGACTATGCATGGGCCCGAAAGTCCGCATCAGCGCTTAATCGGCGGATTTTTTGAAATCGATGTCGAACCGAGCCCTGTATTCGTTTAAATGACAGGTAAAACCGGTGGATAGGACTTCAAAATATTGCCAAACATATATCAAATGAGGTTCATTAATGCGCAATTTCCCTTTTTCACTGGGGCTGGTTGATTGTAAATTATCAATTTGTTAACATTGAGGCAGAGCGTTTAAGAGGTGATTGTATGGACTTTAGGTTGAATGAAAAACAGGCACTGGTGCAAAAGATGATCCGTGACTTCACGGAGAAGGAAGTTGCGCCGATTGCCCACGAAATCGACGAACAAGAGCGGTTTCCGGAAGAAACAGTAAGAGAACTGGCGAAAATCGGTGCCCTGGGGATTCCATTCTCCAAGGAATACGGCGGAGCCGGCGGGGATAACCTGAGCTATGTGATCTGTGTGGAAGAACTGGGTAAGAAGTGCGGCACGCATGCCGTCATCGTATCCGCTCACACGTCACTGGCAGGCTGGCCCATCGAGGCATTCGGAACACCGGAACAGAAGGAAAAGTATTTACGGCCGCTGGCCTCCGGCGAAAAGCTGGGAGCTTTCGGATTAACGGAACCCAACGCGGGCACGGACGCGGCAATGCAGCAGTCCTTTGCTCAGGATATGGGAGACCACTTCCTGCTGAACGGATCCAAGATCTTCATCACCAACGGCGGAGTGGCTGACATCTATGTCGTATTCGCCATGACCGACCGGACCCAGGGAACCAAGGGCATCAGCGCCTTCATCCTGGATAAGGAGATGGAAGGATTCACCATCGGCAAAAAGGAACTGAAAATGGGAATTCGTGGTTCTGCCACGACTGAACTGATTTTCCGCAATGTCAGAGTACCCAAGGAAAACCTCCTGGGCGAACTGGGCAAGGGCTTTAAGATCGCCATGCAGACGCTGGACGGCGGCCGCATCGGAATTGCCGCACAGGCACTGGGAATCGCTCAGGGCGCCATCGACGAAACGGTGGAGTACGTCAAGCAGCGCAAGCAGTTCGGCCGGTCCCTGGCTAAGTTCCAGAACACACAGTTCCAGCTGGCTGACATGCAGACCAAGGTTGACGCTGCCAGACTGCTGGTGTATCGCGCCGCCATCGTCAAGGATCAGGGCGGAAAGTACAGCACTGAGGCCGCCATGGCCAAGCTGTTCGCATCGGAAACCGCGATGGAAGTTACCACCAAGGCTGTTCAGCTCTTCGGCGGTTACGGCTACACCCGGGAGTATCCGGTGGAACGCCTGATGCGTGATGCCAAGATTACAGAAATCTACGAAGGTACGTCCGAAGTTCAGAGAATGGTTATCTCTGGATCCATGATGAGGTAGCAGATATGAAAATAGCAGTATTAGTAAAACAAGTTCCGGATACCACGGAAATGCAGGTCGACAAGAATACCGGTACCCTGATCCGGACCGGCGTTCCCACCATCACCAACCCCGACGATCTGGCCGGTGTTGAGGCCGTTCTGCGTTTGAAGGACAAGAATCCCAATATCGAAATCACAGTCATCTCCATGGGACCCCCTCAGGCGGTCAGCATGCTGCGTGAACTGTACGCCATGGGCGTTGATCACTGTGCCCTGATCACAGACCGGGCTTTTGCCGGATCGGATACCTGGGCAACCTCCAACGTTCTGGCCAGAGCGCTGGAAGGCAAGGGATATGACCTCATCGTCTGCGGCCGCCAGGCCATTGACGGAGATACCGCACAGGTAGGACCTCAGGTAGCAGCCAAAATGGAACTGCCCCAGGTTACTTACGTGCAGGATGTCAAAGAAATGACTTCGGATAAGATTGTCGTCGTCAAGGCGCTGGAAGATCGCATGGAAACCATCGAAATGAAGCTGCCCGGCGTCATCACCATGCTGGCAACCGCCATCAAGCCGAGATACATGAACATCGGAGGCATCTTTGAAGCCTTTGATAAAGAAGTCAAATGGGTTACCAACGCGGAGCTGAACCTGACCAAGGAGGAAGTCGGTCTGACCGGTTCTCCCACCAAGGTATTCAGATCCTTCGCCAATCAGAGATCTTCCGAAATTGAAGTCCTCAAGATTGACGCCAGCGAAGCCAAGAACCGGATTGTCAGCGTACTGTCCGAGCAGAACTTTATTTAGGGGGCAGGCAGATGAACTACAAAGATATTTTCGTTTTGTGTGAATTCCAGCATCATAAGCTGGTTGAAGCTTCCTGCGAACTGGTTTCCGAGGCTACCCGGCTCGTGGCCAAGCGCCCGGACCTGAACTACGACATCGTAGGCGTGGTCATCGGGGACGAACCGCAGAATCAGGTCAACGAGATTTTCCATTACGGCGCTGACCGGGTCATTAAGATTCACAACAATCACCTGAAAGAATACGACTCCGTGCTTTACACGGAACTGATTAAGCAGCTGATCGATCAGAAGCTGCCCGATGTTTTCCTGTTCCCGGCTACGGTTCTGGGCCGCGATCTGGCTCCCCGGATTGCCTCAGCCTGCACAACGGGTCTCACCGCTGATGCGACCAAGCTCGACCTGACCGAGGATACCAATTCCTCCCTGCTCATGGTTACCCGGCCGGCATTCGGCGGCAACCTCTTCGCTACCATCGTGTGCGAACGGACCAAGCCCCAGATGGCTACGATCCGTCCCGGCGTCATGGTTCTGAATGAGCGCAAGGCGCAGATCAATCCTCAGGTGGAAAACCTGACCCTCGAAGTTCCCGGCTATGAAGCCAGAACCAGAATCCTGGAAACCATCCACAAGGAACTCAAGCATGCCGACATTACCAAGGCCTCCATCCTGATCTCAGGCGGCCGGGGCATTGGCGACAACTTCCATGTTCTGCGCGAAGCAGCCGACAAGATCGGCGCGGAAGTTTCCGGATCCCGTTCTGCTGTGGACGCGGGCTTCATCGACAAGGAACTGCAGGTCGGACAGACTGGCAAATCGGTTAAGCCGAAGATCTACATCGCCTGCGGCATTTCAGGAGCCGTCCAGCATCTGGCCGGCATGGAGAAGAGCGACTTTGTCATCGCGATCAACACCGATGAATCGGCGCCCATTTTCCAGGTGGCAAATCTGGGAATCGTCGGCGATGCCCTGGAGATCATTCCGATGGTCACCGAGGAAATTGCCCGTAAAAAGGCCAGCCACTTCCAAAGTTAATCGACTGAATTCCCCAGCGGCATGGCTCTGTTTCTCTGCCTCTGGGGAACTTTTGCTTAAAATCACTGGTTTGGGGCGGCCAGGTCAGAATCAGCCGCTTGCGGGAGTGAACTTCAGCTCCTGCAGCGGCGGAGGTCCGAACCGGCGACTCGGGGAGATTATTTGCTTTTCGAGCTATTTCCGGACCAGGAACATCTGATAGATGCGAAAGAATTGCGCAAGCTTAGCAATACATAGAAAGGATCAGCAACGCTCGCGATACGCGGAGCCTTGCCACGGTGGTGCAACGAATGAATAAACGAATTTCTTTGAATGATGCGATCGCAAAGATCGAGGACGGCCAGACGATCATGATCGGTGGTTTCCTGGCAGTGGGAACCCCGGAAAAACTGATCGACGCTTTGGTGGAAAGCGGCCGGAAGGACCTGACCATCATTGCCAATGATACATCTTATGTGGATCGGGGGATCGGCAAGCTGATTGTCAGTCGGCAGGTGAAAAAGGTTATTACCTCCCATATCGGGACGAATAAGGAAACCGGCAGCCAGATGCTCAGCGGCGAAACCGAAGTCATCCTGACTCCCCAGGGAACCCTGGTGGAACAGATCCGGGCAGCCGGAGCAGGTCTGGGCGGTGTCCTGACCAAGACCGGTCTGGATACCAGAGTGGAAGAGGGCAAGACCAAAATCGACATCGACGGCGAAACCTACCTTCTGGAAAAGCCGCTGAAGGCCGATGTCGCCCTGATTTTTGCCTCAAAAGCCGATGAGTTCGGCAATGCCACCTACCACGGTTCAACCCAGAACTTCAACATTGTCATGGCCATGGCGGCACAGACCGTGATCATGGAACCGGTGGAAATCGTACCGTTGGGCGGAATCAGCCAGGATGAGGTTCGCCTGCCTGGAATCTTTGTGGACTACATGGTGGAGGTATAAATGATGGATAAGGAACAGATGCAGAATTTTATCGCCCGGCGCGTGGCGCAGGAACTGAAGGACGGCGACCTGGTCAATCTGGGCATCGGACTGCCCACCAAGGTCAGCAACTTCGTTCCGGAGGGCATCAGTGTCACCTTCCAGTCGGAAAACGGCTTTACCGGGCTGGGACCCAACCCCCAGACCCCGGATCCCTATCTGGTCAATGCCGGTGGACTTCCGGCCACCATCCTGCCCCAGGGCGCGTTCTTTGACTCCGCCATGAGCTTCAGCATCATTCGCGGCGGCCATCTGGACATGACGGTTCTGGGCGCGCTTCAGGTCGACGAGAAGGGAAACATCGCCAACTACATGATCCCCGGTAAAATGGTCCCCGGCATGGGCGGCGCCATGGATCTGGTCGCGGGCGCCAAGACGGTGATCGTAGCCATGGAGCATACCAACAAGGGCGCTCACAAGATTCTGAAGGAGTGTCACCTGCCCCTGACCGCATCCCACGCAGTGGATCTGATCATCACGGAAATGGGCGTCATGAAGATTACCAAAGCGGGCATCGAGCTCACTGAAATCAATCCGGAGTACACGCTGGAGGATGTCCAGGCAGCCACGGAAGCCCAGCTGATCGTGAGCGATCACCTGAAGGTAATGAAAATTGACTAGAGTGCATTTTGAAAACCGGTCAGGCATCGGCCTGTTGACCCTGGATTCACCGGAGACCCTCAACTCCCTCAGCTCGGATTTCCTCGGCGAGATCCGCCAGGCGGTAGAGAGCCTGCCGGCGCTGGATGTTCTGATCATCACCGGCGTGGGCAAGAGCTTTGTGGCCGGGGCCAACATCAAGGAAATGGAAGCGCTCAATCCCCAGGAAGCGAAGGAATTCAGCCGGCGGGGACATGAAGTCTTCACCGCCATCGAGAATCTGCCCTGTCCGGTCATTGCCATGGTCAATGGCTTTGCCCTGGGCGGCGGCTGCGAACTGATGCTGGCCTGTGACCTTCGAGTCGCCAGCAGCCGGGCCAAGTTCGGTCAGCCCGAAGTGGGCCTGGGCATCATACCGGGCTTCGGGGGAACCCAACGCCTGACCCTGGCCGTGGGACCGGCCAAAGCGAAGGAACTGATCTACACCGGCCGGATCATCAAAGCCGAGGAAGCGCTGGCTATCGGTCTGATCAGTCAGATCACGGAACCGGAAGAGCTGGAAGCCGCCGCGCTGACCCTGGCCCAGGAGATTCAGAAGAACTCCGCGGCCGCGGTCGGACAGGCCAAACGCGCCATGGCTCAGGGACTGGCAGAGGGCTTTGAAGCGGGACTGGCCGCTGAAGTGGAACGGTTTGCCGAATGTTTTGAGCACGGCGATCAGAAGGAAGGCATGACGGCATTTTTGGAAAAACGCAAACCTGCATTTGGAGGAAAATAGTATGAAAGTTGGAGTCATTGGAATGGGAACCATGGGAGGAGGAATTGCTCAGCAGTTCACCGCCTCCGGATTTGATGTGGTCGTAAAGGGCAGAAGCCAGGCTTCTCTGGATCAGGGCAAAGCTGCCATGGAAAAGCGTCTGGCCCGTTCCGTGGAAAAGGGGAAGCTGTCCGAAGCGGATCGCGACGCTCAGCTCGCTCGTGTCCGCTATGTCAGCGACATTCAGGAGCTGGCTGACTGCGATCTCATCGTGGAATCCATCCGGGAAGACATGGCATCCAAGAAAGAGTTTTTCAGCGCGCTGAACGAACTGGATCTCAAGGACACCATCATCGCGACCAATACCAGTTCCCTGTCCATCACAGAGCTGTCCATGCAGTACCGCTATCCGGAAAAAGTCATCGGCATGCATTTCTTCAATCCCGTCACCGCCATGAAGCTGGTGGAAGTGATCCGCGGCGTAGCCACAACCGATGAAGTCAATGACCGGATCGTGGAGATCTCCGCCCAGCTGGGCAAGACGCCGGTCCAGGTCCAGGAAGCGCCGGGCTTTGTCGTGAACCGCATCCTGATCCCCATGATCAACGAAGCGGTCGGCATCTACGCGGAAGGCATCGCCAGTGCGGCGGACATTGATACCGCCATGAAGCTGGGCGCCAACCATCCCATGGGTCCCCTGGAACTGGGCGACCTGATCGGACTGGATGTCTGCCTCTCCGTCATGGATGTCCTCTATGAGGAATTCGGCGACAGCAAATACCGCGCCCACAGCCTGCTGCGCAAGATGGTGCGCGGAAATCAGCTGGGTCGCAAGACCAAGCGTGGTTTCTACAATTATTAAGGATCTTGGGCGAGTTGTAGAATAAAGTGAAATAAAGTGGCCCATAGCTATGCGGTATAATGTAGGTGACTAAACAAACATTAAGGAGCAAAGCTATGAGCCACCTCTATTCTAACACCTCGGTCTCCAGAAAGAAATACTCTCATTTATCCTACAAGGATCGTCAACAACTCGAGGGGATGGTTCGATCAAACCATCTTCTTGCGAAGCATAAACAAATGACCCAAAAACACATGGCGACGGTCTTACAATGCAGTGAGGCTACTGTAAGCCGGGAGTTGAAAAAAGGGCGAGTTGAACTCATGAACTCCGATTTGACCCTCTATGTGTCCTACTCCGCGGATATCGCACAGGAGGCATATGATTATGCCGCCACCAACAAGGGACCTGCCCTCAAAATTGGCGATGACCATGAGTTTGTTGCTTATGTAGCTCATAAGATCCTTGAAGAGCGCTGGTCTCCGGATGCTATTATCATGGACTTGAAGAAAAAGGAAATCATGCCATCCAAGACCCTTGTTTCAACCCGTACTCTGTATAACTACATCAGCAAGGGGTATATCACGGATGTTTCCAATCAAAATCTGCCCCGGGAAGGGAACCAGACCAGGCGTACGTATCGTCGGGTTAAACGTGCCAATAAGGTGTTGGATGCCCCTGGCATCACAGAGCGCCCAGTGGAAAGCACTGAACGAAGTGAACCCGGGCATTGGGAGATGGATTGCATCGTATCAGGCAAAGGCAAAGGGCTCGCAGCCCTTCTGACGCTGAATGATCGGATGACAAGGGAGAGCCTGGTCTTTAAGATTGCACGGCAAACCCAGGACGAAGTTTTGAAGGTACTTAACCGGCTGGAGCGTAGGATGGGGCGAGTCAAATTCAGTGAGATGTTTAAATCGATCACCGTGGATAACGGCTCTGAGTTTCTCGACTGGAAGGCACTGATTCGATCGGTGACAGGCAGTAAGAAGCCACGGACAAGAGTTTACTTTTGTCATCCGTACAGTTCTTGGGAGAGAGGAACCAATGAGCAGAACAATGGACTGATCAGGTACCACATCCCAAAGGGGGCTGCGATTAAAGATTATAGCCATGCTCAGATACAGAAACTTCAGGAGTGGCTGAATAATTACCCAAGACGGGTATTGGGCGGATTGACAGCATACGAGGCAAAGGCCCTGTATCATTCTGGCAGGATGTAGCATCCCTCGACGGAGCCCACCGATCAAGGTCAGGCCCAATCGGGTTAACAACCCTGACCGAAGGACCCCGTCGAGGGGAAGGACACCGTCCAGAATGAAACTACATTTATGTTTGCTTAGCTAAAAAAGTCTTTCACTTTAAGTTGCAATTCGGATTATTAAGGATCTTGTTAAAAAATTATTGAAGAAAAGGTTAACACGGAGTATAATATTTTAGGATAGAGGTGCCAAAACGAGGTACCGGGCTTTCAGGGATGGGATAATCCGAAGTCCGGGAAGGCGTTAAGGCCGAAAGGGTTAATGTGTATCCCCGCATTATTCCTTGGTGGAAAGGCAAAAAGCTTACCACTGTCATGCTCAGCATGAAGCGCTATTCACAAGAAATTGTGAATAGCGCTTTTTGTCGTTTATTCCGCCAACAGAAGATAAAAATTTTCGAGTCGAAAAAACCATACAGAAGAGAAAGTCCGGGGAAGAAACAATTCCAGGTAAGAGAAAAAGAAAAAGAGAACATCAGGAGGGGAAGATTTTATGGAAGAAGTAATGATTCGAATGAGAATGAGTTCTCATGACGCCCACTACGGCGGGAATCTGGTGGACGGTGCCCGCATGCTGGGCCTGTTCGGCGATGTGGCGACGGAGCTGCTGATCCGCCGGGACGGGGACGAAGGACTGTTTGTCGCCTACGACAAAGTGGAATTCAAGGCGCCGGTTTATGCCGGGGACTATATTGAGGCAGTGGGCCGGATTGTGTCCGAGGGCAACAGCTCCCGTAAAATGGAATTCGAGGCCCGCAAGGTCATCGTGGCCAGACCGGAGATTTCGGCCTCGGCAGCGGATTTCCTGGAAGAGCCGGTGGTGGTCTGCATCGCTTCCGGAACCTGCGTCGTGCCCAAGGCCAGCCAGAGGAAATAGCATGGAGAAACTGATTATTACCGCTGCCATCTGCGGCGCGGAAGTGACCAAGGTGCAGAATCCCGCCGTACCCTATACGGTGGCGGAGATTCAGCGGGAAGCCAAATCGGCCTATGACGCCGGCGCTTCCATCATCCACCTCCATGTGCGGCGCGATGACGGAACTCCGACCCAGGACAAGGCCCGGTTTGAGCAATGCATTCAGGCGATCCGGGAAGTCTGTCCCGACGCCATCATTCAGCCTTCCACCGGCGGCGCAGTCGGCATGAGCGACCTGGAGCGGCTCCAGCCCACGGAAATCCCGGGCATCGAGATGGCCACCCTGGACTGCGGCACGCTGAACTTCGGCGGCGATGAAATATTCATCAATACGGAAAACACCATCAAGAACTTCGGCAAAATCCTCATCGAACGGGGCATCAAGCCGGAAATTGAAGTCTTCGACAAGGGTATGGTGGATTACGCCATTCGCTTTGCCAAACAGGGCTACATCAAGCAGCCGATGCACTTTGACTTTGTGCTGGGCGTTCAGATGACCGCGACCGCGCGGGATCTGGCGTTCCTGGTAGACAGCATACCGGCCGGTTCCACCTGGACCGTTGCCGGCGTCGGGCGCAGCGAGTTCCCCATGGCTGCCTTGGGCATCGTCATGGGCGGTCATGTCCGCGTGGGCTTTGAAGACAATGTCTTCATGTCCAAAGGCGTACCGGCTCAGTCCAATGGTGAACTGGTCAGCCGCGTGGTAAGAATTGCCCAGGAACTGGGACGTGAAATCGCTACCCCCCGGGAAGCAAGACGAATTTTAGGCTTGGAGGAGAAATAAATGGCACAGGGAAATAAGTACGGCATGCATCGGGTGTTGGAACCCAAAGGGGTTATGCCTCAGACCGCCGTTAAAATAGACAACAACATGGACATCTACGACAATGAGATCCTCATTGACGTCATCGCCTTGAACATCGATTCCGCCAGCTTCACGCAGATCGAAGAAGCATCCGAACACGATACGGCGCGGATCGCTGACATGATCCGCCAGATCGTGGACGAGCGCGGCAAAATGCAGAATCCGGTCACCGGTTCGGGCGGCATGCTCATCGGTACCGTGGAAAAAATTGGCTCGGACCTGGACATCGACCTGAAAGTCGGCGACAAGATCGCGACACTGGTCAGCCTGTCCCTGACCCCGCTGCGCATTGACGAAATCACCAACATCGAACCGGACATCGACCGCGTCACCATCAAGGGCAAGGCCATTCTGTTCGAGTCCGGCATCTACGCCAAGCTGCCCGAAGACATGCCCGAGTCCCTGGCTCTGGCGGCCCTGGATATCGCCGGCGCGCCGGCACAGACCGCCAAGCTGGTCAAGCCCGGCGACAGCGTCCTGATCCTGGGAGCTGCCGGCAAGAGCGGACTGATGTGCTGCTATGAGGCCAAGAAGCGGGTCGGACCCACCGGCCGAGTTGTCGGCCTGGATTACGGCGAAGCCGCCCGCGAGAAACTGGAAAGCTACGGCTTCTGCCATGAAGTCATCATCGGCGATGCCACCAAGCCCATCGAAATCCTGGAGAAGGCACTGGCTGCGAACAACGGCCGGGAATACGACCTCTCCATCAACGTGGTAAACGTCCCCAATACAGAAATGTCCAGCATCGTTCCGGTCAAGGACGAAGGCACCGTCTACTTCTTCAGCATGGCCACCAGCTTTACCAAAGCAGCTCTGGGCGCGGAAGGCATCGGCAAGGACATCACCATGATCATCGGCAATGGCTACACCAAGGGCCATGCTGAAATCACTCTGGAAGAACTGAGAGAATCCGAGACCATGAGAAAAATTTTTGAAGGGACGTACAAATAATGAATTCAATCGCCGCTGAAAATAGAAAGAAGCTGTTCCCCAATGTATCCGAGGCTGACTGGAACGACTGGCACTGGCAGCTGAAAAACCGCCTGGAATCCATGGACGACCTGCACAAGTTCGTCAACCTGACCGAAACCGAGGAAAAAGGCGTGGCCGAAACCCTGAAGACGCTGCGCATGGCGATTACGCCTTACTACCTGACCCTGATCGACTTCAACGATCCCTATGATCCGGTCAGACGGCAGGCAATTCCCCTGGAACTGGAAGTACACCGCTCGAAAGCGGATCTGCTGGATCCCCTCCATGAGGATGAGGATTCACCGGTACCGGGACTGACTCACCGCTATCCGGACCGCGTGCTGTTCCTGGTGACGGACCAGTGCTCCATGTACTGCCGCCACTGCACCCGCCGCCGGTTTGCCGGCCAGCACGACGCCCCGGTGAAGAAGGAACAGATCGACGGCTGCATTGAGTACATCCGCCAGCATCCCGAAGTCCGCGATGTCCTCCTCTCCGGCGGAGACGCGCTCCTGATCCGGGATGAAATGCTCGAGTACATCATCTCCAGCCTGCGCGCCATTGAGCACGTCGAGATTATCCGCATCGGCAGCCGGGTTCCCGTGGTCATGCCCCAGCGCATCACCGACGATCTGGTCAACATGCTGAAGAAATACCACCCGATCTGGCTGAACACCCACTTCAACCATCCCAATGAAATCACCGAGGAATCCAAGGCAGCCTGCGCCCGCATGGCCAACGCCGGCATTCCTCTGGGCAACCAGTCCGTTCTGCTGCGCGGCGTCAATGACTGCGTCCACACCATGCGCAAGCTGGTGCACGAACTGGTCAAGATCCGGGTGCGCCCCTACTACATCTACCAGTGCGACCTGTCCCTGGGACTGGAACACTTCCGGACCACCATCAGCAAGGGCATCGAGATCATCGAAGGCCTGCGCGGCCATACCTCCGGCTACTGCGTGCCCACCTTCGTCGTGGATGCCCCCGGCGGCGGCGGCAAGATTCCGGTTATGCCCGACTATGTCATCAGCCGCAACGAAAAGCGCGTTGTCCTGCGCAACTACGAAGGCGTCATTACCACCTACGAGCAGCCCGGACACTACGAAGAAGAGTGCCACTGCGAAGAATGCAGGGATCTGAACAAGAAACTGGTTGGTGTATCGGGTCTTCTGGCCGGCAACCGGATCTCCCTGGAACCCGCCAACCTGGAACGCCACAAAAGGAATGATTAGACCATGCTAAAGGAAGCCCTGCGGCAGGCGAAGAGCATCGCCATCGTCGGCCTGGAAAAGAATACCGGCAAGACCACGGTGCTCAACCACCTGCTCGATGTCATCGGTGAGGAACGAACGCTGTTCCTCACCAGCATCGGCTATGACGGGGAATCCGTGGATCAGGTAACTGGCACCCACAAACCGCGGATCTTCGTTTCGGCGGGGGCTTTGATCGCCACGGCCCGGAGCGTACTGCCCCGCTGTACCGTGGATAAGGAAATTCTACAGACCACCGGCCTTGCCACTGCCATGGGCGAGGTCATTCTGTTTCGTGCCCTGGATGACGGCTATGTCGAACTGGCCGGACCTTCCGCCATAGCCGACATGAAGAAACTGGTGGAAGCGGTCCGCCGGGACTATGAGGTGCTCCCGCTCATTGACGGTGCCCTGTCCCGCCTGTCCAGCGCCGGTCACGGCCTGGCCGATGAGGTCATTCTTTGTACCGGCGCCAGCGTCGACGCCAGCTTTCAGCGCGTCATGGACAAGACCCTGATGACCGCGGCTCAGCTGAGCTTTCCCAAAGCCAGCCAGGACGTGGATTTTTCCCAGGCGGATGCCTGGCTGTTGGGGGAGGAGGCTGTCGCTTTCCCGGCCGCTCAGACCAGTAAGCACATTTCGCTGATCAGCCGGATCCTCAAGGCCTGGCAGGCCGAGCCGGTGCTGGCCCTGAAGGGGCTGCTGTCCGAAGCCATGGTCCGGGAACTGCTCCAGTGGAAGGAATTCCGGGGCCGAACCGTGATCCTGGAGGATGCCACCCGGCTGATGGTCACTCCGGCCACCTTCCAGAAGCTCCAGCAGCGCCACATTACCTTTGAAGTGCTGCAGCCGGTCCGGCTGCTCTGCATCGCCCTGAATCCGACGTCTCCGCGCGGCCGTCTCTTTGATGAGGTCCGGGCCCGGGAGATTCTGGAAGTCAGCGGCATCCCCGTACTCAATGTCAGGAGGGAACGCGATGAATTTAAACGCCAGTCAACGTAAACTCATCGGGCTGGACTATGTCCTGGAGCGGGTCAACACCATGACGCCCTTCGGCGAACAGCGCAAGCGGTCCTTCAGGACCTGGCAGCCCGGCCAGGAGGCGGACCTGAGGCAGGAGCACGAGGAAATCGACAAGTGCATGGCTTACCTGGAAGCAGGCGCCCTGCGCGAGATGATGCACCTGTTCTGCCAGCTCAAGGACATTTCAGGCTCCGTGGAGCGGCTCAGCCGCAATCACGTCCTGGATGAGGTGGAATTTTTTGAAATCAAGCTGTTTGCCGCCTACTGCCAGCGGGTCCGCCGGCACCTGGCCAAACTGAATTTAGCCATTGACCTGAAGGATCTGGCGCCGGTTTCCCGGCTGCTGGATCCGGAGGGCACCGGACTGTTAACCTTTCATTATTACGATGCCTATTCGCCCCTGCTCAAGGAACTGCGCCAGGCCAAGCGTCAGCTGGACCGGCGCGGCCGGCAGCATCCGGATTATCCCGGGGAAGCGCAGCGTCTGTCCGAGGAACTGGAAGAAGTGACCTGGCAGGTGCGCCAGAAGCTGTCCGCCGGTCTGGAAGAGTGGGCACCAGCGCTGCTTGGCAACATGCAGGAGCTGGGCAGACTGGATCACCGGATTGCCAAGGCGGACTACGCCCGCAAGCATGCCTGTGTCCGGCCGGCCTTTGCCCAGACCAGCTGCCTGTGCGTCGACCAGATGGTCAATCCCATGGTCGAAGCCATCCTGAAGGAGAAAGGCAGCCGGATGGAACCCCTGACGCTGAGCCTGACCCCAGGCAGCGCCATCCTGACCGGCGCCAACATGGGCGGCAAGAGCGTCACCCTCAAAACCTTCCTTCTCCAGGTGGAACTGTTCCGCCTGGGGTATTTCCTGCCCTGCCGCGCCGCCAGCCTGAAGCTCCCGGACTTTGTCCACTACGGAGCGGAAGACGGCCAGGACGTGACCCGGGGGCTCTCCAGCTTCGGCGTGGAGGTCCTGGAGATCAACCAGATCCTGAAGCAGGCGGAAACGGGCTGCGGGCTGATCCTTCTGGATGAGCCGGCCAGGGGCACCAATCCTCTGGAAGCCCAGGCCATTGTGAAGGCGCTGTGCCGCCATTTCAAGGCCGGGGACGACTATTTCTTCCTGGCTACCCATCTGCCGGATCTGCCGGAAGAGGGCATGCGCCACTTCCAGATCATGGGCCTGAAGAACTTACTGCAAGACAACATCAAAGAGTGGAGCGGCAAAGAGCCCAAAGATGCCATTGCCGCTCTGGAACGAAATATGGATTACCGGATCCGGGAAGTGTCTTCCACTGCGGAAGTGCCCAAAGAAGCCATCCACGTGATGGAATTCCTAGGGACGGATCCGGATCTCATGCGGGAAATCAAACAAATCCTAGGAGATGACTATGAGCAAACTGAACTTAAATGAATCGACCATCGCCGAGGCCAGATCCCTGGCCAGGGCCATCGCCGAGGACACCCAGACCTTCGTCGAGCGTCACACCACCGTAACGGTGGAGCGGACCATCTGCCGGCTGCTGGGCATCGACGGCATCAATGAAGACCAGGTGCCGCTGCCCAATGTGGTGGTGGATCACCTGAAAGCCAAAAACGCACTGGCCGCCGGCGTCAGCTTCTATCTGGCCAACGCCATGATTCAGACCGGCAAGACGCCCCAGGACATCGCGGAAGCCATTGACCGGGGCGAACTGGATCTGACTACCCTGCCGGTGGCGCCCCAGGCCGACATCGTCAGCACCATCACCCCCCTGGCTCAGGCAGCAGTTGCCAGAATCAAGGCCAACCGCGAGATCCGGGAAGACTATCTGGACCGCTACGGCGACAAGACCGGACCCTACCTGTACCTGATCGTAGCCACGGGCAATATCTATGAGGATATCGTCCAGGCCAAGGCGGCAGCCCGGCAGGGCGCCGACGTCATCGCCGTCATCCGCACCACCGGTCAGAGCCTGCTCGACTATGTGCCCTACGGCGCCACTACAGAAGGCTTCGGCGGAACCGTGGCCACCCAGGAGAACTTCCGCCTGATGCGGGCTGCCCTGGATGAAGTAGGGGAAGAGCTGGGCCGCTACATACGCCTGTGCAACTACTGCTCCGGCCTGTGCATGCCGGAAATCGCCGCCATGGGTGCCATGGAACGGCTGGACGTCATGCTCAACGATGCCCTGTACGGCATCCTGTTCCGGGACATCAACATGAAGCGGACCATGATCGACCAGTACTTCTCCCGCATGATCAACGGCTATGCCGGCGTCATCATCAACACCGGAGAAGACAACTATCTGACCACAGCCGATGCCTTTGAAGAAGCCCATACGGTGCTGGCCTCCCAGTTCATCAACGAGCAGTTCGCGCTGCTGGCCGGCCTGCCGGAACAGCAGATGGGACTGGGGCACGCCTTTGAAATGAACCCGGACCTGCCCAACGCCTTTGTCTACGAAATCGCTCAGGCCCAGATGGCTCGGGAGATCTTCCCCCAGGCGCCGTTAAAGTACATGCCGCCGACCAAATTCAAGACCGGCGACATCTTCCGGGCACAGGTTCAGGATACCCTGTTCAACATCGTGACCATCCTGACCCAGCAGAAGATCCACCTGCTCGGCATGATCACCGAAGCCATCCATACCCCCTTCATGTCCGAACGGGCCATTTCCATTGACAACGCCTCCTACATTTTCCGCACCATGGCCGACCTGGGGGAAGAAATCACCTTCAAGGAAGACGGGATGGTGCAGACCCGGGCGAAAAATGTCCTGGAAGACGCCCGCAATATCCTGCGTGATATTCAGCGCGAGGGCCTGTTCCTGACCCTGGAGCAGGGCAAGTTTGCCGGCATCAAGCGCGGCCAGGACCGCGGCAAGGGACTGGACGGCGTCGTTCAGAAGGACAGCAGCTACTTCAATCCGTTTATCAGTCTGTTACTGGGAAGAGGTGAATAAATGAGCTCCGGATTATACAGCACAAAAGCCAAGGATTACAATCAGCACTTTGACCGGACCCGGGTCAGCCCCTACGGCGACACGATGAATGACGGCCAGGTGCAGCTCAGCTTCACCCTGCCCATCAAGGATGATGACCGCGGAGCCGAAGCGGCCAAGCAGCTGGCCATCAAGATGGGAATTCCCGATCCGCTGATCGCTGCCCATATTTCCCTGGACGAGGAATTTACCAATTATGTCGTTTTCGGCGCGGTCAGCCATACCGTGAACCTGGATGAGATCAAGGTCGAGGTCATCGAGCAGACCGTTCTGTCCATGCCGGAAACCGATGACTTCATTCGGGACCGGATCGGCCGCAAAATCGTGGTAGTGGGCGCCAGCACCGGTACCGATGCCCACACGGTGGGCATTGACGCCATCATGAACATGAAGGGCTATGCCGGCCACTACGGCCTGGAGCGCTACGACATGATTGACGCCGTGAATCTGGGCTCCCAGGTACCCAATGAGGAATTCATCGAGGAAGCCATCCGGCTCAAAGCCGATGTCCTCCTGGTTTCCCAGACGGTGACCCAGAAGGATGTCCATGTGGCCAACATGACAGAACTGGTGGAACTTCTCGAAGCCAAAGGCATCCGGAATCAGATCATCCTCATCGCCGGCGGCCCCCGCATCAGCAATGACCTGGCCAAGGAAATCGGCTTCGATGCCGGATTCGGGCCTGGCAAGTACGCCGATGACGTCGCCACCTTCTTCTGCAACGCCATCGTAGAACGCCATCTGGCGTAACCGCCGCATAATAAAAGACAGCAGCCCCGACGCCGGAAAAGCGTCGGGGCTGCTTGCGTCCGGACCAGATCGGACAGGTACGAAACGGCGGTTGAGAGGGGGCTGGTGCGGGCGCTCGGTCAGCTACGGAAGAAAATTGCCTTCGTTCAGGACCTGAGCACTGTAGAGAAAGAGGACATCCTGACCGTGAAAGTCGACCAGCTGATCCAGTCGGGATGCAGAAAGGTAGCGCAGATCGATGAGGGTGATGCGGGCATACCCTTCAGCCAGGAGCGGAATCAGGCTGGAGCCGAAGGAGTCGCGGAAGACGAGGAGTTCGCGGGGATTGGAGCTGGCAGGATTCTCCAGGGTCAGCAGCGGTTTGGGTCCGGACAGAAAGAGGGAATAGGGATCGGGTCCGCCGGCAGCGGCGGGATCATAGAGGCTGCTCCAGCGGCTGGTCTCGTGGTCATAGACCCTTACCGCCGCGAGAATCTCATTCGTCAGATAGCGCAGGGTGTCCGGTTCCATGGCCAGTGCGGACTGAGACTGGTAGACGCCGTGGAAGGGCGCGTCGAGGGTTTCGGTCTGCCAGGTTTCGGACAGGGATGTCCCCATCCGCCGGGCCAGATCCGCGGCCAGATCCGGCAGCATTTCCTGGCGCCAGTGCAGGTCGGTGCGGTAAAAATGCTCCAGAGTCAGCTGGTCTTTCAGATCCAGCACGGTGCAGCCGGACAGCTCTTGCCGCAGCAGATCCGCCAGGTCCTGGTGACTCACGGAAGGGACACCGGCATCAGAAGCCAGATATTGAGCTTTGTCCGGAATCAGGGCGAACCAGATTCGGCCTGCGCTGGCGGACAGCTGCGTCCGGATGAGATCTGAGAACAGGGCGGCTTTTCGCCGGATTCCAGCGGGATCCAGCGGTTCTTCGAGTTTTCCGGCGATGCCCTGATACAGATAGATGCCGTGCTGGTCGCTTTGGCGCAGGAGCTTAGACGAAACCAGGGCCTTGAGACGGCGCAGATTGTCCCGCAAGGGGAACTGATCCTGCAGGTAGGGTTCAAACCGGGACATGTAGAACCCGGACGCTACATTCGCAAGGGTCAGCACTGGGCGCTGGTTCAGGAGCCGCCGCTCACTCCAGGACATGTCACCGGCGGGACTCAGCGCCGACCAGATGCTGAATACGAGGGCATATCCGGCCAACAGACCGATCAGCAGACGCTGCCTGAATTTTTCCATAGGGCCTCCTTAAAAGCGGAAATATAAAAACGGGTTGAAGCTGCCATCCACCAGGAAGGCGGTGATGCAAACGGCCAGGCCCAGCAGAAACGGGGGTTCCGTCAGCTGAATCGCCATGCCGGCGCGGCTGCCCTCCAGGGCGCGGCAGGTGCGGGCGGGCCATGGGGTGGAGCCAAGGGCTGCCACGATCAGGAGCCAGCCATAACTGCGCAGCTGATACCAGGCAGTGGGGGAGACGAGGGGCAGATCGCCGGCGCCGAACAAACCGCTGATCCGGGTCCATGCCAGCGTCAGATTCGTCGAATCAAACAGGACGAAGCTGACCGCAATCAGCAGCAGGACATAGACATGGCGCAGCCTCCCGATTTTTTCCAGAATCCGGCTGAGCCAAAGCTTCTCCGCCAGCAGGACCAGGGCAAAGCCCAGTCCCCACAGAACGAAGTTCCAGGCGGCTCCGTGCCACAGGCCCGTCAGACCCCACACCAGAATCAGATTCCGGATCCAGCGGGGCCGACTGCAACGGTTGCCCCCCAGCGGCACATAGACATAATCGCGAAACCAGGTTCCCAGGGATATGTGCCAGCGCCGCCAGAAGTCCGTGATGCTGCGGGCGGTGAAGGGATAGTTGAAATTCTCCATAAAGGAGAAGCCCAGGAGCTTGCCCAGTCCAATGGCCATGTCGCTGTAGCCTGAGAAGTCATAATAGATCTGCAGACAGAAGGCCGCAGCGTAGAGCCATAAAAACAGCAGGGACGGATCCCTGGTGGTGCGGGCGGTTTCAACCAGGCTGCCCAGGGTATTGGCCAGCAGGACTTTCTTGCCCAGTCCCAGGAGAAACCGGCGCAGGCCAAGCGCTGCATCGGCCAGATTCACGGAGCGGCGTTCCAGCTGAGGCTGGATGTCGCTGTAGCGGACAATGGGCCCGGCGATGAGCTGGGGAAACATAGTGATGTAGGCGCCCAGGTCCACCAGCCGGCGCTGGGCCGGAACCGTTCCGCGATACACATCGAGGGTATAGCTGACCATCTGGAAGGTATAAAAGCTGATGCCGATGGGCAGCTTCAGGCCCAGCGGCAAAAAGGCAGTTCCGGTCAGGGCGGAGAGCGTCGCGAGCAGAAAATCCGCATATTTAAACAGAGCCAGGGCACCCAGGGAAACCACCAGAGATGCCGTGAGCCAGAAGCGTTTTCGGGATTTCGGACGGTCTTCGATGGCCCGCCCCGTCCACCAGCCTGCCAGCAGGCTGAGCAGCAGGAGCCACAGCGAACGCGGCTCCCCCCAGCCATAAAAGACCAGGCTGACCAGAAGGAGTGCCCCGTTCTGCCATCGGGCGGGCACCGCATGACAAAGCAGCAGTGCCGCCGGCAGAAAGCAGAATAAGAAGGTGATGCTGGAAAATACCATACCGCGCCTACCGGATCGGTTCCTCCACCAGGACTTTGGCTTCCCCGAAGGCATCCAGGACTTGGGTTTTGAACGTCTCAATGATCTCGGAATGGCCAAAGGCTGAAATGGCAATATCGCCCACGGACAGGATGATCAGCTGTTCCGGAAATCCGCACATCCACTGGCGCTTCTGAATGTTCGCCTGAAGCTGCTCCCCAAGATCCGCTACTTTGGCCGGATCCTTGACCCGGAAAGCGCCGGCGGTAAAGGTATTGGCGTTCATCATGTGCATGAGGGAGGCGGCATCGGCAATGTCCGGTCCGGCAGACTGCGGCAGGCCGAGGATGTTGTCTGCCATGGCCAGATCCTCCAGCGAAAAGGCTCCGGGCCCCTTCATGGTGGAATTGGCTTCGGAAGGATCGCCGCCGGTGGCAGGGAACTGATCGCTTTCCGGATAGCCGGCCCAGATCGTTTGAAGGAGGTTCAGCGCGCTGGCCGATGAACCGGCTTCGGCTTTCGTTGCCGATGGCGCGGTTTGAGGCTGAGTAGCCGGCTGAGTGTTCAATACGGTTTGGGTGGAAGTGGCCGGTGCCTGAGTGGAGACAACGGCGGGCTTTGTAGCAGGTGAAGTGGCAGGCGTCGGTGCGGCGCAGGCAGAGAGCGTCAGCGCCAGGGTGAGGGGCAGAATCAGTCCCAGGGTTTTCATCTTATTCATAGTAAATATTCCTCCGTTTTCTTGGTGCACGGCCAGGTCGACAGGCGTCCGGCCATGCGGTCAGGTGTTGGGGACACAGACTGAGAAAGGGGAGGAAGCGGGTCAGGGCAGCTGTGACAGCTGCCAGGTTCCGTCAGCGGTTCGGGTCAGGAGAATCTCGAGACAATCGCCATCACCAAAAATCAGCAGACGGAAGGGTCCGGGCTGAGCCGGATCGATGGTCCAGTAAAGGTCCAGCACTCCCGCAGCCTCGAAGCGGGTGCCGTCCTCCAGCACAACTGCACCGGCATCGGTCCGGGCAAAGAGGAGTCCGCTTTCGGCTTCCACTTGACGGGGCTCATCCAGCTCCAGGCGAAGGGGCAGAGTCAGGCCGGGAAAGCTTCGCGGTCCTGAGGTGGCGGGGGAAGGCAGGTTGGACAGGTCCCCCAGATTGAAGGCGGTCGCTGTGAGAACCTGGCCCTGGAAACGGGCCACCACAGTGGGCTGGGTCCACGAAGACCAAAGGAACATGAGTGCCAGGGCGGCTGCAGCGGCCAGCGGCCAGACCTTGCGCCACCATGGGCTGGGCGTAACCTGACAGGCTTCTTCGATCCACTCTTCGTCTATCTCGGTCAGCGCTTTGGCCAGATCCAGTCGATTCATTGCATGATCTCCTCCTTTTCCAGAAAATGCCGGAGGCGGTTTCGCGTCCGGAACAGGCTGGATTTCACCTGACTCTCGCTGCAGTGAAACTGCTGGGCGATGGTCTGGATGGCATCACAGTAAAAATAGCGGCAGACAAACATACTTCTTGCCTGGGTGGATTGAGTCCCCAGGAATCGATTGATCCCCTCCGTCAGCTGCCGAATGGCCAGAGCCTGATCCAGTCCGCCGGAATCCGGAATGCAGGGCAACAGTTCATCCAGCGAGGGTTCGAATTCACCGCCCCCACGCTTCAAAGCCTGCCGCTCCTCCAGTCGGTTGATGGCCAGATTTCGCGTAATCTTCCCCAGAAATGCCCACAGACGATTCGGCCGATGCGGCGGCATCGCCTGCCAGGCCCGAAGGTAGGTATCATTGACACACTCCTCGCTGTCCTGCGGATCCCACAGGATATTCACCGCGATTCGAAGGCAGTACGGGCCAAACCGCCGGGCGGTTTCGCCGATTGCTTCCTCCGACCGCCGCCAGTATAGGTCAACGATCTGTTCGTCTTCCATCTTCCATTCTCTCCTCTCAGTCTTGTCCCCAACCATATAGACCGGATTTCGACCCTTTGGTTGCATCCTCAATAAAAAAACTTTTCAGTGATATGAAAAAACTTTTCAGTCATATATTCCCCGACTCCACCATCGGCTCCCCCCATGATGCTCCACCCACAGGGTAACCATAGACTTCACCCATAAGCTCAAAACAGGCGCCTTCCCGCATGAGCTTCCATCCGATGGGTCAATTCATCCGAACTCCGACCCACGAAGTCCCACTGCCATGATTCGAAACTCCTGGATACAGGATCCCAATAGCAATTTCAACAGGACAAAGGCCATCAGGAACAAGTTCACCATGAACAGTTCACCATCAATCTGAACTCAGAGAAAGCTGCAGGAAAGTCGGCCGCAGGACAGTCTTGTTCGATCATAGCCTATTTTCCAGTGGAAAAAAAGTTAATAAAGATGACAAATCAAGGCATCTTCAGCAGGAATCCAGAAAAGAGGTTAAATTTTTACAGCACTGTTGCAGCGGCAGTGTCTTCTGGATTGCTTGCGATCGAAGCGGACGGAAGAAAGCCCTGAATTTCGCAGGCTTATGCGGAACTCAGGGTGAATGGGAGAGCATGTTCATTTGGGCTTAACGTCTGAACCATCGAATCATGGGATGTCGAATTCAGTACTCACCCCGAAGTTACTATTTTCTTCGGACATTTGCTTGGTCAGTCGGTATTTGCCTTGAGGCAGAATTCCGAAATGTCGGTTCAGATCCGTGGTTTCTTCAAACGAACCATGGGATTTCAGCGAATAGGCGATGGTGCGGTAAGGGATTACCTTCGGATCGGCGACCCACTTTTGACCATCCCACTTCTCCAGCATGATGTCTTCCCCGTACTCGAACACACGATCCGTCAGATTTTCATACGTTATTTTCAGAAGATGACCCCGGCTTAGTTCAGCTTTGCCTTTGACATAATTCAGATTGGGCACTATTTTTGTGATCGTCGGAGTTCCGGACGGATCCGCAGTAGCGACTTCTCCGGACGACGGCGCAGCCTCGTTTTGCTTGGGAGTTGTTTTTTGGGTTGCTGCGGGGGAATTCACGCCCTTCAGGCTGCAGGAGCCAAGGCATGCCAGACCGAGCAGAAGTGCGGTGAATCGAGCGATCTTTTTTCGGATAAGCATTTCAGAACCTCCTCTGTCATTAGATTTCGGGAAGCATTTTCCCATTACGTTCACTTTAGTAGGTTCAGCCAGGTGCAAAGTAACATATAAATAACAAAAGGATGCGGACAAAAATAACTGATTGTTTGATAATGGCAAGAACCTCTGACAGGAACCTGAATCACCAGGCGATACACATCGAATGAGGGACTTCCTTACCGAACGATCAAATTTTCAATGGGTTTATTTCAACTATTCAGGAAAGAGCACCAAGGTTCAATCGTCATCAGGATAAGTCCTTGCCACCGGATGATTTCTCGGATGCTAATTCAATCAAGTGTGCGGCGGTTCTCGGAGAAGGTCCTGTCCGAAGCAATGAACGATGTTTCCCGGAGGATCAGAACCTGAAGAAAGTCAGAGGATGTTCTCGGAGGATCAGAACCTGAAGAAATGAGAAGATCCACTCGGAGAATCAGACTCTGAGACGGTGAGGGCGATGATTCGATCAAGTTCTTAACGTTTCGTGAAAGTTACAAGCTCAGGGGATCGTAAAAAATGGACGGGCAGGGGCGAAGCCTGATCAGAGGCTGATGGAACAGGTTGTACGGTAAAAAAGAGACGGATGAAAAGTAGTATAATGAAGTTGCAGAAAGCTGGATGGTTCAATGACCACCCAGGTCTTCCCGCCTTTGCCTTGGCCGTCCGATCCCGGATGGACAAGAATCTGGAAGGAGTGAACGTCAATGAAAAGGAAGTTAGCAGGTCTGCTTGTCACTGCGTTGCTTCTCCTCGGCGGCTGTACTGAGAAAGAACTGAGCACTCCGTTTCAACTGACTGTAATACCCCAGGAACTGAAAGGATTTTCGATTGCCGGACAGGAAATTCACTATCTGGTTACCGTGAGTGAGGAAGCAAAGACCGATCCTGTCACCATGTCTGCCACATCCGAGGACGCTGAGATCAAAGTGGTTCAGCAGAACATTGTTGAAGGAAAAGTTGCTGAAGTGATCGCTGTGCCAAAGCCCGCCAGCGTCGGAAAGTCGGTGAAAGTCAAAATCGAAAGCAAGCGGGGATCCATTGCCAACAGCCAGACCATGACCTTTGATGTGATCGAGGGCGAGGATGACCGCAAGGACAGAGCGAAGGAATTGCTGGACCCCTTCATCACCTATCTGGCTGAGACGCATCCCGAGTACAAAATCACCAAGGATACCCAGTGGACCGGAACCATGGTCAGCCCCCAGTGGCTGGTTGTGGCCCACTACCTCTTCTTTTCTGATGAATGGGAAATCCATCTGGAGTGGCACATTATGATCCCGCCCTCGGACTGGGCCAGAATGGATCTTCGCCACCGCGCTGACCAGACAAAGCCCTCGGCTGCATTTGAAATATCCTCCGTCAGTCAGAACGCCGCACCGGCCTCCATGGAAGTGCCCACTGAAATCTGGCGCTGAGCCGATTTCTAAACACCGGAGCCACCATGGCACAGAGAGGAAAATCAGATGAATGACACCTCAGCAGACGCACGTCTCCCCGGACGAGAGACGTGCGTCTGCTCTGCTGTTGCGGAATTTGTTGATCGTGCGGTTTCCTGATGAAGGATACGAGCGGGAATCACCACTGGCCCGTTGACCATAACCGGACGATCCGACGACCCCTGAGAGGACCACGGGAGGTTTGATTTCTTTTTCGATAATAGTTTCAGATTTTTGTCAGATTGTGAGAGACTCCTGCGAATTAAGAGGCAAAGAGAGGTGATCCTATGGACGATGCGCAGCTGATGAAGGCCATTGGCAAAGATCCCGGGAAAGGCTGGGAACTACTGATCCATCAATATTCGGGGCTGCTCTGGCATATCGCCGGAGGGATTTTAAGAGATCCCGAAGATATCGAAGAAACGGTCGCGGATGTATTTGTGGAGGCCTGGCAGAACTGGCACCGGTTCAATCCGGAGCGGGGAAGTCTCAAGAGTTATCTTGGAGTCATTGCGCTGCGCCGGGCGATTGACCGCCGGCGCCGCGTTCGGTGCGACCTGCCTCTGGAAGAAGACTGGCTGGGGGCGGAGGAGGAAGAAGTGCTGCCCCAGATTTTAACCCGGGAGCAGTCCCGGGAGGTTCTGGATCTGGTGGATACCCTGAAGGAGCCGGACCGAAGCCTGGTGATCGGCCGCTACTTCTTCGGTCGCTCCGCCAGGGAACTGGCCCAAGTCCATGATCTGACGCCCAATACCGTGGATCAGCGGATCCGCAGAGCCCTCGCAAAGCTTCGACAGTACCGGGAGGTGAATCTGGCATGAGCAACCGAGATCAATTTTTGGAACAGCTGACCCAGGAAGACCTGGATCGGCTTCTGGCCGGCATGGAACCGCAGGATTTTGCCCTGGACGATGAGGTGAAGGATCGGATCCAGGCCAAGGTGAAGCAGCGGATGGGGGAGTCTCTATCCGGACAAAGTCATCCACACCGAATGGCCGCCGTTGATCAAACCCAGCGCGACCTAAAAATCAGCGCAGGAGATCAGCAGAGAAAGCCTGGTCGAACCAGGACCCTGCGCCGCATCGCTGCCGCCCTGGCCGTCATCGGCACATTGACTCTTTTGAGTCCCCAGGTTCAGGCGACGGTTCGACGGCTGGTGTCGCTGGTTCCCGGAATCGGCATGGTGGAAAGCAGGCATGAACTGCTGACCGCGTCGGATGTCAGGATCCTGTCGGGGGAGAGTCAGATTCTGCGCCGTCCGGTCCTGCTGTCAGACGGTCAGCATATCCAGATGACTGTTCAGATCAAGTCGGCGGGCGGGCCGAAAACCGATCAAAGTCTTGACCTGGGCAAATTTCAGGCCCTCCTCAACGGAGAGCCGGTCACGACCAGGCCGGTCGGTTCCGCCTCCGGATCCGACCGCGAGACCGTCTTTCAGGTGTTCTTTGAAACAGCCGCGAAAGCCGGGGATCAGGTCCGCTTCAACCATCCGGGTCTGGGACTTTCCGTGGAAGGCACGCTGCGCTCCCTGAGTGCGCAGGATCCCTCGGACCTGCCCCATGCCAGGCTGGGAGACATCCTGATCATGGCCGATCCGGTAGCGGCCGAACAAGGCTGGGAAGTCTATCTGTATGCCCTGTCAGATGTGGTGAAACCCCTGAGCTTTACCGAATCTCTGGATTTCGACGGCGAAGTCAGCTTTCTTTCCGATAACGGCAAAACCTATCCGCTGGTGCTTCCGGCCAGCTACGGAACCGGTTTTATGCCGCCCTTGACACTGGATGCGCCGGCCGGAAAAGGCAAGCTGGTGATCCCGTCCCTGTCCTGGACGACACAGGATACCAGCAAAGTCAAAATCCAAATCCCGCAGCCGGGTGAAGTGATTCAGCCCGACACGTCCTTCCTGTTCGCGGGAGTGCCCATCCGGATTCAGGAGATCCGGCGCAGTCCTATCGCGCCGAATGAAGTGCGGGTTGCCATGAGCTGGCCGGAGACAGCGGAGCTGGACTGGTTCTTCATGGACGGATCCCACAGCATGACCGTCGAGAACGGAGTCCTCAGCCTTAGTTTTGACCCGGGGCTGGGTTTGACCAACCACCGCACCATTACGCTGCGCTCGCCCCAGTTTACCCGAAAGCAACCATTGCGCATTCCCCTGGAACTGAAGCGCTGAGGATTTTACCGAACTTCCTTCTCCCAACAGGCTTCATTGCCCAGCTCCTTTTCCATACTTCCCGGCAGCCGGCATCATCCAGCAGGATGAAGCCGGCTGCCGCCTTTCTGTGTCTGCCGTTTTATTAGGTCTGTCACCTTTTTGAAGTGGTCGCCTTTCTGTGTCTGTGTCTGCATGAAATCAGGCAAGCTTGAGATTATGCGTGGTTCCATGGTCACTTATGATCAGATCCGTTGAAATTATGAATTTGATATCATCGCCTCCGGCGGAATCAGTGTAAGATAAACGTAGGCAAGACGGACGCTTCAGGGCGAAAACCTGTTGAAGCCACCAAAGAAATATATTGATTAAGAATTATATTGAAAGACTTCGGTTTCACATCGGATCCGGACTTCCGCTCAGAGGGATTTGGATCCGATGAAAAAAAGAAGATAAGCATGATGGCATCGGAGCGATGGAACAGCGGCTGCTCGTCAGAGGTAGCGCAGGTTGGAACACTTACGGGAAAAATGAAGACATCGGAGGCTGAAGGATGGGCAGACATGAAGAGAAAGTTGGCAGGATATCCAGGCAACTCAAGGAACGAACGAGTACACAACCTTTGTCATTAAAGAAAAAAACGGTATCGCACGTGGTGCCCAGGCCAGAGGATAAAAAACATCTTGATCAGAAGCTGGATGTCAGCGATTTGAATGAGATTCTTTCGATCGATCCGCAGGCCCGGGTCTGCATTGCCGAACCGGGGGTGACGTTTGAGGAGCTTGTCCGGGAAACACTGCGGCACGGTCTGGTGCCGGTGGTCGTGCCTGAACTGAAAACCATCACCATCGGCGGAGCGGTGGCTGGATGTTCCATCGAGTCCATGTCCTACAAGTTTGGCGGTTTCCATGACAGCTGCCTCGAGTATGAGATCGTGACAGCCAAGGGGGAAGTTGTAAGCTGCACGCCGGACAATGAGAATCAGCTGGTATTCCAAATGGTGCACGGAACATTCGGCACCCTGGGGATCATTACCCGGCTGACTTTCCGACTGGTTCCGGCCAAACCCTATGTCTGGCTGACCTATGAGAAATATCCAACTCTTGATGAATACAAGGCAGCGATCCATCGGCACTATACCTTGCAGGACGCTGACTTCATGGACGGCATCATCCATTCCCCCCGCGAATATGTCCTGAGCATCGGCCAGTTCGTGGATCAGGCACCCTATACTCACAGCTATGACTGGATGCGGATCTACTATCGCAGTACGTCCCAGCGTCAGGAAGACTACCTCAAGACCGCGGATTATTTTTTCCGATACGACAAAGGTGTGACAAATGTCCACCCCCAGTCCTTCCTGCTGCGGCTCCTGTTCGGCAAAATCATCAACTCCAACACCACCCTGCAGATCGCCAACAAATTCCGGAAAATCATCCCGTCGGGACAGATTCCCATCACGGTGGATACTTTTATTCCGTTTTCCAAAATCAATGATTTCATGGACTGGTACGAAGCGGAAGTTAATCACTTTCCGCTGTGGTGCGTCCCCTACAAGATCGTCAGTCATTACGAATGGCTGTCCAAAGAGTACTGCAGCCAGATTCAGGATGAACTCTTTCTTGATATTGCCCTCTATGGGATGAAACGGGACGACCCGCAGCATGTGTACCGGATCATCGAGAAGAAGCTGATGGAGCTGGGAGCGATCAAAACATTGATTTCGACGAATGCTTATTCCGAAGAAGAATTCTGGAGCATCTGGAACAAGGACAACTTTGACCAGGTGAAAGCCAGAACCGATCCGGACAACATCTTCCGGGGACTGTACGAGAAGACCTGTCTCAGTTCGAGGGGAATGGGCCGCTAGCCCCAGCCCCTCTTTCTGTTAATTCTTCGGGGGAATGGCCCAGTTCACCGGACAAACAGTATAATATGGGTAATTAAAACGGACAGTGCCATGATTTCCAGGAAGCAAGGAGGCTATCGATGGAAGATTTCAAAGTGGAGACAGGCTATCAGCTGACACTGGACACAGTGATGGATCTTTGGACAAAAACCTACAATAGTCAGGGAAAGCCCGACTGGTCCCATATCCTGCCGTATTATGACGATGAGATTTATTTCAGGGATTCCATCCAGGAAATCAGGGGAATTGCTGAGTTCAGAGAGATGACGGAACGGCTGACCAATCGCTCAAAGGATTTAAGCATGCATCTGGTCAGAGCCCAGCAGAACGGAAATGATCTCTTCATCGAATGGGAGATGACGATCAGTTATACGAAGTATCCTAGTTCGATCTTATATGGCATCTCCCGGTTCACCATCAATGATAAGGGCAAAATCGTCGAGCAGCGGGATTATTATGATTTGTGGGGCGACATCTTCGATAACATTCCTCGATTCGGGACCAGGTACCGTAAATTCATGAAGAAAAAGTTTGGGTAGCCGCATGAAAAACAATGGAATCAAAATCGGCATATATTTTAAGGAATATCGGATCTCAAATGTACTGGCCATGATCAAAAACGGCAGGAAACAGCCCCTGATTTGCCCGGACGAGTGTCAGGGCAAACTGGTGGTTATCACCGGCGCTACGTCAGGAATCGGTTACGCTGCTGCCAGAAAGTTTGCCTCAAAGGGGGCCGACCTGATTTGCGTGAACAGAAACAAGGAACAGTCGCTGGCTTTGAAGCAGGAGTTGGAGCATGAGTTTGGGATTACCTGTGAGTACATCCTGGCAGATTTCAGTGATCTGGATCAGACACACCAGGCGGCCCATCAGCTGCTGCAGATGGGGCGATCCATTGATATCCTGATTCACAATGCCGGCATTTATCTGACCAGTCGCCAAACCACAGCCGGCGGTATTGAGAAAGTCTTCATGGTCAATTATCTGTCCTCATTTATTATGAACTACATCCTGAAGGATCGCTTAATATCTGAGGGGAAGGCCAGAATCCTCCTGGTGAACTCGGAGGGCCATCGCTTTGCGGCCTGGGGACTTCGGTTTGATGATCTGGACTGGTCGAAGAGACATTATACCGGCCTGAAAAGTTATGGATCGGCAAAACTGGCCCAACTTTTGGCGATGAATCAGTTTCAGGAGTATTTTCAGGACTCCGGAGTAACGATCAATGCCATGCATCCCGGAGCCGTAAAAACATCCGCCGGACAGGATAATGGGCGCCTTTATCAGTGGTTTAAACGGAATTTACTGGACAAAAAGTTGGATTCCGTTTCAATAGCCGCGCAGGCTATATATTATTTGGGCGTTTCACAGGACATTGAATCTGTCAGCGGCCAATTTTTCAATCTAACCACGTGGGAAGAACCTGCTCCGCCGGCATTGGATGAAAGCAGTGCAAAAATTCTTTGGCAGAAAAGCCTGGAAATGGGGGGACTGAATGAATCATACACAGCAACAATCCTATGATGCGATCATCGTTGGCGCAGGACTGGCCGGGCTTTCCTGTGCCGTGTTTTTATCTCAATCGGGCAAGAGGATCCTGCTGATTGAAAAAAATGCTGAATTAGGCGGTCTGGTCCATTCCTTCAATCGGGACGGGTTTGTGTTTGATGCGGGTGCCCGGGCGATTTTAGGTGTCGTGCTGAATATGCTCAAAGAACTGAAGCTGGAGGTGGAGGTGGTTCCCAGCAAAGTTTCCCTTGGGGTGGAAGATCATATCATTTTGATTGATGATGCCTCTTCGGTGATGGATTACCGGGATCTTTTGAAGAAGATGTATCCGGATCGGACGGAAGAGATTGACCATTTCATCCGAGCCATGGTGAAAATCATGAAGTTGATCGACATCATTTACGGCATCGACAATCCGTTGTTTAAGGATATTCCGGGGGACAAATCCTATTTATTGAAGGAGCTTTTGCCCTGGCTGCCCAAATTTCTGTATGCCATGAACCGGATGGAAGCCCTGTCAGAGCCATGCGAAGAATATGTGCAGGACCTCGTGCAGGATCAGGGACTCGCCGATATCATTGCGCAGCACTTTTTCAAAGGAACTCCAGCATTTTTTGCACTGAGCTACTTCACGCTGTACAGAAGTTATGTTTACCCCAAAGGCGGCACCGGTGCAGTGACGGAGGCATTGGCGAAAAAAATCCGGGAACATCAGGGCGAGATACTGACCAATACAGTGATCCGTCAGGTTCAGGCGGACCGGCAGGTAGTTGTCGACGACCAGGGAATGGAATATCGATATCGGAACCTGGTCTGGGCCGCGGATTTAAAGACGCTGTACGATATCACCGAGCTGGGCAGCCTGTCCCCTGCTGTTAAGCGGCGTGTCGAAGACCGAAAAACCCAAATCGCTCAGGGCAAGCCCAGTGAATCAGTCTTCTCGCTGTATCTGGGCGTGGATCTCCCGGTGGACTATTTTAAGAAAGCTCTGATCGGGCATCTTTTTTACACCCCATCCAGAAAGGGTCTGGGCAGCATTCACCGAAATGAGCTGACTCAACTGCTCGAGAAGTGGGAACAGCTGGAGAAAGGAGAGATTCTGTCCTGGCTGTCCCGTTTTCTGAAATACAATACGTTTGAAATCTCCATCCCAGCGGTACGGGATTCAAGCCTTGCTCCGGAGGGAAAAACCGGCTTAATCATCAGCGTCCTGATGGAAGCGGAATTATTTAAAAAGGTTGATGCATCCGGATGGTATGAAGAGTTCAGAATTGAAATTGAGAATACCATCCTCCGGATTCTGTCTGAGAGCTTATTTCCCGAACTCAAAGACCGCGTGGAGCGACAGTTTTCGTTTACACCCTTAAGCATTGAGAAAAGGGTTGGCAGCACCGACGGGGCAATTGTAGGATGGTCGTTTCAGGCGCACATTCCGGTCATCGATCAGATGCGCAAAGTGAATCAATCGATCCGTACACCAATCCCGAATGTTTTTCAGGTCGGTCAATGGGCTTACAGTCCGGCTGGCACCCCGACCTGCATCATCACCGGGAAATTGGCCGCTGACCAGATTGCTAAAAAAGACAAGGGCAGGTCCGGACCCGGATGATCAGTCGGACAACCGAACGATGAATCCAGACAATGCGGCTGATTGTTGGAAGGGATTGCCACCGACCCTCCAGGGAGGTGAAGGAATTGACCAGACAAATGAGGGAACTGACCATCCGGATCACCCGGTGCTCGCGGGCGTCCTGGTTCAGGCTGGACATCGCCGGCTGCATTCTTCATCTGGATCCCGGGTATACGGGATATTTTGAGAATCAGGGGATTCCCATGGAAGCACTGAGTGAGAAGGCGGATATCGTCCTGATCTCCCATGACCATAAGGATCACCTCCAGCCGGTTGCCCTGGATCTGATCAGTGACCCCAAAACCATGATTTTTGCACCCCGGCGGGCTGCCGCAAAAATTGCCCGGCCTGGGGTTACGGTGGTGGAGGTGGGGGATGTCTGGACTGTGGGCCCGCTTCGGATGACGGCGGTCATGGCATGCAATGTACCTGAGAGTCACTCCACCCGTAAAGTCCATCATCCAGGGGATGGGGTGGGCTATCTGATTCAGAGCCCGGACTGGTTCGTCTACTTCGCGGGCGACACGGACCGGATCCCCGAGATGAAAGAACTGGGCTCACCGGATCTGGCCATGCTGCCAATCGGCGGCACCTTTGTCATGGACCCCGAAGAAGCGGCCCAGGCGTTGGAGTGGATCCGTCCGCGCTGGGTGATTCCGATGCATGAATCCAAGGAGGATCCGGCGATCTTTGAGCAGATCGTCCGCAGTCGGAGTGATGTGGCCGTGCTCCGGCTCAAGCCGGGAGAGACCGTCGAAGTCTGAACCAGCAGCCTGATTTGGAACAATTGGATGTCAATAAGCAGCAATATTTAGAAGGAGAAAAGTCCGTGAGCAGAGTCGATGAGTACCGGGCAAGTCTGAAACAACGCAGCGACTGGGATCAGTATCTGCTGGAAGAGTCGCGCCTGCCGGGCCCCCGGGCCAATCTGGAGCTGGCTCAGGCGGTGGCTCTGGAAGGAAATCTGGAGCTGTTTCTTCGGTATTTGCAGTACTCGGCGCAGGAAGCGCCGTACGGTTCCTGCCTGGAATTTTTGCCGGTCTGCGGTGTGCTGGGGCTGGGGGAAATCCTCTCAGAGGATCATACGGAGCTCTTTGAACAGCTGCGCCGGGCAGCCTCCGATCCTCGCTGGAGAATCCGGGAAGCAGCCGCCATGGCCCTGCAGAACTACGGTGACCGGAATCCGGATCGGCTGCTGCAGGAGATGAAAGCCTGGAGTCAGGGCACCTGGCTGGAAAAACGGGCGGCGGCCGCCGCGCTGTGCGAACCCCGGCTGCTCCGGCGAATGGAAGATCCTGGACCGGTCTTTGACCTGCTCGATCAGATGACCCAGAGTCTCTATGAGAGCCGGGATCGCACATCAGAGGATCTGAAAGTGCTTCGCCAGGGCCTGGGCTACTGCTGGAGCGTCGCGGCGGTGTCGGCACCGGACGCGGGAAAGAGCCGAATGGAGCATTGGCTGGTTCAGACCGATCCGGACATTCGTTGGATCATGAAGGAAAATTTGAAGAAAAACCGGCTGAAGAAAATGGATCCTGTCTGGACCGAACACTGGCTGGCGGTACTGTCAAACAAAGCGGTCTGATCGGCGACAAAGCGAACGATCGGGCCCATTGATTCAGGGAGGTGGAAAAACAATGAAACGATGGTTTTTTACTTCAGAGTCCACCATGGAGGGGCACCCGGACAAGCTGTGCGACCAGATCGCGGACGGAATTCTGGACGCGATCCTGGAACAGGATCCCATGAGCCGGGTCGCCTGCGACGTATCAGCCAGTACCGGACTGGTCACCATCTTCGGTCAGATCACGACGACAGCAGACGTCGATATTCCCGGCATTGCCCGCAAGATCATCCGGGAGATCGGCTATACCGATACGGATTATGGCATCGACGGCGGCAAATGTTCGGTACTGACCGGAATTGATCAGCAATCCCCTGATATTTCAGTCGGCGTCAGCACCTCCCTGGAAGCCCGGGCCGGATCCGAGGATGAAATGGACCTGGTGGGAGCCGGCGATCAGGGGCTGATGTTTGGCTTCGCCTGCCATGAAACCCCGGAACTGATGCCACTGCCGGTCACATTGGCTCACCGTCTGGCCAAAAGACTGGCAGAGCTGAGAAAGACCGGAGCGCTGCCCTATCTTCGCCCCGACGGAAAAACCCAGGTGACGGTGGAATACCTCGGACATCAGCCGGTCCGCATCGAAGCGGTGGTCATAGCCTGTCAGCACGATGAGACCATTGCCTATGAGGATCTGCGGCGGGACATGATCGAACGGGTCATTCCCGCGGCTTTGCCGGCGGCCCTGCTGGATGAGAACACCAAGATCTACGTCAACTCCACGGGCCGGTTCGTGGTGGGCGGTCCGGAAGGAGATTCCGGATGGGTCGGCAAAAAGCTGATGGTAGATACCTATGGCGGCTATTCCCGCCACGGCGGCGGATCCTTCTCCGGCAAGGACCCGACCAAGGTCGACCGCTCCGGTGCCTATGCCGCCCGCTATGTGGCCAAAAATATAGTGGCTGCCGGACTGGCAGATCAGTGTGAAGTGCAGATATCCTACGCCATCGGCGTGGCCAGGCCGCTGGCCCTTCTGGTGGATACCTTCGGCACGGCCCGGATTCCGGAAACAGATCTGGAAGACCTCATCCGAACCAGTTTCGATCTGCGGCCAGCAGCCATCATTGCCCAGTTTGACCTGCGGCGGCCGCTGTATCGCCAGGTCGCCTGCTACGGTCATTTTGGCCGCCCGGAGCTGGATCTGCCCTGGGAAAGAACGGATATGGCCGAGGCTCTGAAAGCCAGGGCAGGCCGGTGAGACAAGCTGCTTCAACATCACCCATTGGGAATAGTCCAGAGGTTGAATTAATTCACTAAAAAGTGTAAAATAACACTAAAGAACCTGGGGTTTTACCCCGGCATCCAGTCTCAACGCATTCGAAGGAGATGAGATGATGGAACGACTTGCATCAAAACCACTGGGAGTCCTCTGGACCGCACTGGCCGGGCTGATTGCCTTTGCCGTCGGGGCGGTGGTGATCACCCTGATCGGATCAGCTGCCGATCAAAGCTTCCTCCTCTCCGGTGTCGCCGGCGGAATCGGCGGTCTGCTGCTGGCGATTCTGGTGGGCTTATGGAAAAAACTGCCGCAGTTTGTTGCGGCCTGTCTGTTCGGCGTACCCATTGCGATCCTGGCAGCCTTTGGCATCGCCGGTCTGTTTGACCTGGTGCCCATCCTGCCAGAGTCCTTCTCCAGTTCAGGACTGGCGGACGCCCTGGCCATCGGCATCATGGGTGCCGTATACGGCGCTATGATCGGCGGCATCCTCTACGGATTCCGCGCCATGACATTTTTCGCCCTGATCTCCGGACTGGCTGCGCTTCCCTTTGGATTTCTGGTCCGAGCCTTTAACCAGGGAGCCCCCATCCGTGGCCAGATTCTTCAGATCCTGGCTCCCCTGACCATCGATGATCCCAACATGCTGGTAATAATCACCGGCATCGGGTTTGCCATGGCTCTGGCTCTTGGCCTCTACCGCCGGATGAATCCGCCGTCAGATGCCGGATAGAGCGTTCGGAGAATTGAATAACAACCCGAGGAACCGCTCCCGCTGGGCGGTTCCTTTCTGACGCAGGAAAAACCGGACCGGGTGGGTTTCAGTCCGGAGGTGATTTCAGTCCGGAGCGGATTCCGACTGGTATACGGGAGGATCTAAAAAAAACAGGTTTTGTCATTTCCAATATATGGTAAAGTAGAGGGATGAAGCCTCAGAAATTGAGATGACTTTGGATTGAAAATTTTGCCAAAAGAAGGGAACTATATAATGAAGATATCGAAAACGGACGCACTGCTGTGGTTTGATTATTTTTCGCAGCTGACCGGGGAAGAGGAAATTACGGCAAAGCATGAGGAAATTACCTATGCTGTATTTGCCCAGATTGAAGCCGTGGTGGATCAGCGTAATGAGGAACTGAAGCAACAGATCCGTGGACTGAAAACCCTGGAGAACCGGACATACTACGTGGGCAATGACGATAAGTTCCCCAGAGGCTGCAAATCCTGCCTCCTGGGAACCGGACTGAATGCCATCCGCAAAACCAATACCTGCAATCTGGACTGCAAATTCTGCTACAACTACGGCGAGCTTGACAACATCAGTCCGGTGGGAGAGGGCATGTGGGAGATCGGCGGAACGAAATTCTATGAAAAAGACATGGAACTGCTCCTGTCCATCCAGAAGAAGCCATCCGGCGTTGCTTATGTCTATCTGGAACCGTTCATGGAAATTGAAAAATACTACGGCATGATCAAGAAGTTCAGCCAAGCCAAAATCTACCAGCATCTGTACACCAATGGCACCCTGGCCTCGGAGGAAACGCTGAAGGCCCTGGGTGAAGCCGGTCTGAATGAACTGCGCTTTAACCTGGGCGCGTCTAACTGCTCGGACTTTGTGATTCAGAACATTGCCCTGGCCAAGAAATACATTCCGCTGGTGGGCATCGAAACCCCCATGACTCCGGAATTCTTTGAGACGTTCTTCCGCAAGAAGGAGGCTATTTTGGCCACCGGCCTGGATTTTATCAACTGCGCAGAGCTCCATTTGAATGAAAACAATCTGGAGAACTACTATGGCGAAAATATGTACCTGTGTCGCCAGGGCTATCTGTCTCCGGTCTGGAGCCGGGAACTGACACTGAAATTCATGAAGATCGCCGATGACGAGCAGTGGGATCTGGTGGTCCATGACTGCTCCAACCAGACCAAGTTTGCCCGGGATCTGAACCTGTCAGCCCGGGAAGGCAAATGGTTCGGGGCCAGCAATTATGCCTTCGAGTTCCCGGTCATGCCCTTTGAAGCGTTTTTGCCGATTCTGAACGATGAAACCTTCGAATTTCTCGAGGAAGAGCCGCTGCCCAAAGGATACCAGCCGCTGTTGATCGAATTTTAACCCCAACTGGCCGCCGCCTGATTCCTGCGGGAGTCCAGGGAATCAGATCCCGAAGCCAGGATCTGATCCCGTTATTCAAAATGGATTCCATCGCGACAAGACCGAAGAATCCTTAGATTTTTTAGAGGGGGGACCGAATGAACCTGAAAGAAAAAGCCCAGGCAGCGATGGATTCGATTCCAGCCCTGTGGCTGGCGATGAAGCGAAGCGATACGCCGCGCTCAGCCAAGGTGCTGGCGGCCCTTACCGTAGGGTATGCCCTGTCACCGATTGATCTGATCCCGGACTTCATTCCGGTGCTGGGCTATCTGGATGACCTGGTGATCCTGCCTCTGCTGACGGCGCTGACGATCCGGCGGATTCCCCCGGAGATTCTCAATGAATGCCGGGAGCAGGCGCAGCAGCTGCGCAGCGGCGGAGCTCGCAGCCGCTGGTTCTACGCGGTGCCGGTGATCCTGTGTTGGATTGCTCTTGCCGTCTGGCTGATATCGAAATGGCTGGGATGATTTCTATCACCTGAACCAAGGAGGTTGCCGATGAACCGCAAGGAAATGATTCAATGGCTCATGGCGGGGGATCCCGCCATCCGCTGGCAGGTTCTCCGAGATCTGGCGGAAGCCCGAGAAACGGAGGTGGAAGCTGAGCGAAACCGGATGGAGCGAACTGGCTGGGGCCGGGCGCTGCTGGAACAGCAGGATGATGACGGACTGTGGTCGGGCCGGCTGTATGTCGGAAAATGGGTTTCCACCACTTATGTCATGCTGCAGCTCAAGGAATGCGGAATGCCGCAAAACCGAAAGACTGCGCTGGCCTGTGATCAGCTGTTTCGCCGCGGCATCTTTGAGGACCGGGAGATTCGCTACTCCTCCGGCCAGAAGTTGAGGGACACCGGGGTGACCGGCCTGGTTCTCGGGATTCTCGCCTGGTTTGGCTATGAAGATCCCAGGGTTACCGCCATTGCCGAGTTTCTGGTCACACTGCAGCAAGCCGACGGCTCCTGGGTGTATGATGACAAGCCGGGGGCGCAACGCTATGCCTGTGAAAATACCCTGCTGATCCTGAAGGGTCTGTTCGAATTCCAGCGGCAGGTGGATCCACAGCATGCCGGGGTAAAGCTGGCGCAGGCAAAAGCCCATGAATTCCTGCTGGAGCAGAGCCTGCTCCGGCCGGATCGACCGGACTGGCTGCGCCTGGCCTATCCCAGCTACTGGCACTATGATGTCCTGACCGTTCTGGATTATTTTCGGGCGGTCAATTGCCGGGACGACCGGCTGAAGCCGGCCCTGTCCTGGCTGGATTCCCGCCGAAACCGGGAAGGAACCTGGAATCTGGCGCGCAAGCATCCCGGTGCGACTTTTTTTGACATGGAGCAGGCCGGAACACCCAGCCGGTGGAACACCCTGCGGGCCCTGCGCGTACTGGACTGGTCAAATCAGGCAGTCGCAGCAAAGCCGGACCAGCACTGAGTCGGACTGATTGTCCGGCTCATTTTTACCCGGCGATTTGTCGGAAGCGCTTCGTCAAGATATAATATTGCTATGTTGTTCCGGGAAACCCTTTGCGGCATCTCCGGGATCAACCGCTTGAATCAATAAGGGAGGAAGACCTCCGTCCCCGGACGGAACGGTTTGGAATGACCTATGAGCAAACAACCGAAAAACCGATGGGGTTTTCCCCGGACCGATCGGAGCAGCCGATGATCCGCTTTGAAGGAGTGTCCAAACACTTTGACATCAACGGCAAACAGACCGTTGTCATCAACGATGTCAGCCTGAGCGTCCGTGAGCGGGAAATCTTCGGCCTGGTGGGGGAAACCGGCAGCGGCAAGTCCACCATCCTGCGCATGATGACCGGATTCATTGAGCCGGAAGCCGGTGTCATCCATCTGATGGGCAGAAAGCTGGACCGGATCTCCCGCCATGAACTGGTCCGGGAAACCTCCATGCTGTTTCAGGGCTTCAATCTGCTGAGCAATCTTAATGTCATCGAAAATGTCCTGCTGCCCACCCGCTGGCGGGGAGGCAGTAAAGCGGACCATCTGGTCCGGGCCAGAGAGCTCCTGTCCTTCGTCGGGCTGGCGGATTACGAGAACGCCTATATCCGGACGCTGTCCGGAGGTCAGAAGCAGCGGGTTGCCATGGCACGGACCCTGATGACCCGGCCGAAGCTGATTTTCTGTGATGAGCCGACTTCGGCGCTGGATGAGAAAATGACCTACGAGGTGCTTAAGCTGCTCAAGGAGATCAACGAGCGCTTTGGCACAACCATTGTCCTGGTGTCCCACGACATTGCCGTCATCAAGGCTATGTGCGGCCGGGTCGCCATCATCGAGAACGGCCGGATTTCGGACATCCTGACGCTGCGGCCCCATAAAATCGAGCCGGTGTCCTATCAGGAGGCCTTCCGCTATGATTGATCGATCCCTGCAGGCCTTTGAGAAATTCCAAGGGGACCTGCTGAAGGCTTTTCTGGAGACCGGCGACATGATGCTGACCGCCATGATCCTGGCCCTGACCGGCGGGCTGATCCTGGGCTTTTTTCTGTTCCTGACCCGGCCGGACGGAATCCGGCAGAACCGGCTCGTCTATTTTCTGCTGTCCGGGGCCATCAATATTATCCGATCGGTTCCGTTTATCCTGTTCATCATCGTCATCATTCCGCTGAATCGAATGCTCATCGGCACCGGCTTTGGCGTCAACGCCTCCAAGGTTCCGCTGAGCCTCATCGGCATCGCCACCTTTGCCCGCTTCACCGAGCAGGATCTGCTGGATGTGGGCAAAAGCACCTATGAAACCTCCTACGCCCTGGGCGCCAACACGCTGCAGTACTTCCGGTACTTTCTGCTGAAGGAAGCGCGCAGCTCGCTGGTCCTGAGCTTTACCTCCACCACCATCAGCCTGCTGTCGTATTCCACGGTAATGGGCATCATCGGCGGCGGCGGTCTGGGCTACCTGGCCATCAGCGAAGGCTATCACAACTTCAACTACGAACTGATGTGGATCATCATCATTGCCATGATCCTCATGGTGCATCTGGTCCAGACCACCGGAAACTGGATCGCGAAACATTACGACAAACGATAAAGGAGAATTCTTCATGTTTCACAAATCATTCAAAAAAATCCGTTCGACCGCCTGGCTGGCCGCACTGCTGCTGGTCCCGATGACCCTGTCCCTGGCAGGCTGCAGCCCGGCTCCCGCCCAGAGCAAACAGATCAAGGTTGGCGTCGCGTTCTATCCGATGAAGGAGCTGCTGCTTCTGATTCAGGATGATCTGAAGAAAGACGGCTTTGAACTCAATATCAGCGAGTTCTCGGATTATCAGGCTCCGAACAACCTGCTCAAGAGCAAGGAGCTCGATGCCAACATGATTCAGCATGACTATTTCCTGCAATCCTTCAACAAGGCCAACGGCTCCGATCTGGTGACGGTTCAGCCCATCTACCACGCAACCTTTGCCCTGTATTCCAAAGACCCGAAGAATCTGGCGGATCTTCCGGACGGTGCCAGCATTACCCTGGCCGATGATGCCACGAACCTGAGCCGTTCGCTGTATCTGCTGGGACAGGCCGGCCTTCTGACCTTCAAGGATGGCAAGACCACGGGTCTGACCCTGGAAGACATTGCAACAAATCCCAAGAATCTGAAGCTGGATGACCAGGTGCCGCTGACCAGTCTGGCTCAGAAATACAGCGAGACCGGACTGGCCGTCATGTATCCTACCTACGCCAAGAGCCTGAAGCTGGAAGGCAATGAACAGCGCCTCTATGTGGAGAAGCAGGATGATGTGACGAAAGGCTACGCCATCTCCCTGGTAGCGCGCAGCGACAACAAGGATAGCGACGGCATGAAAGCGCTGATCAAGCATCTGACGAGCCAGAAAGTACGCCAGTTCCTGCAGGATCAGTACAGCTGGGCCAGCACGCCGGCCTTCGAGTAACCCGGGGCCAGGACCGATCCTGGCGCCGGATCCTTCCGGCAGATCAGATGATTGGCGGATCGGAACGACCCGCCTATGAATTAAGGAGGCACACACCATGGATGAGACAGCAACGATCCGCATCCGGACCGAGCGGCTGGAGCTGTGCGTTCTGGGCGAAGGCGACAGCGAAGCGCTCTTTGACTACCGCTCCCTGCCTGAGGTGAGCCGGTACCAGTCCTGGCGGCCGGGGGCGGTGGAGGAAGTCCGGGAGTTTGCCCGGACCAATTCGCTGGAGCAGGCGGAAAAAGGGTACGGCTGGGTTCAGCTGGCGGTTTGTCTGCCCGATGGCCGCCTGATCGGCGACATCGGCCTTCACTTTGTGGATGAGCATCAGATGGAGATCGGCTATACCCTCGCTCCCGCTGCCTGGGGCAAAGGCTATGCCCTGGAGGCAGTGTCAGCCGTCATCGATTATCTGTTCACCGTTCGGGGGAAACACCGGATCACCGGCTCCGTGGATCCGGACAATGAGCGGTCCATCCGCCTGCTGAAGAACCTGGGCTTTCGCCAGGAAGCCCATTTCATCAAAAGCTTACGGCAGGACGGCCGGTGGCTGGACGACTGCGTCTACGCCCTGCTGGAGGATGAGTGGCTGAAACGGACCGGAAAAATCCGGCCATAGCCGGCAAAAATGTCCTCTGGGGATTTTTCTCTGATCCCAGGCTTTTTTTATGAGGGCACGCCGCTCCGCCGGGCAAGAGATCGCCCGATCAGCCGCAGGTCATGCCAATCCGCCCTGGGAGCCATTTGACATTTCTCGTTCAATTGATATAATATTGCCAGAGTGTGAAAGGTCACACGAAGGGGTACACCACCGCGGGTGTAGCTTCTTCGTGTGGCCTTTTTTGCTTGTTCGGGCAGCGTGGAATGCAGACCGATCATTCATGACACAGGGGGGTGAGCGCATGATCAGGGTAAACGGCATTTCCCGGGAAGAGGCCGCAGGCCTGATTCTGGCTGAATTTCTGGAACAGGCAGGATTTGCACAGGACCGGATTGCGGTGGAACGCAACGGAGAACTGGTGCGACGGACAGAGTATGCCAATCTGGTGCTGGCAGCGGGGGATACATTGGAAATTGTGCAGTTTGTCGGAGGAGGTTAAACAGGATTATGGAACGAAACCATTGCGAGGGAGGGATCCCCTCACCACAGGAATTTGAGAAGGTCATGGACGAGCGCTTTTCGCCGACGGTCCATGAAAAACTCCGCCGGGGCCGGGTTGGAATCGCGGGACTGGGCGGGCTCGGCTCCCATATCGCGGTGATGCTGGCCCGCTCAGGAGTGGGCTGCCTCCACCTGGTGGATTTTGATGTGGTTGAACTGAGCAACCTGAACCGTCAGGCCTACCGGCTGGAGCACCTGGGGATGGCCAAGACCCAGGCGCTGAGCGAAGAACTGAAACGGATCAATCCTTATCTGGACATCCGGACGGATCAGCTGCGGGTGACCGAGCAAAACGCCGGTGAGATCTTCCGGGCCGATCCCATCGTCTGTGAAGCCTTTGACCGGCCGCAGGCCAAAGCCATGCTCGTTAATACCCTGCTGGGTGAAACCACAGAAACTGTGGTCATCGCGGGCTCGGGCATGGCGGGATATGGCAGCGCCAATGCCATCAGCTCTCGCCGGATGGGGCGACGGCTCTGCCTGTGCGGTGACGGCACCACCGACATCGACTCCGGCATCGGCCTGATGGCGGCCCGGGTCAGCATCTGTGCGGGCCATCAGGCCAACGGGGCAATCCGCCTGCTCCTGGGCGAGACACAGATCTGACCGATGGATCCATCGGTCAGACTAAAAGCTGGAAAGAACAAACGGATAAACAGAACGACAAATCGCGCAATGAGGGATCATCAGATGATCCATGGGGAGGATACGAATTGAAGGACAGAAGGACAGAACAAGCAGGCAATCGGGAGGATCAGCTGATCATCGGGGGGCGGGAGTTTTCTTCCCGCTTCATCCTGGGATCGGGGAAATATTCCATGGAGCTGATCCGGGCGGCGGTGGAACATGCCGGGGCCGAAATCGTAACCCTGGCGCTGCGCCGGGCCAACACCTCGGGGGAGAGCATCCTGGATCATATTCCGGCAGGGGTGACGCTCTTGCCCAATACGTCGGGGGCACGCACCGCTGAGGAAGCGGTGCGGATTGCCCGTCTGGCCCGGGAAATGGGCTGCGGCGATTTTGTCAAAATTGAAGTAATCCGGGACAGTAAGTATCTGCTGCCGGATAATCAGGAAACCATCCGCGCTACGGAAATTCTGGCGAAGGAAGGATTCATCGTCATGCCCTATATGTATCCCGATCTGAATGTGGCCCGGGATCTGGCCAATGCCGGCGCAGCCTGCATCATGCCGCTGGCCGCGCCCATCGGTTCAAACAAGGGCCTGTGCACCCGGGAGTTTATTCAGCTCCTGGTGGATGAGATGGACCTGCCGGTCATTGTCGACGCCGGCATCGGCCGGCCCTCGCAGGCCTGTGAAGCCATGGAGATGGGCGTGGCGGCGATTATGGCGAATACCGCCATTGCCACTGCCGGAGATGTTGCCATGATGGCGGGTGCCTTCCGTCAGGCCATCGAGGCCGGTCGGCTGGCGTGCCGCTCCGGCCTGGGGCGGATCATCCGGCAGGGAGCGGCGGCTTCGTCACCCCTCACCGGTTTGCTGCAGGAGACGGGCAGATGATGAGAGGAATGGATCCCATGGCATATCTGCCGGACATGGAAGCAATCCCCGAGGACATCATGAACCGGGTGCTGACTTCCCGGGCGGCATACAATGAAGGCGCCTTCAGCGGGGCGGATGTGGAGCGGGCGCTTCAGTCCGACCGGCTCTCAGCGGATGGCTTTGCCGCCCTGCTGTCCCCGGCTGCCCGGCCGTATCTCGAGGAAATGGTCCGTCGGGCCACGGAAGAAACCCGCCGGCATTTCGGAAGCTCAGTGTATCTGTTTACTCCGCTCTACCTTTCCAATTACTGTGAGAATCATTGTGTCTACTGCGGGTTCAACTGCCGCAATCAGATTCGCCGGATGAAGCTGGATCCCCAGCGCATGGAAGAGGAACTTCGGGCCATCGCCGATACCGGCCTGGAAGAGATCCTGCTGCTGACCGGAGAGAGTCCGGCCGCTTCCGATGTGGAGTACATCGCGGCGGCCTGTGCCATGGCCCGCCGGCATTTCAAAATGGTAGGAGTTGAGGTTTATCCCATGGACAGTCGGGAGTATGCCCATCTTCATGAATCCGGCGCTGACTTTGTGACGGTGTTTCAGGAAACCTACGATCCGATCCGGTATGGGGAACTGCACCTGGCCGGGCGGAAACGGAGCTTTCCGTACCGGTTCCATGCCCAGGAACGGGCTTTGCGGGGAGGAATGCGCGGAGTTGCTTTCGGTGCGCTGCTGGGTCTGGCGGATTTTCGCAGAGATGCCTTCGCTACCGGGCTGCACGCTCACCTGATTCAGCGCAAATACCCTCATGCCGAGATCTCAATATCCTGTCCCCGGCTTTGTCCGGCCGGAACGGAAGAGCCAATCGATCCTCAGCTCATCGGTGAGGAGGAGCTGCTCCAGATCATGGCGGCTTACCGGCTGTTTCTGCCGTACGCCAATCTGACCATATCCACCCGGGAACGGGCGCAGTTCAGGGACCAGGTCATTGGCCGGATGGCTACAAAAATTTCGGCCGGAGTCAGTACCGGGATCGGGTCCCATGTCTCCGGGGAGGACACCGGCGATGAACAGTTCGAAATCTTCGATTCAAGAACCGTGGCGGAAGTAACGATCGCCATACAGAGCAGGGGACTGGAGGCGGTGCGGAATGAATATGTCTACCTTTAGCGGCCGTCGAATTGCGGTAACCAACCGCAGAATGTCCCGCCGGCCGTTCCTGGAACAGCTGGAAGTCATCGCCCGGACCATGCCGGACGCGATTCTGCTTCGGGAAATGGATCTGAGCTATGCAGAGTACATCACCATGGCCAAAGCGGTCCTGGCGCTTGCCCGGCGCCATGGCATCGAATGCATTCTGCGCAGTCGGCCCGCACTTGCCCGTCAGCTGGGCTGCGCTTCGATTCATCTGCCCTTTGACCATCTCCGGCACTTTCGGGACGAACTGGCTGATTTCCAACAAATCAGCGTATCCGTCCACTCGACAGAAGAGGCCAAGGCAGCCCAGCAAATGGGAGCCACCCGGCTGGTGGCGGGACACATATTTGCCACCGCCTGCAAGCAGGGTCTGTCTCCCAGAGGGATCGAGTTTCTGGAAGAAGTCTGCCGCAGTGTCAGCCTGCCCGTCTTCGCCATCGGCGGCATCAGCGCGGACAATGCTCATCTGGCCATTGCAGCCGGTGCAGCCGGTGTCTGCATGATGTCGGGCTACATGGAAATGGAGTGAGTGCCTGCACTCACTCCATTTCCATACCAGGCAACATTTCCATACCAGGTGATCAGGCAGAGACTCTCGGGTGACCGGGAGGGAGGGGGTCTCTGAAAAAGTTCTTTACTTCGAACGGTACCTGTTATAAAATGAAAGCAAATAAACAGGTACCTGTTACAAAAGAGGAGTGGATCATGTTGATCGATCAAAATAATGAAGAACAAATGCTGGGAGCGCTGGATCGGGTGATGCGGCTGCTGCGGCGGCGGCCGACGGAGCGTCCCCATGGCGGACGGGGAGTATTTCGGATGCTGCGGCTGATCGAGCTGCTGGATGGAATTTCCACAAGGGATCTGGCGGATCGGCTGGACGTTCGGCCGTCATCGCTGAATGAGAAACTGGCAGGGCTGGAAGCGAAGGGGCTGATTCAGCGAGACCGGGATGACAAGGATCAGCGGGTTTTTGTCGTGCGGCTGCTGCCCCGGGGAAGACAGCATCTGGAGCACCTGCGCCATGAGCGGACAGAACTGGCCGATCAGCTGGCCGGCATCCTGACCCCGGAGGAAACCGCGGAGCTGACCCATCTGGCGCAAAAACTGGCAGCTGGGTTGGAAGAACGGGAACATCAGGAGAGGGATTCGGATTCCGCATCGGAGAAAGGAGCGCCATGGACGTAAAGGGAATGGGTCGAGGGTCCCGCGGATTTCTGTCGGACGAGGAGAAGGCGAATCGCCCCAAGGTCAGCCGGGAACTGCTTCTGCGGATCTGGGGATATCTGCGCCCCTACTGGAAGCAGCTGAGTCTGGTGTTCGTCGCCATACTGGCAGCATCCGTTCTGCAGGTGTTCCCCGCCATCCTGACCGGACGAATTATTGACGAGGGGCTCATCGGCAGAAATCTGCCGGTAGTGGTTTCTCTGATTGGTATGTCTCTGGGCGTTACGCTGGGGGCCAATCTGATCGGAGTGCTGGAGAGCTATCTCAATGCCTGGATCTCACAGCACATCACCTTCGACATGCGCAACAGCATGTTCCGGCATCTCCAGGGCATGTCCCAGCAGTTTTTCACTACCAACCAGCAGGGTGACATCATCACCCGCATGACCAGCGATATTTCCGGTGTCCAGCTGATCATCACCAACACGCTGACCAGCATTCTTTCGAATTCCATCACCCTCACGGTGGCGCTGATTGCGATGTACCGTAAGAACTGGATTCTGGCGACGCTGGGACTGATTCTGGTTCCGCTGTTTACTCTGCCGACCAAGCGGGTGGGCAAGACCCGCTGGTCTCTGACGCGGGAAGCGCAGGTGCATAACGATGAGATCAACAGCATCCTGAATGAAACGCTGTCGGTCAGCGGCCAGATGCTGGTCAAGCTGTACGGCCGGGAGGATGCGGAGTACGGGCGCTATGAAGCTGCCAATCGGGCCATGATTGATTTGAACATCCGCGAACGGATGGCAGGCCGCTGGTTTCGGGTGGCGCTCACGACCTTCTCCAGCATCGGGCCGATGCTGATCTACCTGGTGGGGGGCGTGCTCATGATGCGCTATGACTCCAACCTGACCGTGGGCGACATTACCGTGCTGGTAGCTCTGCTGGGCCGAATGTATGCGCCGGTCAATGCCCTGATGAACATCCAGGTAGACTGGATCCGTTCCATGGCGCTGTTTACCAGAATTTTTGAGTATTTTGACCTGCCCCAGGACATCGCTTCCCCGCCGGACGCGGTAGTTCCCAAAGCGGCGGCAGGACGCGTCGACTTCGAACAGGTCTCCTTTGCCTATGATCCGGACCGCCCGATTCTCAAGGACATCAGCTTCTCACTGGATCCCGGCAGAAGCATTGCCATCGTCGGTCCCTCCGGATCGGGGAAGAGCACCATCATCAATCTGATTCCCCGGCTGTATGATGTCACCGGCGGCCGGGTGCGGCTGGACGGAATCGATGTCCGTCGGCTGGAGCTGGGTTTTCTGCGCCGGCAGATCGGCGTTGTGACCCAGGATACTTATCTGTTCAACGGCACCATCCGCGACAACCTGCTCTATGCCAGGCCGGAGGCGACGCAGGCGGAGCTGGATCGGGCCTGTGATCAGGCCAATATCCTGGATTTCATCCGGCGGCAGCCCCAGGGGTATGACACGCTGGTGGGCAACCGCGGCC